>JBKPAK010000252.1:0-8523 GCA_046726415.1 Candidatus Methylomirabilota bacterium
CAGACTCCCGAGCACGTCTACGCGATCTACCGCGAGCGGGGCGACATCGAGAACCGGATCAAGGAACTCAAAGACGGCCTGGCCCTGGATCGCTTGAGCTGCTCGCGCTTTCGTGCCAATCAATTTCGGCTCTTGCTCACCGCCGCCGCGTACATCCTGTTCCAAGCCCTCCGGCTCGCCGCACGGGGGGCGGCCTGGGCCACGGCGCAAGTGATCACGCTCCGCGAGCGGCTGCTGAAGCTCGGGGTCTGGCTGGAGCGCTCGGTGCGCCGCGTGGTCGTGCACTTCCCCATGGCGTTTCCCTGGCGCCGAGAGTGGGGCCAACTCGCCGTCGCGCTCGGCGCCACCCTCTGACCGCCCTGCCCATCGAGTTGCGACAAAACAACGGGAGCCGTGTCCCTCCGGTGCCCGTGGCTGCGGGGGCTCACCAGCCGTCCACCGAGTGTGTCCACGGTTCGTTCCTTCGATTGGCAATGCATCGCGATGTTCCGACCCCGCAAAGTTGGCCCTGCGGGCCAATGCGGCCCCTGTCGGGGTCATGTCTGTGTCTTCACGCATAATGCGGGCTAGAATTCATACCGCGGGCGAGGCTGAGCGCGCCGCACGGGTACATACGCGGTACCGAGAGCGCAGATGGGGCGGGTATGATCGAGGCGCCGAACAATTCAGGAGGCGCGCCGGGCGCGGCGCCCGACGATGGGAGCGTGATCGAAGCGCTGCGCCGTGGTGACCAAATCGCGTTTGCGCGCCTCGTTGCCACTATCACGCGAGCCTCTGCCGCGTCGCCCGCCTTTACATCTCCAATCGCGCCGTCGCGGACGAGGTGGTGCCGGACACCTGGGTCGGCGTGATCCAGGGCATGTGGGCGTTCGAGGGCCGCTCGTCACTCAAGACCTGGATCTTCCGCATCCTCATCAAGAGCGTAGGCGGCATCAACGCCCTCCACCCTCGCTCCCCACCGCGTGCGCGCCGCCCCCTGCCGTCCACCCCCACCTCCGCACGCTGGATTCCCGCTGGAGCCGTAGGCACAGCGCACATGACCAGCCTCCGCACGCGCCGGCCACCCCGCCGAGGCTGAGCGGGAGGCTATGCTGGCACACTTCGGCCGTCAACCGCACTGGGAGCACGTGGCCCTGCAGGATCGGCACCGATGACGCCGCGCGGCGCCGACACCACGGGGTCCGCCGCGGCTCTCGTTGATCGGATCAGGACGCGGGCGGGGTGGGCCCGGGGCTCGACCCGATTGGGAGCGGCCCAGGTGCGCGCGGATGGCCTGCTCGGGGCCAAGCCCCGGCCCCGCCCCACCCGAGCCCGGCGCCGCCACGCCCTGATCGGATCGGCTCGGGGGCGCGGTGGACGCCGTCGTGCCCGCGCGGCGAGGCGTCATCAGCGCTGATCCGGCCGGTCCACTTACCCGGTTGACGGCGGCGGTGTGCCATCATAGCCTGCCGCTCAGCCGGCGGGCGCGGTCGGCGCGCGAGGAGGCCGCTAATGTGCGCTGTGGCATCGGGCTCCTGGGGCGACCAGCGGCTCCTGGGGCGACCAGCGTCCGAGTCTGGGAGATTACGTCACAGTGACCGAGACCATGACCGGGCGAGCGCTCGACTATCCCCTGTGGCATCGGGCTCCTGGGGCGACCAGCGGCTCCTGGGGCGACCAGCGTCCGAGTCTGGGAGATTACGTCACAGTGACCGAGACCATGACCGGGCGAGCGCCGCCAGACGGCCCTAATGTCGACTATCCCCGGCCGGCCCTCTAAAAGTTCGCGACGGAGATTTTGAGGGCGCTCGATCGAGTATTACGGCAATCACCGCTACTGCGAGCCTTTCACCGCGCCGGGAACGCGCGCCGTGCCCCATTAACTAAGCAATTCTCTTCGATGCGGCGGAGTGCGGGGTGAGGAATGGCATTCTGAGTCCCACGCATATCCCGCTCGTTATAGCCATTGCGCTGCTTTCTGCGGTACCGCCCACCGCCGAGGCGCAGTCGGTGAAGGTTCCTCGAATAGGTGTGCTACGGGCCGGAGCGCCTCCCGATCCAAATGTCGAGCGTTTCGACAGGGACTGCGCGAGCTGGGATACGTGGAAGGCCAGAACGTCGTCCTCGAGTACCGGGGGGCCGAGGGGAAGCGCGATCGGCTTCCGGACCTCGCCGCGGAGCTGGTCCGGCTCAAGGTCGATGTCATCATGACCGGCGGTGGACAGGCAACGCAGGCCGCCATGAGTGCGACGAGGACGATCCCGATCGTCACAGGGGCGGCGGCCGCTCGTGCGTCGGGCCTCGTCGCGAGCCTCGCCCGACCGGGTGGCAACGTCACGGGGCTGAGCGTCGTTAACGTGGAGCTCAGCGCCAAGAAGGTCGAGCTGCTCAAGGAGGTCCTGCCAAGGGTCTCGCGCGTCGCCATTTTGGGGAACCCGACCAATCCGATCTACGAGCTTATTCGGAAAGAGACCCAGCGCGCCGCCCAAATTGTTGCGGATCGAGCTTCAGGCCGTGGAACTTCGGGATCCGAGCGAGCTCGAGACGGCCTTTGCCGCTATACAAGAGGGAGTGCAGGTGCCTTCATCACGGCGCCGGACGAGGTACTCTTTGCCTATCGGCGCCGAGTCCTGGACCTCGAGGCAAGAAACGGGCTGCCAGGACTGTTCGACCATCGCGGGTTTCGTGGACACCGGCGGCCTCATGGCGTACGGGCCGCGGTTCCAGGACATGTTCCGGCGGGCCGCCACCTATGTGGTGAAGATCTTCTCGAGTCCATCTGGATCGAAACATCTGCAGCCTGGGCCGGGGTCACCCTTCGGCCCAGTAGGCGCGGCGTGCGATCGATCCGTTCGCTCAGGACACTCTGAGGATCCGGCGGCCCGCGAGGATCACGAGCAGGGCGACGGCCGTGCCAAGCGCGGCCTCGGCCACCCGGTCGATCAGCAGCGGTTGCCACGGCGCGCCGACGCTCAGGTTGCTCATGCCTATGGCGAGCGGGCTGAAGAAAAGCAGGGAGACGCCGTAGTTGCGCGCCACTGCGATCTCCGCCGCCCCCTGGCACACGATGATGATCGCGATCAGCGCCAGGTGGCCGGGATCGAAGGAGAACAGGACGGTGGCCACGCCCACGCCGCCCAGTGTGCCCAGCATGAGGTGCAGCGTGCGGCGCCAGACGTCGGCGGCGGCGAGGGCCGGCATCAACGCGGCAACCGTAACCGCCGCCCAGAACGGATGGCCGACCCCGAGGGCAAGGGCGAGCGACCACGCCGCCAGCACGCCGAACGTGGCGGCCACGATCAGGATCACGTGCTGCCGGCGGTCGAGACGGGCGTAGCCCGAGGCGAGGCAGTGACGCCAGCCTTCGGGTTCCGGTTGGTCGCCAGACCGGCTCCCCGACCGGTGCCTGTACGCGCCGTTCAGCCAGGCGAGCAGCACCGACAGCGCCGCGCCGCCCGCGCCGACGGCGATGCCGAGCGGCAGGCGATCCCAGCTTGTCGGGATGCTGGCGATGATCAGAAGCACCAGCACGAAGAACATCTCGCCGCGGGGCACCCATCTCATGGCGGCGCCGAGCGTGGCCGCGGCGACCACGGTGACGGCGAGCAGGACGCCCAGCACCGGGACCGGCGCCCGGGCGGCCGCATAGGCCATGGCCACGGCGATCGTGACGACGAGGCCCACGCCGGCGACGATCTGGCTCTCCACGCGCTGCTTCGCGGGTTCGCCGTGGCCGTAGAGCATCGCCAGCCCGCCGAACGCAGCATAGCGGGCGAGGTCGAGACGGCCGATGGCGTCGAGCGCCAGCAGCGGCAGGCCGACCGCCACGGACACGCGAACGGCCGCCTCGATGTCGTGGCGGCCAATATCGGCAAACAAGTTACGCATCACGCTTTGTACTCGCGAGTAGCAAGGACGGATTGACCATGCCCTATCAAGATCTGCGCGCCTTCCTGACCGCCTTGAAGAACGCGGGCGAACTCGTCGACATCGCGCGGCCCGTCGCCATGAAATACGACGTCGCCAAAGCTCTCGCCAAGGCCAGTTCCGCCGACGGGCCGGCGTTGATGTTTTCCCAGACCGGCACGGAATTCCCGCTGGTGGCGGGCGTCTACGGCAATCGCCGCCGCGCGCTGATCGCCTTCGAGGCCACTGAACAGACGATCCATGACAAGGTGTTGAAGGGCATCAACAACCAGGTGGCACCCGTGGACGTCAAAGGCGCGGCGCCCTGCCAGGAGGTCGTGCTGACCGGCGACGCGGTCGACGTCACCAGGCTGCCGGTGCCGACCTACAGCCCCAAGGACGGAGGACGCTACATCACCGCCGGGATTGTCGTGTCGGAGAATCCCGAAACCGGAATCCCGGACATCGGCAACTACCGCTTCCAGGTCCACGGACCGAAGGAGCTGGGCGTGTGGTCCGCGCCGAACCATCGCTTCGGCAAGAACATGGCGCACGCGACGGCGATGGGGAAGCAGCTCCACGGCGCGCTCGTCATCGGCGTCGATCCGATGACCATGTTCTCCTGCCAGGTGCAGTCGAGCGACGCCACCAACGACTGGTACGTCGCGGGCGGCCTGCGCGGCTCGCCGGTCGAGCTCGTCAAGGCGGTCATCAACGACATGAAGGTCCCGGCGCACGCCGAGATCGTGATCGAGTTCACGGTCGACACCAAGCACCAGAAGATGGAAGGCCCGCTCGGCGAGTACACCGGCTACTACACGCCGTCCTCGCCCAAGCCGGTGGCGAAGGTGACGGCGATCACGCACCGCAAGGGCGCGATCTTCCAGGGCCTGCTGACCGGCAAGCCGATCACCGAGAACCATGTGCTGAAGCAGATCCCGTTCGAGACCTCGATCCTGCGCCAGCTGCAGGCGCAGTTCCCGACGATCGCCGACATCTCGATCAACAGCTCGGGCGGCGTGCAGGTCTATGTCGTGATCGCCATGAAGCCGCGCTACGAGGGCGAGGCACGGCAGGCCATCCTCGCCGTGATGGCGTCCAACCTGCATCCGAAGTGGGTCATCGCCGTCGATCCCGACATCGACATCCGCAACGCCGCCGAGGTCGAGTGGGCGCAGTCGTTCCGCGTGAAGCCGCGGGAGGACGTGTTCGTCGTGGACCGCACCGCGGCCGCGCCGCTCGATCCCTACACCGACGGCGGCTACTCCTCGTCGGTCGGCATCGACGCCACGATCCCCTTCGGTGTCGAGTTCCCCGACGTCTCGGAGGTGCCGGGCTGGCGCGACTTCGACCTTCCGGAGATCGCTGGAGCATAGGAGCGATAAAGGGCCAGTTGACGGACGCCCGTTCTCAGCCCTCCACGCCCTCACGCTGGGTCCGTCCCGCCCTCCTCACGCCGGGTCCGTCCCGCCCCCGATACAGAAGCCCGGCGCGACACACGCCGGTCGACGAGCCGCCTCGACATTCCACCTTCATGGGAGGGTCACTCCAAGAAAGGCTTGACAGGCTGGTTGCCCGCGCTGTACTGGGGGCAGCGGAACGCGCGAACCGTCCGCTGGCGCGTGGCAATCGCCCGGGAGGGCTAGAGTGCTGAAGGATGGGAACGTCGTCAACCGCGCGTTCGTCGCGCCTATGTCTCGAGCGTTGGGCGATCGCATTGCGATGGAGCCGCTCTGGACGGCAGCTGACCACAGGCGCCGGCCATTTCGCCCGTCTTGGCATGGCGGCCAGCTTCTGCGCGACCGGGCGGGCGGCTGCGGGCCGAACGACGCCGAAAACGACGCCGCATGACCGCGCAGCTCGTCAGCGACGCGGCTTACTGGATTGTGCTGGTTGGCGCTGGCCTCGCCTGCGGCTTCCTCAACACGCTGGCCTCCTCGGGGTCGGCGGTCAGCCTGCCGATCCTGGTCATGCTCGGTCTCAACGCGGGCGCGGCCAATGCCACAAACCGGCTGCCCGTGCTGATCGGGTCACTCACGGCGTTGTGGACCTTCCAGCAGCGCAAGCTGGTCGACTGGCGAGCCGCGGCCGCGCTCGCCCCTTCGGCCGGGCTGGGCAGCGTCGCCGGCGTGCTGTTGGCGGAAGCGCTGCCCAACCGGCAGATGGGGATCGTCATCACCGTCGTGATACTGATCGCGCTGCTGCTGCTCTTCACCAAGGTCAAGGAGGCGCTGGGGCACGATCCCGAAGGTCCGCCCCGTGTCACCATCGGCAGCATCGCGCTGATGTTCGGCGTCGGTGCCTGGCTCGGCTTCATCGTGCTCGACGGCGCGACCTATCTGATGCTGGTGCTCATCCTCGTGTGCCATTACGGCCTGGCACGCGCCAACGCGCTCAAAGTGCTGCTGGCCTCCCTCACCACGCTGGTGGCAATCATCATGTTTTCCCGCGCCGGGGACACACGCTGGGTCGAGGGCGGCCTGCTGTCGGCCGGCAGCGTGCTGGGGGGCTATCTCGGCGCGAAGCTATCGAGCTATGCGCTCGCCAAGGTCTGGGCCTTCCGCGCGCTCGCGACGGCGATCTTTCTCGAGCTCCTGCACCTCGGCTGGCACTACTTCCACCCGCTACTCGAGTTTCGTTGAGCGAGCGCTAGGCTCAACCAGCCGACCATCCACGTTCCAGTCGCCATCTGCGCCATCTGACCCGACACGGTGTGAAATCGATCGCGCCTGCGGAAGTCGTCGGTTGGGAGGTCGCGGCGCTCGAGGTCGGCCCAACGCGCGGGCGTTCGCCGCGTTGTGTCCCAACGCCGCAAACGCGTCGACGATGCCCAATTAAGACCTACTGCCTATCCGGTTGACTCCACTGGCTCCCGGGGGTGGCTCGGCCGGATTTCCCGCGGACGTTGGCGCAGTTCCAGCGGCGCTTCGCCAGCGAGGAGGCATGCCGAGCGTACTTGGCGGTCTCGCGCTGGCCCGATGGCTACCGCTGCCCGAGGTGCAGCCATGGCGACGCTTTGGAGCTTCCGAGGCGCCTCCTGTGGCGATGCCTGGCGTGCGGGCACGACACGTCAGTCACCGCGGGGACCGTCCTGCATCGGACGCGAACGCCTCTGACGCAGTGGTTCTGGGCCTCGGTGGACACCCAGGGGTGTCCGCGGCAGACCTCCCCCACGGGCCCGACCCGCTAACCGCATGGATTCGCCTCGACCTGCTCACCCGGTGTGTAGTCGGTCGACGGATGGGTAGCCGTCCGGTGAAGGCCCCGGTTGATTGGTCTGCGACGTGCTGCGAGGATGCCGTGGGCCGCCTCGTCGGGTCAGCGGGCGGCGGTGAGGTGTGCTACGGCGGCGCCGCGGCGCGGAGAGCCTGCCAGTGTCGAGGGAGCAGTTCCGCCCGGCGTCGATTGGGATGCGTCGGGATCCGCTCCAACACGTCCCGCAGGTACGCCCACGGATCGAGGCCGTGCGCCTTGCACGTGGCCACGATGCTGTAGAGGATCGCCGCGCGCGTCCCGCCCGCGTCGCTGCCGCAGAACAACCAGTTTTTCCGCCCGGTCACCACGCGGCCCAGCGCGCGTTCGGCGGCGTTGTTATCGATCGCGAGATCCCCATCCTCGACATACCGGGTCAGCGCGGTCCACTGCCCGCGCGCGTAGGTGATCGCCTCCCCGATGGGGCTCTTGGGCAACACGGCGTCGGCCTGCTCGTCCAGCCAGCGCCGGAAGCGGTCCAGGATCGGACGGGCCTGGGCGTGGCGCTGCGCGCGGCGGGCCTCGGCGGCCAGGTCCTTCGCCTCGGCCTCCACGCGGTACAGCTGCTGAATGAAACTGAGCGCCGGCAGCGCGCGCGCGGCATCGGCCGCCTTGGCCTCCCAGAAATACCGGCGCGCGTGCGCCCAGCAGCCGACCTCCACCACCCGGCCGGTGGCGTAGAGGGCGTCGTAGCCCGCGTAGGCATCGGCCTGGAGATAGCCCCGGAACTCACCGAGGAAGGCCAGCGGCCCCGCGCGGCTGCGCGTCGGGGTGTAGTCGTACACGATGTCGCCCCGCGTGGCCGGCGGGCTACTGCTCACGTACACCCAGAGCCGGCCGTCCCGGGTCTGCGTCCGGGCGCGATCCTGGACCGGCACCGTCGTGTCGTCGGTGTGGATGACGTTGCTCGCGAGCACACTGACCTTCAGGTCGTCGTAGACCGGGGCCAGGAGCGCGGCGGCTTCCCCCACCCAGTCACACAGGGTTTGCCGGGCCAGGCTGACCCCATGGCGGGCGAAGATCTCGCTCTGGCGATGCAGCGGCAGGTGGTCGGCATACTTGGCCGTGATCACCTGGGCCAAGAGGCCGGGGCCTGGCCGGCCCTTGTCGATGGGCTGGGCCGGCACCGCGCTGGTGACGGCGTGGCTCTCGCACGCCTTGCACGCGTAGGTGAAGCGGACGTGCTCGGTCACGAAAGGGAGGCGGGGGTGTAGTCGAGCTGCTCGCTGGTCTCCTCGCCGATTTGCACCACGCGCGCGCCACAGGCTGGGCACGCGCACTGGGCCTCCGGCAGAGGATGCTCCACCCGCCGCCGGGGCAGCAGGGCCGGCAGCGGGGTGCGCCCGTGCCCGCGGCGCGGCCGGGCCGGCGGGGCCGGCTCAGGGC
>JBKPAK010000253.1:0-17261 GCA_046726415.1 Candidatus Methylomirabilota bacterium
ATTCCATGGTCTTTCAGGACCTTGGCGACCGTACTCCTGGCCACGTCATGGCCCAGATTCTTCAGCGCTCCCTGGATCCGGGTGTAGCCCCACGCAGAATTCTCGGTGGCCATCCGCACAATCAGGGTCGAGATCTCCTTCATGACCCCGGGACGGCCTGGCCGCTTCGGCGTGAACGTCCACTTCCGGGCGATCAGCTGGCGGTGCCACCGCACGATCGTGTCCGGCGTCACCAGGGTGGCGACCTGCCTCAAGAGCCGGCGCCCGAGTCGTCGGCCTTTGGCGTCGAGGCGGCCGGGTGACGCTCCGCCGAGTATTCGGACCATACGAGGGCTGAATGGGCGGTGAGCGCGAGCCTCCGCTTGGCTGATGTTGAGGGCCGTGACCCAGATGGCGCCGCCGCCCGATCGCATCACCATCATGCGCGGGCGAGTTGCCACTCGCCACTGACAGCGCGAAGAGAAGGATGACAAATCTCGCACAGCGGGCACGACCCACTCGCGTTGATCGCCCTCACGGAGGAGGCGCAGAGCGAAGGAGCTGGTACGACCAACAAGCAGTGCTCTTGACAAACCGCTTTAGAGAAGAAGAGGCGGTCTGTTCTGCGTAATCGGGGCCGAGTCATCATTCGCTTGTAGACGGCGAGCTGCTGGCGCAAGGCGTGGTTCTCCAGGGCCAGTTGGCGATGGCCGCCGAAGAGGACGGGGAGGAGCCGAAGTAGGTGGAGGAGCAGGGTGATCATCAAGCTGAGATTGGCTTGAGATCAGCCCCCGATCAACCCCTTGTCCACCGGTCCGGGTTTTGGCGAACGATAGGTGCATTATTGCTTTGCCATTCTCCCGAAAGCATTTCCGTGTGTGGTTCGCGCTGCGAACGATCAAATGGAGACCATGAGGACGCCAGAGCGGCAGCTACTCGCGTTCTCGACGTCTCGGATTCGAGATGCTACGGTAGCCTCGTGCCTGAGGCGACTAGCGTAGGGGATGCCGACGTGCGCGCGTTCGAGAAGTCCTTCGCCGGCCGCGTGATTCGCTCTCGTGACGCCGACTACGACGACGCGCGCGCGGTCTGGAACCGCATGATCGATCGGCGTCCCGCGTTGATCGCCCGCTGCGCGAACACCGACGACGTCGTTCGCGCGCTCCGGTTCGGCCGCGATCACGAGCTGCCGATCTCGGTCCGCGGCGGCGGCCACAACGTCACCGGCAACGCCGTCGTCGACGGCGGCCTGATGATCGATCTCTCGCCGATGAAGGCGACGCGCGTCGATTCCGCACGGCGCGTGATCGTGAGTGACCCCGGGCTCACCTGGAAGGACTTCGACCTCGCGACGCTGCCGTTCGGTCTTGCGACGACGGGCGGCATCATCTCGTCGACGGGCGTGGCCGGGTTGACGCTGGGTGGCGGCCACGGCTGGCTGATGCGGCGCTACGGGCTCACCTGCGACAACCTCCTGGCGGTCCAGCTCATCACCGCTGACTGCCGGCTCGTGACCGCGCGCGCGGACGAGAACCCCGATCTCTTCTGGGGCGTCCGCGGCGGCGGCGGCAACTTCGGGATCGTGACGTCGTTCGAGCTTCGGCTGCATCCGGTCACGACGGTGCTGGCGGGGTTCGTCCTCTATCCGCTCACGCGGGCACACGAGGTCTTCCGCGTCTACCGGGAGTGCGTCGCCGCGGCGCCCGACGAGCTGACCGCCGCCGTGCTCATCACGACGTGGTCCGACGGCAGGCCCGCGATCGCCGTCGTCGTCTGTCACTCCGGCGATCTCGGGGTGGGCGAGCGGCTCGTGCAGCCGGTGCGAAATCTTGCCGCGCCGATCGTGGACACGATCCGCCGCATGAGCTACGCCGAGCTCCAGACGATGTTCGACGCGACGAATCCGCCCGGCCCCTGGTACTACCGCACCGGCTACCTCACGAGCGAGAAGGTGCTCGGCGATGACTTCGTCGACCTCCTGCTCGCGCAGACGAACTTCCCGTCACCGTCGCCGCTGTCGCGCATCTTCATCGAGCACCTAGGTGGCGCGGTGGCGCGAGTGCCCGCCAACGCCACGGCGTTCGTGCATCGCGCGGCACCCTTCGACCTAATCGTGATCGCGGGCGGCTTCCGGCCGCAGGAGACGGAGAAGAACTTCGCGTGGGCGCGCGGGGTGTCGAGCGCGATGCGCCCGTTCATGTCCGGCGGGGCATACGTGAACTATCTGGGGGCGGATGCGGACGCGGACGCGGTACGCACGGCGTACGGCCCGGCGTGGGACAGGCTGGTGGCACTCAAGACCAAGTACGATCCCGACAACATCTTCCACCTGAACCAGAACATTCGCCCGACTACAGCAGCTCGAATTCCTCCACGCTGACTTCCGCGCCGAACCACGCGCGGCGGAATGCCCCGACGTCCCGATACGTGGCCTGCGGCAACCGCTTGAGCGTGAGCTGCACGGCCAGCGGCCGCACGTCGAACGGATACGGCGCGAACTCGACACGGCGAAACCCGACGGGCTTCATGGCCATTCGCACGCCGTCGTCGTCGCCGCCCGCGTAGCTCACCGGCACGGGCTCGACGAAGTCCTCGTACGGCTCCTGGCAGCAGAAGTAGAGGCCGAGGAGATCCCAGACCTGCATCAGCCGGTAGTTCGTCCAGATGCCCTTGGCGTCGGGCGAGGCGCGCAGCTCCTCCTGCCGCTTCTCGTTGCGCGCGATGAACGCCTGGACTTCCGGCGAGAGCGTCGTGAGGTTGTAACGGCCGGCCGGGTGCTTGATCTTGCCGTAGCGGCCCTTCCACAAGCCGGTGCGGTGCATGCTGACGACGAGGCCGGAGTACGGATCGATGTCGGTCATCCAGTCGAGCGCCCACTGGTAGCCCGCGAGCTGCCGGTCGGTCATCGGGACGCCGAGGAACGGATACGGCTCGCCAGTCTCGGGATTCGTCAGCGGCCGTGTCTCGTACTGGAGCCACCCGTAGTCGTGGTACGTCGCGGCACGCACGACCGAGTCGTACGGCGCCGGCGCCGCGAAGTCGACGTTCCCCCAGTGCGCGGCGAGCTGGCCGACGAACCGGGAATGATCGGTCTGGCCGATGAGCGTGAGCGACCCGGCGGGACTCTTGCGGACGATCATGACGCCCTCCTTGCCGACACCGGCGAGTGTACACGGCGCCCTTATGAAAATCGGCTTCCACCTCACACCGCTCTGGTCGCCCGGCCGATCGATCGCGTCGCGCACTGACTCGGCGCTCAGTTTGCTGACGTCGCGCTGATGGTTTTGCTGGGATTCCCTGGTATTTCTCGGGACGCGCTGGCCCCTGGGACGATACGGCGATGAGTTGATTTTGGACGATTTGGGATGCTTAGGGACGCCAGGTTGTGTCCCCTCGTAATCAGCGGGTCCAAGGTTCGAGTCCTCGACGGCCACCATTTCAAGTGGTTAGCGAGCACCTCCCGCGAGGTGCTCGCGGCCTGCTGACGTTACGCTGACCGGGGTCAATCGATCCATCTGTTTGCGCTCATCTTTTCCCCTTCCGGGCGCGGGACAATTCAGACGTTTCTGGACACGACGGCGTGTTGATCATTCGTCAGCGGGTCACGGCGAACGCCGTCGGCCGCGCGCAGGCGACGCCAAAGTTCCTCCAGACACAGCGGCAGGTTCCCGTGCGTCACCCCGAATGGCACCACGCCTTCGACGACCGGCGGCAGCGCGCCGACGTAACTGGCATGGCCGCCGACCTTCCGAATCGCGTCAGCGTTCCGGCAAGCCGGCCTTGCGTGCTCCCTCGAGAATCCCCTCGAATTCCTTGCGGAGCGTTGGATCGTCGGAATGCCCCGACCCGTCCTGCGCCAGCTTCTGCAACGTCAAGCCTGATACGCACCAATCGGTGCCATGCCTCGCTCGGGCGGGTCGCGTCAGGTCGATGACCGGTTTCTCGATCGCCACTGTGGGGGCATGTACGCCCACAACCGCAGTTCGTCGTCCTCTTCCATACTGAGCTCGCGATGCGCGAAACTCGAATCGCGCCGGCGCGTCGCGCTTACCTTCGCTCCGTTCATCCGAACGGCGATTGTCCGGCAGCCGAACAGACGGCCGCCTGCGCTCATTCCGCGCGCGACGCGGCCCGCAAGGCCGCGGTGCGTCTTCGCCCGGAGATCGTCGAGGTAGAGCTCGTTGACGACCTTACCGGTGCCAGAGACCGGCAAACTGGGTCGCGACCAGTTCGCCGTACCGGACCTCCCCTTCCAGGGCGCCGATCTCGCGAGCGAATCGGCTGATATGGGCGACCATCTCCTCGCTTATGGTTGGGTTGTAGAAGGGAGCATCCCGTGCCACCTCGTCGGCGATGAGACCCGCCTCCTCGGCTGGAAACAGGCGTTGCGCGGCCTTCGCGGCCAACTGCGGGTCGGCCCGGAGCGCCCGTTGGGTTTTCACGATGGCCCGCACAGCCCTTGGGGCGATGTCCGGACGCTCCTTGACCAGCCGCTCCGTGGTCGCGAGCGCCGGGAAGGTCCAGTGGCGGGCCGCGGGCGGCCCGTCGCCCCGGCGCACATCGAGCAGGATCTTGGCGATGCCGCGTTTCACCCCCAGGTCTGCCCGCAGGCCGTTGCCCCAGTAGCCGTCTGCGATGCCCTGCTCGATAGCATCGACTCCATCCCAGGCCCAGTTGGGGCTGGTGCGCCGGGGACTGGGGACGATCCGGACGTTATCCCGCCGGAGGTCGATGCCCGCTTCCTCCAGCAGCCGTTTCATCGTCAGGCCGGGGTCTGCCGACGCGCTCAGGCGCAACCCTTTCACCGCACTGACGTCTCCTCGTTCGCATTTGACGTCGGAGCGGACCGCCAGGAACCAGTAGGTGTAGTGGGAAAGAGCGCACAGGAGAACGCCGCCCCGCCAGCCGTGGAAGGTCCGCAGCCCGGTGTAGGGGGAGCCTCCGAAGAAGTCGATAGCCCCGTCCTTCAGGGCTTGCGACGGATTCGGCGGCGCGAAGACGAACTCCATGTCGACGCCTTCCTGTCGGAAGAACCCGAGCTGCACGGCAGCGATGGCCACGAAGTAGGAAGGAGAGATCGCGTCAGCAACGGTAAGCCGCATCGTATCCTCTTCGGCCCGCGCCCGCAGTGACACGTCACCCCAACCCGAGGACCGGGGATTCGTGACGGTCACCTGGTCGGGCTCGTCTCCGATCCGCTCATCGTCGGTCGTTGGCCCGGCCGGGTTCCCAAGGGGGGGATCGCTGATCGTTCCACCGCCCTCGGCCTCCGGCTCGCTCGCCCAGACCCATCATCCCTCGACCTCGAAGCGATAGACAAGCGCGGGACGATACCGCGGGCCCACGGCAACCAACGGACACAACGGCTTAGCGGAGACGCTAAGCCCTTTGTGCGTCTGTGCTTGTTCTCACCTGAGCGCTTCGAGGACGGCGCCCGCACGTTGCGAGTGGAACGTTTCCTCGGCTCCGGCATCGCCGGTGTCAGGGCGAGCGATAGCACGAGTGACGAGGCGGACAGGCAAGGCGTCTCATCCCGCACGTCACCGGGATCTGCCCGGCGATGCGGTCCGACTTGCCGGGAAGCTGCTTGAACCCGTCGGGAATCCGCTCGCGCAAGAACACCAGCTTCATCCGGTCGACGTCGTCGCGTGATGACTCCCAGCTTGTCGGGGTCGTTCGCCGAAGCCCTGGTGTTCGGCGCATTTACTTTCCGAGTCTGTGATACAAAATGGGTCCGACTTTTCGTGCAGCGCCTTCTCGCTCGGGAGGGTTCGATGGTACCCGAAAAGGCGATATCTCGACGTACGGCCATGAAAGCAGTGGCCGCGGCTGCCGGCGTGACCTTTATGGCCCCCGATGCGGTGCTGGCGCAAGCGCCGAAGCCCGTGGAGCCGCCGAGCGTGATCACGACACCGCCGCGCGACTTCGGTCCGAACGCGCCGCCGAACGTGTATTTCGTCGATCCTGACGTCATCACCGTGGACCCTTCGTTCAACGCGCTTCGACAGGCCAACGCACCGATCCAGCGCCTGTGGACCGGTGCCCTGTGGTCCGAGGGACCGGCCTGGAACAGCCAGGGTCGCTATCTCGTCTGGAGCGACATCCCCAACAACCGGCAGTTGCGCTGGCTCGAGGACGACGGGAGAGCCAGCGTGTTCCGCATGCCGTCGAACAACAGCAACGGCAACACGTTCGACTTTCAGGGCCGTCAGCTCTCGTGTGAGCACCTGACACGGCGCGTGGTGCGCTACGAGAACGACGGCTCCGTCACGCTGATCGCCGACATGTACAACGGCAAACGGCTGAACTCGCCCAACGACGTCGTGCCGCATCCCGACGGCTCGTACTGGTTCACCGATCCGCCGTACGGCGGCCAGTTGTACGAGGGTGCGCCGGACGCGGCGGGCGGGCCGAGCAACCGCGCCGGGCGGCTCAAGCCCCGGCTTGGCCAGCCGCTCGGCCTGGGCGAGTACAAGCGCGAACTGCCGCACGGCGTCTATCGCGTCGATCCGAGCGGCCGAGTGGACCTGGTGATCACCGAGCAGCAGGTGTCGAATCCCAACGGCCTCTGCTTCTCGCCTGACTACAAGAAGCTCTACGTGGCGAGCACGGGCCGCGGCCCGGGCGACACGGGCCCCGGCGGCAACCGCGACATCCACGTCTTCGACATGGGCACCGACAATAAGGTGTCCAACGGCCGGGTGTTCACGGACTGCATGGTGGACGGCATCAAGTGCGGACCGGACGGCGTGCGTACTGATGTCGAGGGCAACCTGTGGTGCTCGAGCAACGCGGGCCGCAGCGTCGGCTACAGCGGTGTCATTGTTTGGAATCCGGAGGGCAAGCTCATCGGACGCATCCGGCTGCCGGAGGTGTGCGGCAACATCTGCTTTGGCGGGCCCAAGCGCAACCGGCTGTTCATGGCTGCCAGCCAGTCGCTGTACGCGGTCTACGTCTCGACGCAGGGTGCCGCACCAGGGTAAAACGAATCCGCCCGGGCCCAGTGCCCGCTCGCACTGCTCACGCGACCAGCAGGGCGGCACATCCGCACTGCACGATCATGAAGCCTACCGCCACTCTGCCCACACCCGCGATAGGCAAACCCCAAAGAGCTGATCGCTCGGATGTAGCTTCGGCCGCCTGAGCGTCTTCTTGTAAACGGAGAGCTGCTGGCGCAAGGCGAGGTTCTCGAGGGCGAGGTGGCGGTGGCCGTCGAAGAAGACCGGGAGGAGTCGGGAAAGTGGAGCGACGCGCTTTGGTGGTAGAAGCGCGGCACGGTCATCGGTGCGAGCGCGCGCCACGTCTCAGTGGCGGGATCGAACTCCTCGGAGACGAGCACTCGCATCAGGCTTCTCGCGTTAGCGGAGCGCTTCGGCCGAATGTCAACAAATAGATGATCAGCCCCACCGCCACTGGCGCAACCCCCAACAGCGCCAACTCCCGCGCGTAATCCAAACTGCTGTAAAGCATAAACGCGCACGTGGCGCAGAATCCCAGCGGCGGCAACGGATACCACGGCACGCTAAACGGCCGCTCTCTCCCGGGATTCCGCCACCGCAGCACCATCAGTCCTACGCCCACCGCCAGGAACAGCGTCCAGAATACCGGCGCCGTCGCCGCCAGCAGCGTTTCAAAACCGCCGTAGTACTGGTCCCACGGAAGGACCGGCGCGCCAACCGCGCGAAGCGCCGCGTCAATCGCGCCGCGGCCCCCCTCCGTCCCCACGCCGAACACCATCGCCAGCGTGACCGCCGCCTGCGCCGCAATCGCCGCCACCGGCGCACCTTCGCGCGGATCGCGTCCCAGCCAGCCAAACAGCCGATGGTCGGCCCCAAACACCGCGAACACCCGCGACCCCGCAAAGATCATCCCGTTGATCGCCCCCAACGCGGAGATCATCACCAGCGCGCCGACCAGATCTCCCGCTACCTCGCCCATGACGGACGTTAGCGCGTCAACGGCCGGCGTTTCACTCGCGCCCAGTCCATCAAACCCAAGCGACGCCAGATACGCGCCGTTCATCGCCAGGTAAATGAGCGTCACCCCTGCGACGCCCCCCAGCAGCGCCAACGGCACGTTCCTCCGCCGATCGCGAACCTCCGCCGCCACAAACGCGGCGTCATTCCATCCGCCGTACGTATACAGCACAAACACCATCGCCAGTCCGAACGATCCCGCTCCCGCGAAAGGAACACGAAGGGGAGGGATTTCCGTCGCAGTCACTTCACGACCAAGTATGGCAGCGATCACCCCCGCCACCACCACCCCCGTCAGCCCCGCCACCTTCGCCACAGTGAGAGCGTTCTGCGTCCACTTGCCCGCCGTCAGCCCCGCCATGTTCACCAGCGCCACCGCAATCACCGCGACCGCCGCCAACCACACGGTCGCCGACGACTCCAACCTCAGCACGCGCGTCCCATAATCCCCGAAGGTGTAGGCCATCGTCCCGACGCTGGCCGTCCACACCGCCACCAATTGGGCCCAGCCGAAGATGAACCCGGCCCACCGCCCGTACGCCTGCGTGAGGTATTCGTAGTCGCCCCCCGAACGGGCGTACGTCGTCGCCAGCTCGGCGTAGCACAGCGCCCCTACCAGCGACAACACGCCGCCCAAGAGCCACGCCCCCAGACCCTGCCACGGCCCGCCGGCGTTATCAAACACCAAGGGCGACACGCGAAAGATCGACGTGCCCACGACGATCCCGATCACGAGGCTCACCGCGTCCCACAGCCCCAGCCGCGGCTCGCGATCTGCGCGCTTATCGTTCATTCGCTCATCGCTTGTCATGCCGCGCAGCCGCCCGGCTCAAAGGTCGAAAACGCCAAGGCGCCCGCCGTTCAAGCACAACAAAAAGAATCGTGAAAAGTGGAAAGTAGCCCGCGATAGCGTATGAGAACTCGTTTGGTGGCGAAGGTCTTCGCCTGGCTGTCCGCGTCGGTCGGTGCCAGGGGCACGGTGGCGCAGCCGGTGAGCAGAAGTCCGAGGAGAATGCCGAATCCGATGCTTCCAAGCATCTTCACGACGCGCCTCCTTTGGTCTCGCCGTCGAGCGATTGGCCACGCTACCGGCGTCACGCGCCGCTGCCCATATCGCCCCAATCATCGGCCAGCCAATCTGTCGTGCTAAGGCGCCACACGTACCGTCCACGCCTCCAGCCGGCCAGGCCGCGAGCTGATCCGTCGGCCCTGGGCTGGCCCGGCTCCGTGAGGTCCGCTGCCCCGTCTACTCCGCCATCCTCGATGGCGAGTTGTGGCTGGCGACGGCAGCGAGGGCATCCACGCCATGCCGAAGGAGCAGACGTCGACCCTGTGGCGGCGCCGAGGTGGTCGTCGATGATGGTGGTGGCTATCCGTGTGTCTGGGAATTTCGGCGCCTGGCGGCCTGGAATCTTCGGCGTTCGCCGGAGCACGGCGGTCGTCGTCTGCCCGATCGGGAGCTCGGCAGGCTTGGAGCCCTTGAGGAGACGCGACGCGTGGCCAGCGGCGTCTATCTACTCGTGCGGGGCACGCTCGTCCGCCCTACAGCAGAAAGAACCGCGCGCGACCCCTGCGGGTCATCGCCACCGTCCAGGACCCCGCGGTGGTGCGCGCCATCCTCGCCCACATCGAGTTGGCGCCGGGCCCCGACAACCCCGGCCTGGCCCCGCCGCGCCCGAGCACACCACGGCCACCGAGTAACGCGCCCGGAGGCCCGCGGAGCGCTCGGCGGTCTGCCCGATCGACGCTGGCGACCGCCGCCAGGGCCGCCCTCAGCCCCCCTCACTCGGCCCTTGACGACGTCCCGATAGCCTGAGCACTCCCCTGCGAGAACCGCCTCACCGCCCGGTGTCTGGCGTCGGGACGGTGACGCCGACCGCTTGGTCGATCGCTGGCACGTATTCCTGCTTGGTACGCGCACTCACGATGGCTCTCTCCATAGTAAACTCGCGTAGAAGCTAGCCATGAAGCCGACGCTCTATTCCCCCTGACGCGCGGGGAGGCGAAGCGAGGATCGGTCCATGGAGCTCCTGCTCACGCCCTTCACGGAGCCCGACCTGCGGCTCGCCGCCTTTGGCGACGGCACGCCGCGAACCTCGCCACCCGTGCGGACAAGCACGATCGGGAGGGGAGCTCTCTCGTCGAGAACATCGCCTCGGGCAGCGGCCATTTCGGCAATAGCGGGCTCTGCGCGTCTACCGGAATGCGCGTGCGGGCGCCTTCGTGCAGCCCCTATCGCCGAGCGAGGCCTTCCAGGAGATCGGAAGGGGACGCGCGCCTGGATTCGAACACAGAGAGCGGAGCGACTCGTCCACGAGGGCCCTCCGTGTCGGGTCGCGTGCTGTTGGCGCTGCTCGCGTGGGGGACGCGCGCCACCGCTGGCGCGGCGAGGCGCCCCGGTTCGCTGCTCGAAGCGATCTCAGTTCAGTGAACGAAGACGCTGCGCTCGCTAACGGAAGGAGGACGGCCGATGCGAATCGACTATCTGCTGCGTCACCTCGAGCTTCAAAGGCTGGACCGCCGAGAAGCCTTAGGGTTCATGGCCAAGGCAGGAGTGACCGGCGCGCTCGCCAGTCTAGGATTGAGCCAGGAAGGCGCCCCGGCTGAGGCGGCCCAGAGTCGATGTTCCCCCCAGTCATTCGATGACGAGATTTTCGACGTCCAAGGGGTCCTGAACGGCGCCTGGGATGACACCGCGTTCTTTCAGCGAGGCGACCAGCGCGGGACCTTCCAGTTAGTAACGCCGGAGAAGACGCGCGACGCTTTGAAGATCCTCAACCGCAGTAGGCCCGTGAAGACGTACAACCTCGGCGAGCTCATGTTCAACGGCTTCCCGGCCTTTACCACGACGCCGCCCCGGCTGTACAACCAGACCCTCACGGTGCTCGGTTACTCGCCGCCGGCCGACTTCCAGGGCGTGCTCCAGTCGGCGACGCCGCTGGGCGTCAACCTGCTCAGCGGCCACGAGGAACGCTTCCGGGTTACCGACGGCTCGGCTCCATTCACGGGCACTTACCAGATCGCCACCCAGCTCGACAACCTCAACCACATCGGCGTCGGCCCTGTCTTCTACGGCGGTCACCGTGGTCCCGACCTCGCGAAGACCTGGGGCACCAGCAAGCTTGGCAACGAGAACATGGGCCCGATCGTGACCCGCGGCGTCCTGCTGGACGTCTTGGGAGCCAAGCTGGCCCAAGACGCCGACGTGATCGAGTTCGCGACCAACGGACGGCCTCACCTCGCCCCGACTTATCGGATTACCGTGGAGGACCTTGTCGAGGCCATGGATATGGGGAAGATCAAACTCATCGAGCCTGGCGACGTCGTCCTCATCCGCACAGGTTGGAACCAGTTGGTCAACCCCAAGGATCCCACCGGTCATGCCCCCGACGATCCGGGCCATCTCGGCCACCCCGACCATGTCAAGTATCTCGCCTCCGAGCCGGGAATCTTCCTGCGCGAGGCGCGCTGGCTGGCCTGTCACCGTCCAGCCATCGTCGGCGGGGACACCTGGGGGCTTGAGGTGGTCGGAAATCCAGTCTCGGGCCCCAATGCGTTTCCGGTCCATCAGCACCTGCTGACGTTCTCCGGCATCCGGATCGGCGAGGCGATCGTCACTGACGAACTGGCGGAGGATGGCGTGTTCGAATTCGTGTACATCGTCACGCCCCAGTTCGCCCTGGGGGCGACGGCGGGGAATACACCCCCGACCGCCCTCGGGCAGCCCAGGAAGCACCACTAAATTCAGGACTCCTGACATGGGCGCAGGAGTTTATGCAGCACCGACGCTTCATAGACCAGTCAGGCTCGTTCCCGGGTACTGAAGCTCGAGCGCGTTGAGTGTCGCGCACACGTGGGCCAGGGCCTGGTTGCTGCGCGGGTTCGCCAGGGAATGCAGGCGAATCCGCAGGTGCTGAGCGTCCGGAAGGACGTCCACGCTCGACGACAGCATTTCGCGGAGGAGCGCTCGGCCTTCGTCGTCGGTCCTGGCGTAATGGGGCGCGAGGCATCGGACCAAGGCCGTCTCGGCTCGATAGGCGACCATCTTGATGGTGTCGGTCAGGTGCTTGGCTTCAGGGCCGAACTTGACGATCTCCTCCTCGTCCATCACCGCCTTGCCCTGCGCAACCTTGGCCGGGCCACCGTGCGCTTGTACACGGCGAGCTGCTGACGCAAGGCGAGGTTCTCGAGGGCAAGCTGGCGATGACCGCCGCAGAGGACTGGGAGGACTCGGAGCAGGTAGAGCAGCAGCGTGATCATCGAGATGGAATTGTGTACAGATGAGAGCCGCCGGATCAACCACTGGTGCACCGGCCAGGGTTATGGCGAAGGACAGCGGAAACGGTGGGACGCCGCCGGACCTGTACACGACCGCGCTCGCCCTTACTCTACCCACGAAACGGCTTCCCGCGGTCTTGTCAAGGGCGTTGACCCACCGCTTCCCCTTCTTGGGTATCCACCGGGCGTAGTGGCGCAGCGTGGTGGTTGGGTTGGCGTGGCCGAGCTGTGCGCTCACGTAGGTGAGTGGCGCGCTGTCGGCCAGCAGCAGGCTCGCGTACGTGTGGCGAAGATCGTACACATGGTGATGCGGAAGCCTAGCTCGCTTCAACAGACGCCGGAAGATGCGCCCGTGGCGCCGTGAACACCATCGATGACGTCTCGCTGCTGGTCTCCAAGATCGAGGCAGACGGCAAGGGCATCCCGGTATTGCTCCGACAGTACCTGCGCTTTCCCTCGACCTTCCTCGGCCTCCCGAAGATCCTGAGTTTTCGGACCCTGTCGTCCTCTTTCACTTCATGGGCAGAGTTGTGGGGAGATCGTGAAGGGCGGTATGTCTTGTTGGCAGGTGGCTCCCACGGGCGGGAGAGTGCCCTCGATGAGGTAGCGGCTCGCGTGCTCGTTGATGCACGTGCTGGGGTTGCCCAGCGCGGTGTGCCCATAGCCCTCAAGGGTGAGCAGACGGGCGTCAGCCAGTTCGCGGACCATGGCCTCCGCGTCGTGAAAAGACGTGGCGGGATCGAAGGTGGGGTTGATCACGAGGATGGGGTTGGCCGTGGGGCGGTTCCAGGGGCCGGCGTACGGGTTGGCTGCTCTGGCGGGCCAGGTCGCACACGGCTCGTAGTGCCACGTCCACCAGCGTCCCACGTCACCCGCCCTGGCGTAGCTGAACCACTCTTGGATTAGGTAGCTGCCCGGGCGACGCGGATTGGGGCTCTCGGAGCACACCACGGCATACTCGAACTCAAATCCAGGGTAGGGGGGGCGGGCCTTTCGGAGGTGGCGGCGGTGCCGGGGTACGGCCCTCCCACAGGGTCTGCAGGGTTTTGGCGAGGCAGGTCCACAGAGGGACTTCGTAAAGGCCATTTGCCACGGCGTCGACGGTCTTGCCGTAGGTCCAGGCGCCATCGGAGTGGTGTTGAAGGCGCGACATCAGCTTATCGAACTTTCGCCGGGTCGCGCTCGGGTTCCCGGCGGAGAACTTGCACCGTTCGGTGGGGGCGTGGCCACAGTGTTGGATGAACTGGTCCAGCGTTGCCGCCGCGGTCAGGTCCGAGCCCAATCGCAGGCCGGAGATGAGGCGGGGTGGGCGGTCGGCGCCCGTATTCATGTACGCCGCCGGGTCGACGTTGCCGTCGAGGATCAACGCGCGAACATGGCCGGGGAAGAGGTTGGCATAGGTCGCGCCCAGGAAGGTCCCGTAGGAGATTCTATAATAGGTGAGCTGCGTGTCCCCCACGGCCTGGCGGAGTAGGTCCAGATCGCGCGCGGTGTCGGCGGTTGAGACGTAACGCGGGAGCTCAGGGTCACGCTCCAAGCAGCGCTGGCTGAATCCTGAGGGAGTCGGCCCTGCTCGGCGTCGTCCTCATCATCGCGCCGGGCGCGGGAGGTTCTCGCGGTGCTATGGTTGAATGGCTCCGTGGCGCTCGTGGCCGGCATCCTGATGATCGCGCTCGGCTTCCGGCTCAAGGGTATGAAGGACACTGTCGTTCGTTATGGCAGGTAGCGGCGTGACGCTCCGTGCGTGGAGAAAGATCATGAAAGGTCGGATCCGGACCATCGCGGCCCGAAGCGTGCCGATCGCGCTCGCGATCTTGCTCGCGGCACCACCGCTTCCCCGGGCTCAGCAGGCTCCGCCGGCTCCACAAGCCCAGCCGCAGGCGAGCGATAACGACGTCCAGCCCTTCAAGCCGGAGGAGCTCGAGCAGATCGTGGCGCCGATCGCGCTCTACCCGGATCCCCTGGTCGCGCAGGTCATGATGGCTGCGACGTACCCGCTCGAGGTGATCCAGGCGGCCCGATTCGTGAAGGCCAACCCGAACCTCAAGGACGCGGCGCTCAACGAAGAGCTGAAGAAATACGACTGGGACGACAGCGTGAAGTCGCTGGTCAGCTTCCCGCAGACTCTCGAGCTCATGAACGAGAAGATCGACTGGATGCAGAAGCTCGGCGATGCCTTCCTCGATCAGAGGAAGGAAACCATGGACGCTATCCAGCGCCTGCGTGCGAAGGCGCAGGCGCAGGGCAATCTGCAGTCGAACGAGCAGCAGAAGGTCATCGTCGAGCCGGCGGCGGCGCAGCCGGCGCAACCAGGGCAGCCGGCGCCGCCGGCGGTGCAAACCGTTATCAAGATCGAGCCGGCGAATCCGCAGGTGATCTACGTACCGAGCTACAGCCCGACCGTCGTCTACGGATCTTGGCCGTACCCCGCCTATCCGCCTTACTACCCCTACCCACCCGGGTACGCCTGGGGCGCGGCGGCGATCTCGTTCGGTGTGGGGATGGCCGTCGGCGCCGCGGTCTGGGGCGGCTGTAACTGGGGTGGCGGCGACGTCGACATCGACGTAAACAAGTCCAACAACTTCACCAACAACGTGAACCGCGGCGACCGAGCCACGCAGATCAAGAACGAGCGGGGCAGCGGCCAGGGCGGCAAGGAATCGTTCAAACACAATCCTGAGCACCGCAAGGGAGCCCAGTATCGCGACAAGGGCACCCAGCAGAAGTACGGCCGCGGCAGCAGTCCGCAGGCCGGTACGCGCGACGCGTACCGCGGCCGAGCCGACCAGGGCGGCGGCCGGCAGGACGCTGGTCGCGGTGGGGGTCCGACGGCGGGCACTCGCGAGAGCGGCGCGGGCGCCGCGCAACGGGGCGGCGGGCATGAGGCTGGAGCGTTCCAAGGCATGGGGCAAGGTCGTGAGACGCGCGCCGATAGCCAGCGTGGCCAATCCAGCGTGAGCGCGTCTCGCGCCAGCGGCCACACTGCCGGTGGCGGCGGTGGTAGCCGAGGGGGCGGCAGCAGCTTCAGCGGTGGCGGTGGCAGCCGAGGGGGCGGGGGCTCCGGCGGCCGTGGTGGTGGCGGCGGCAGGGGCGGCGGCGGGAGAGGCGGAGGGCGGCGATGAAAATCCTGAGCATCGCGCTCGCGATCGTGATCGGTCTTCAAGGCGCCGTCTTCGCCGCGGCTGGCCAGAAGAGCTTCGAGTCCCTGGACGATGCCGTCAATGCGCTCGTCGGGGCATTTCGCGCCGCCGACCGAAAGGCCGTCGTCGAGATCCTCGGGCCCAAAGGGGCTCCGATAGTCTGGTCTGGTGACACCGTCGCCGACCGCGCGGCTTTCCAGCGGTTCGTGGCGGCCTACGATCGCGCGCACCGGCTCGAGGGCGGCGATGGGAAGGTCGTCCTCTACGTCGGCGACGACGACTATCCGTTTCCGATTCCTCTCGTGCCCGACGGCCCACGATGGTTCTGGGACACCGACGCCGGGGACGAGGAGCTGCTCTATCGCCGGATCGGGCGAAACGAGCTCGCCACGATCCAGACGTGCCTGGCCTACGTCGACGCCCAGCGTGAATACTATTCACGGGACCGCGGCGCCGGCATTCTCGAGTACGCGCAGCGTCTGGAGAGCACCAAGGGCAAGCGAGATGGTCTCTACTGGCCGACACGGCCCGGCGAGAGACCAAGTCCGCTCGGCCCGCTCGTCGCCGAGGCGAGGGCGGCGGGCTACACGAGGCCCGAACCCGGCAAGCGGATGCCCTATCACGGCTATCTGTATCATCTCCTGCTCGCGCAAGGCCCCGACGCCCCGGGTGGGGCCTACGACTTCGTCGTCAAGGGGCACATGATCGGCGGGTTCGCGCTGGTGGCGTTCCCAGCGACGTACGGGGTCTCGGGTATCGTGACGTTCATCGTCAGCCACGGCGGCGTCGTGTACCAGAAGGACCTGGGGGCGAAGACCGCGCAGCTCGCGAATGCGATGAAGACGTACAACCCCGACAAGACGTGGACCAAGGTCGCCTCCGACGCGAGCGGGCGATGACGGGTCCCTCGCCGTATCTGCGTGCTGCCCGGCGTGAGATGCATCTCGGCGTGTTCGTCCTTGGTACCGGCAACCACTCCGCCGGCTGGCGTTACGAGGGGGCGGCGACTAGCAACAACGACCTCTCAGTCATCCAGGAGATCGCCCGCCAGGCCGAGCGCGGCAAATTCGACCTGGTGTTCATCTCCGACGGCCTCGTCATGGATCCTGGGGACCACCCGTCCTTCCTGTGCCGCTTCGAGCCCACCACGCTCATCGCGTTGCTGAGCACCTCGACCCGGCACATCGGCTTGGGCGCCACCGTATCGACCAGCTTCGGCGAGCCCTACCACGTGGCCCGGACCTTCTCCTCGATCGACCACATGAGCAAGGGCCGGGCCGCCTGGAACGTGGTAACCAGCTCGGCGGGCAAGGCGGCACTCAACTTCAGCCGCGAAGCGCACATGGAGCACGACCTCCGCTACGAGGTCGCCGAGGAGTTCGTCGACGTCGTGAAGGGGCTGTGGGACTGCTGGGAAGACGGTGCCATCATCGCGGACAAAGCCACCGGAACCTTCCTCGATCCCACGAAAGTCCGACCGCTGAACCACAAGGGGCGGTTCTTCCAGGTGAAGGGCCCCATCAATATGGCCCGCTGTCCCCAGGGGCATCCGGTCATAATCCAGGCCGGTGGCTCGGAGGCTGGGCTCGAGCTGGCGGCGCGGACGGCCGATGTCGTCTTCTCGGTCGTCCAGGAGCTCTCGAGCGCCAAGGCCGCCTATCGCGACCTGAAGGCGCGCATGGCCAACTATGGTCGCACGCCCGATCAGCTCGTTGTCCTGCCAGGCGTGATGCCCATCATCGGGAGCACCGACTCGGAGGCCCGGGACAAGCTGTCGCTGCTCCAGAGCTGGCTCACGCCCACCAACGCCCTGACTCTCGTGACCAGCCGCATCGGGTACGACGTCACGGGCTTTCCGCTCGACGGGCCGGTGCCGGCGCCGCCGCCG
>JBKPAK010000254.1:0-36616 GCA_046726415.1 Candidatus Methylomirabilota bacterium
CAGCTTTGCCGTGACGCCGGACCTCGTCGCGCGCGGCCTGACATGGGCCATGGTGCTCGGGCTCGTCGGCGGCCTGTTCCCGGCGATCCGCGCGGCGCGGCGGCCGGTGGCCGAAGCGCTGCGCGCGGCCTAGCCCGATCAGGGCAATCCAGGAATCACTGGTCACCATGAAGGCCCGTAAGCCGGAGCCTTCGCGCATGGGGGGCTTCTTCGGCGGCTTCCAACCCGCCGACGACGCGAAGTATCAGGTAATTCGCGATCTCAACGAGACGGCCAAGCGGCTGGTCGCCCAGAAGTTGGGCAGCCGGGGGCCGGCGCGGCGCGCGATAGCGATGAGTCGATCCTGACCGGTGCAATCCTCACGCCGGGGAAGCGAGGTGCGACATGAGGTATCGGAGCCGCAAGGGGTCATGGCCGGGGTCCCCATGCCGAGATACTTGACAAAGATGGTTTGAGCCGAATAGCGTTTTCCCCACTTGTTTCACAATGGCTCTTTGGTGGGGATTGATGGCCTTCCGAAGCGATCCCGTCCGGCTTCACGTATGGATGGGCCCACCGAGGGCGGCCCGCCCTTTGGTCCACCCACCTAGCGGCTCACAGCCCTTCTGGCACGCCCGTGGCCCACCCGCGCTGATTCCAGGCGGGAACACGCTCGGCGGAGCTGAAACGATGGACGAAGCCTACGGGGAGAGAACAATGCGAATCGCGATGTGGTTCAGGAGTACGCCATGAATCGCCTCAAATCTCGGCTCATCACGTTGATGCGGACCTGGCCAATATATGGGGAGGAGGGGTGGGTGGCGCCCCGCTCCCTCATGGTGCTCGCGGCCGTCTTGGTCCTGGTGGGTTTCAGCGCCGCGGCTCAGAGGACGGTTGACGCCGGCCTGTCCGCCACAGCGGCAACACCGAGCCGCTCGACCACCATCGCTCTGACCTCAGACGAGCAACGCCTCGTCGTCGTCAATCGCGAGGCGAACAGTGTCTCGATCATCAGAGTCAAAAATGCCTTTGGCATCGATATCGGCAGGAAAGTCGCGGAGATCGGCGTTGGCGAAGAGCCGCGCTGCGTGGCCATCCACCCGAACGACCAGGTGGCGTATGTCACCAATGGCATCAGCGGCACCGTCTCGGTCGTCGACCTCGGTCTGCGGAAGGTTGCGGCGACGATCCCCGTGGGCACCGAGCCGCGGGGCTGCGCCCTGACGCCGAACGGATCGCTGCTCTATGTGGCCAACCATACGGAAGGCACGGTGTCCATCATCAACACTGCTTCACGGACCGTCGTGGGAACGGTGGATGTTGGACGCAATCCCACCGCCCTGGCCATCACGAACGACGGTGACAGCGACGACGCAGACGAAACGGTCTTCGTCACCCAGATCTTCGCCGAGCTCAACCCCGACTTCGTCGACCCCAATTTCGACGGCAATGGTGAGGTGCGGGACCTCGGGAAACGAGGAGTCGTCCAGGCCTTCCCGGCGGGCAATGCCAATCCCCCGATCACCAAAATTACCCTGGCCCCGCTGCGCAATTCCGGCTTTAACGCCAGCCGGACGGCCTTTTGCCCGAAAGCCGTCGACCCCCAACCCCACTCCTTGATCTTCTGCCCTGACCCGAATGTACCTGGAACTGACCCGGTGAACGCGAACAACCCGCAGGGGGTGTTCCCCAACCAGCTCCTATCGGCATTGATTCGCGGCAACCGTCTGTATCTGCCGAACATCGGAGCCCAGCCCGAGCCACCGGAGACGGCAACTACGAACGTGCAGGCTCTCGTCAACCAGGTGAACACCACCACGCTGATGGAGGTGGGAGCTCAGAACCTGAACAGGCAGATCGACAGGGAGACGGCGGCGCCTCCCCCCAGCCTCGATAGGACGTTCGGCAACGACATCGTGGCCATCGATGCCAACCTCGCCGGCGACAGGTTCCTGATCGTCAGCCGGGGCGGCAACCAGGTGTTCCGTGCCAATCTCGACCAGGCGACCGGCCAGCTCAACCTCCTGAACGCGGCGGCGGACAGAGTGGACTGCCGCGTCCAGACGGGCAACCTGCCGAGCGGCGTGGCCATGCGCCAGGACGGGACACGCGGCTACGCCAACAACGAGGCGAACTTCTCGGTGACGTCCATGAATGTCGATGATGGTCTTTGCCTCATCCTCCAACTCGACATCGACTCCGCCGAACCTCCCGCCCCTGGCAGCTTCCAGCACGCCGTGCTGGTGGGCAAGCTCGCCTTCTTCACCGCCTTCGGTATCCCAGACAATGACATCTTCGGCACCCCGATCCGCCAGTTCGTCCCGCGGAATTTCAAGGGCAAGATGTCGAAGGACGCCTGGAGTAGCTGCGGGTCGTGCCATCCCGACGGACTCGCCGATGGCGTCACGTGGTCCTTCGGCACCGGGTCGCGCCAGACCATTCCCCTGGACGGGATGTTCTCCAAACAATTCCCGGATGATCAGCGCGTCCTCAACTGGAGCGCCGTGCGCGGCAGCAACACTGATTTCAACGCCAACTCCCGCGCCACCCAGGGGGGCTGCGGCTTCGCCAGCGATAATTTCGACCCCGGGCAATGTTTCGCCAAGGGAAACACGACCATCGCGAACCCGGCCGTCTACGACCACGGCATCGTGCACGGGGGCAGTGATGCCCTCGACGCCCAAACGCTGTGGATCTTCGCCGCCGTGCGGCCGCTGCACCAGCCGCAGGGGAATGCGGCGATGCGGCAGGCCGGTCAGGCGGTCTTTGCCGCCAATTGTGCCTCCTGCCACGGAGGGGCCAAGTGGACGAAGAGCGAGATCTTCCACCGCGACAACCCCGCCGCCGTCGCGCAGAACGGGCCCACCTTGGACCCCGGCCTCCGCAGGACCCCGAGACTGGCGAACGAGTTAGAGTCGTTCGCTTGCAACGCTAGCCTCTTCCGCTACCTCGAGAGGGTGGGGACGTTCGATGTCACGAATCCCCTCGAGATCCGCGACAACGCCACGGCCAGCACGGCATTCGGGGTCGATGGGTTCCAACCGCCGTCCTTGCTCAGCACGAACTATCACGCGCCGTACCTGCACCGTGGCCAAGCCCAGACCCTGGAGGATGTCTTCCCGCTGCACGGCCTGGGGCCCTTTGGGATGTTCTTCCCACCGGCGACCACGATTCAGACGCAGCTGAGCGCGCTCGAGCGGGCAAATCTGCTGGTGTTCCTGAAATCCATCGATGGCACCACCAACCACCTCCGCTCGGAGGGGGACGAGTTCAGGGATACCCTGAGGTTCCAGGGCGCTCCCTGTCCGCAGTAACACCCTGAGGCAACGTCGCCGTGGAACGCACCGCGGCGACGTTGCCATACCGCCGAGGAAGGCGCAGAGGCCAGCTTACGGGCTGGCCCTGCCGGCATCGGTGATTACCTCACTTCGCTGTCTTGGTCTTGGATTCAGCTTTGACTGGGCCGACGGCGATCACCTTTCCACCCTTCTCGAAGACTCTCACCTCGTTACCGACTTTGACCTTTTCCAGCGCAGCTTTCGCGCCCTTCGACTCGGCGATCAGGTTGACCTCTTTGTCCTTTAACTTCACCGTCAGCGTGCCCGCCTTGGCGTCGACCGACCTCACCTCACCCGTGAGAATGGTGGCCTGAGCCTGCTCTGATTTCGTTTCGGTTTTCTGCTCCACGGCCGGAGCAGCGGGAGTGGTGGGGCTGGCCGGTTTCGCTTGCGCGAAACTGACGCCGGTGAATGCAAAGCTCACCAAAGCAACGCTCAAACCCGTGATGGCGTTTTTCACAGTGTCACCCCCTCTCGCGAGGTGCTGCTCAGCGGAGACCCGGGCACGTGCTCCATACGACCGCCGTGTAACCACCCTCGCCGATACTCATGCCGGCGACCTTGCCCCCCGCGTTGATGGCAAACGCCTGGCTCTCCGTGTCGCCACTGAGCGGTGGGAGCGCCGTGGGATGCCCGGTCTGGCTCCAGAACACTGCCGTTGATCCGTCGGATCCCGTGCTTCGGCCAGCCGCCACGCCATGATCGTTGACGGCGAATGCCTCGCTCTCCGTGTCGCCGGCCAGCGGCGAACGCAGTCTCGGTCGGCGAGCCCAGACGACCGCCGTATCGGGGCCGCCTCGACTGCTGTCGCCGGCGATCAGGCCGAAGATGTTGATGGCGTGCGCCTCGCTTCTCGTATCGCCCGGCGGGAGTGGCAGGGTCGTCGGCGTGCCGGCGAGGTCCCAGACGGTGGCTGAATCGACGTGGTCCGGCGTGGAGCTGAAGCCGACCACCCCGCCGAGCAGGTTGATGCCGAGCGCCGCGGCCTCGCTGGCTCCCTCCGCGGGCGGCAGAGGTGTGGGTCTCCCGCTCCGATCCCACACCACCGCCGTCAGCACCACCCCGCCGTGGGGTGCACCGAATGCGCCGCGGCCCAGGCTGTACCCGGCGACCTGACCAAACGCGTTGATCGCGCGCGCAAAGCTCTCGGCGTCGCCGGACAAGGGGCGCAGAGGCGTGGCCAGGCCCTGCCGATCCCACACGACCGCTGTGGATCCTGCTCCCCGGCTGACCCCCGCGACTTCGCCGAACGCGTTGATCGCGTGCCCCTCGCTGGCGTAGTCGCTGGCCAGCGGCGGGAGCGCTTGAGGGAAGCCCAGAAAGCTCCATCTCACGGCCGTGGCGAAATTGCCATGGCTCGTGCCGGCCACCTCGCCGATGGGGCTGATCGCGCGAGCCTCGCTGTTAAGATGACCGGGCAGCGGCGAGAGCGGCACCGGAAGCTGAAGTCCCAAGAGCGACCAGGGCAGGCACCCAACTCCCAGCTCCGCGCCGGGCTCTGCGCGATCGGCAGCGAGAGCACCGACCCCGGGCACAACAACCGACAGAGCGAGAACCAGAGCCACAACCAGGAACGAGCAGCCTTGAGGAGTCATCGCGTGCCTCCCGTGCATCCCGGCTATGGTGAGCAAAAGACCACCTCGAAGCTGGTGCCGGGCGGGCAGTCGTGCGAGCCGCCTTTGTCGTCGAACGAGTAGCTGTAGGCCGACGGGCACTGGCCGCGCACGAGCGCCACGTACTTCGTCTGCTCTATTGGTCCGGCCTGGCATTGACCAGGGGTCACCGGTGGAAACGGGCAGCAGAGCTGCTCGCCGGGCTGCTGGCGCTCCGGCTTGCCCATCCCGTAGGGCGGAGGAGAGTTCCACTTCTTGCACGGCGACAGACACTGCACAGTCTGGCTATTCTTGACGACGCGGAGGTCCCCGATTCCCAGGATCTCGTCCCTCGGGCAGGAGGCAAAGGCCATCGCGCAGCTCGTCGCCGTGCAGCGCCCGCCATCGCTCGTGCTCGGCGTGACCTTCGCGGACAGCGTATAGCCATCGACGAGCGAGATGTCGTAATAGGGCCGCGTCCCGGATCCCAGGGGAGCGTAGAAGAATTCGACCTTGGTGTCTCCCGGAGGCTCGCATCCCGTGGGCGGGCACGGCGGGACGGAGCTCCCGGCCAGACAGTTGTTGCCACTCTCGTCGCAACCGTTCTTCGGCCAGAAGCGGCCTCCCCATCCACCCTGGGGGATCGTATAGTTCGCCGTCTGCCCGGAATTGAGCTTCGCCGCGGGACTCGGATTGTCGCTGGAGAGCGGCGAAAAACCCGGGTTGGGGGTCTGGGCGACCCACACGGGGAACGCGCAACTGTTGTTGATGGAAATTCGGGGCGCTTGCGCGGCCCCGACCGCGGGATGGCCGACCACCACGAAAGCGACGAGCGCTGCCAAGGGCAAAGTTGATCTCGGATCGCGAATCACGTGCCGTCCTCCGCATTGGGAAGCGCGCAGCGGCGAGCAGCATAGATCAAGTCATGGGGAAAAGGCCAGCGCCAAGCGCGGTCGTGGCGACCCCCCCGACCGCTGAGCGGTACCTCGAGCAACTGCCAGGAATATGGCCATCTACTTGGTGCCCGGCGGCCGCCATTGTATGGTCGTGCGGCGGCCGGTCGAGGGACGCTGGGCGGCGTCGCACTCGCCACTCTGCGCCATGAATCGCACTCGCCGCCTCGTGCCATGAATCGCACTCGCCACTTTGCGCCATGAATCGCACTCGGAACCTCGCGCCCAGCCCCACCCCGGATGCCCACCTCCTGGGCGCTCTCTACCTTTTGGAAGTGGCGGCACTCGTGGCCCACGTCGCCTTCACCGCGAAGGGCTCCCGCCCGGTGCCCAATTTTCTGTCGAGTCCGCCCGGCGCGGTCTTCCTCGCCGCGGTGGTCGCACTTGTGGCGGCCACCGCCGCCATAGTGCATCGCTATCGCACGCGAGCGCGCCACGACCCGCGGCGCTTCGCCTTCACCGTCATGCTGAACCTCGTTCCGGTTCTGCTCCTGCTGGCCAGCGGCGAGCTGGCCGTTCGTCTGCTGGCCCGATCGACGCCCCGCGGGCCCGCCTTCATGAACACGCCCTTGCTGCCCCGGCGGTGGTCTGACGTCGTCGCGCGCAATGAGGCGATCCTGGCGCGCGTTGCGGGCACGGGGTCCTATCTCGTCCCCGACGAGCGGCTGGGCTGGGTGGTTGGGCCCGATCGCCAGAGTGCTGACGGCCTGAAGTTCAGCAGCGCCGAGGGCATCCGGAGCGCGCGGCCGGGCGTGGTCTTCGCGGACCGCCCGAGCTCTCACCGCATTGCCCTGGTGGGTGATTCCTTCACCTTCGGCCTCGACGTCAGCTACGAGCAGTCGTGGGGACATCAGCTCGAGCGCGCCCTGGGTCCCGGCGTTCAGGTCCTCAACTTTGGCGTCGAGGCCTATGGGATCGACCAGGCATATCTGCGCTATGAGCGCGACGTGCGGCCCTGGCGGCCCAACGTCGTGATCCTCGGTTTCATCGACCACGATCTGTGGCGGTCGATGGCCGTGTACTTCTTCGTCAGCTTTCCGAGCTGGGAGTACCCTTTCGCCAAGCCGCGCTTCGTGGCGGACGGCGACCGACTGGTGCTCTTGAACGTTCCCCTTCCCTCACCGCAAGCGATCCTGGCCGCCCGGTCGATTCGCGACCTTCCCTTCGTCGAGTACGATCCGGGGTACCGTGAACAGGACTGGCAGTGGCGGGCGCTCGACCGGTCCTTCCTCTATCGCTTCCTCGTTTCGGCGTCTGGCCGGTGGTGGTCCAATCCGCGCGCAGCGCAGCAGCGGGTGTTCGATCTCAACGGCGCCATCATCCGCGCCTTCATCCGGCAGGCGCACGCCGAAGGATCGATTCCCCTCGTCGTGTACTTTCCCTCCGATCGCGATTTCCGGGCACGCGCCAAGGACCCCGGCTGGCGGAGTCTCGCCCAGACCATGTTGCGGACGAACGACATCCCGCACATCGATCTGACGCCCTGCCTGGCGGCCCTCGACCCCGCCCAGCGATTCCCCGCCGACGGTCGCTCCCACTACGCGCCGCGCGCCAACGCGAAGGTCGCCGAGTGCCTGCGCGATGGCATCGCGTCATCGCTCGCGCGGCGGCCGGCGCAGCCGCTGAGGCGCGCCCCGGAACGCTGATCATCGCGCGGCCCACTGTCTCGTGGCGAGCGGACCGATCGCGTTGCGCGGGATCGACGGCTGACGGAAGATCGCTACAGTGCTCAGTCAACCGGGGCCGGTGTCGGCATGAAGCGCACGGGCCGCTCCCCCAGAGATGGGCTCGGCCTCATCGTCCTCGGTCGTGCGTCGCCGACGCGCCCAAGCCCGGATGCGAGGTGGCCATGACGCCCTCGCCCAGATTGGCGTTCGTCACCATCGTGGGGACTCTGGCCTTTTTCGGGCTCGCCGTCCTCGGCTGGGGCGGGTTTGCCGCCTTCTTCTCCCACCCGGCCCGGATTGCCCTGACGATCGCCCTCTTCGCGCTGTCTGGCGCAGCGCTTTTCAGCGGCGGAAACCTGAGCCCCGGCGTGCGCGAGGATCGCGCCAACCGCTGGGTCATCGTGGCCTTCTCCCTGATCGGGCTGCTGGCTGGCTATCTTCCGGCCTACACAGACCGAAAGGAGTTTTGGACTCTCGACGGGGACTCCATTCGCTGGCTTGGCGTCGTTCTCTTCGCCGCCGGCGGTGCCCTGCGGCTGTGGCCCGTCTTTGTGCTCGGTCGTCGGTTTAGCGGGCTGGTCGCCATCCAGCCCGGGCATACGCTGGTCACCAGTGGCGTCTATGGCATCATTCGGCACCCGAGCTATCTGGGGCTGATCGTCAACTCACTGGGGTGGGCCCTCGCCTTTCGTTCGGGCGTCGGCGTCCTGCTCACGGCCCTCATGATCCCGCCACTGCTCGCGCGGATACGCGCCGAAGAGGCGCTGCTGCGCACGCAGTTCGGCAGCGAGTACGATGCCTACCGCCGCCGCACGCCGCGGTTGATCCCCGGGCTGTACTGAGGCGAGCGGCCTAAAAGTCAGAGTGGAAGCGCCAGCTTCTGAGGGCGCGACTCCCTCGCGCCACACCTCTCACGCCAAGCGTCGGCCCCGCGGCCCTAGCAAAGACTGATGCAGATACTTATTGCCCCCAACCCCGGGGTGCCGCTGGCGCCGGTCTTGGTGATCTCGACATCGAGGTAGTAAGCATTGGCCGTGAAGTCGAAAAACGATCCGCTGGAGCACGGGGTGTTCACGAACTGAGTCTGCGCCCCAGCCGCTTGTGGAAACGCGTTGCTGTCGAAGGTCATTCTGAGGGTCGTGGCTCCCGTCTGAAGATTGACTTCCTTGAGACGGACGACGACGCGCGCGTTCGGGCCATTGTCGGTGTACCGAACCCCCATGCCGATGCGATCGCCGCCAAACAACCCCTCCGTCGCCACGATGTTGTAGCGGATGTTCAGGGTGGTATTGCTCAGCGCGGGCCTAATGGTGACATTGTTCAGATCCAGCACCACGATGCTCGTATCGGCTTCGTCCACCGTTCCCGCCGATCCGACGGTCGTCCAGCACCTGGTTTGGCCGACTGCCGGTGGCGTGTTGCCGAGCGCCAACGCGCCCACGAGAGCGATCAGGGCAAGACCGGATAGGCCTGGAGTGCTTCGTTTGGTTGGATTCCTGGCAGTGTGGCCCTCGGTTTAGGTTAAGGGAGTTGGTGGAGGCGCGCGAGGTACGCCCCTGGCATGCGCGTAGAATTCAGTAGAATTCAGGGCCGTGGACGGACGTTCCATGGAACGCAAGCTGGCCGCCATTCTGAGCGCCGACGTGGAAGGGTACAGCCGTCTCATGGGCGACGACGAGGCGGCCACCGTTCGCACCCTCACCGAGTATCGGGAGGCGATCGCCTCGATCGTCGGCCGGCACGGCGGGCGGGTGGTGGACACCCCGGGCGACAACGTGCTGGTGGAGTTTTCCAGCGTGGTCGACGCCGTTCAATGCGCCGTGGAGATCCAGCGCGAGCTCCGGTCCCGAAACGCCGCCCTTCCGGACTCCCGGCGGATGAAATTTCGCATGGGGATCAATCTGGGCGACGTGATCGTCGAGGGCCGGCGGCTCTATGGAGACGGCGTCAATATCGCCGCCCGCCTGGAGGCCCTGTCCGAGAGCGGCGGAGTCTGCCTCTCGGGCGCCGCCTACGATCAGGTGGAGGGAAAGCTTCCGCTCGGCTACGACTTCCTCGGCGAGCACACCGTCAAGAACATCGCCCGACCGGTGCGCGTGTATCGACTCCGTCTCGAGCCCGGCGCGGTACCCGCGCCTTCGCGCCCAAGACGGCGCACCGACCGACGGCTCGTGTCCAGGATCGTGGGGATGGTCGCCATCCTGATACTCCTCGGCGCCGTCGGGTGGGCTGGCTGGCGCTGGCTTAGGGGGCCGGCGTTCTCTGGGCCGGCCTTGCCCGACAAGCCATCGGTCGCCGTGCTGCCCTTCACGAACGTGAGCCAGGACCCGACCCAGGAGTACTTCAGCGACGGCGTCACCGAAGACCTGATCACCGGTCTCTCGAAAGTCTCGGGGCTTTTCGTCATCGCCCGCAACTCCGTCTTCACCTACAAGGGCAAGGCGGTGAAGGTGGGCGAGGTGAGCCGGGACCTTGGCGTACGCTACGTGCTCGAAGGAGGTGTGCAGCGGGCGGGCAGTCGCGTGCGGATCACCGCCCAGCTCGTGGACGCCACCACCGGATACCACATCTGGGCCGAGCGCTACGACCGGGAGGTCCGCGACATCTTCGCCCTGCAGGACGAGGTGACGCAGCAGATCATCCGAACCCTGGCCGTGAAGCTCACCGAGGCCGAGCGAGGGCGGATGGGCCGTGCGTCAACCGGCGACCCGGAAGCCTACGACCTCGTCCTCCGCGGGCAAGACGAGTACAGGCGGACGACCCGCGAGGCCAACGTCCAGGCGCGCCGGTTCTACGTCAAGGCCCTGGACCTGGATCCCGACTACGCGCGGGCCTACGTGGGGTTGAGCTGGGCTCATCTGCAGAGCTGGCAGTTCCTGTGGAGTACCGACCCGGAGGGCCTGGAGCGGGCGCGGGACCTGGCCGAGCGGGCCGTGGCGTTGGATGACACCCTGGCCAACGGTCACAGTCTCCTCGGCCAGATCTATCTGTGGAAGAAGGAGCACGACCGGGCGATCGCCGAGGCGGAGCGCGCTGTCGCGCTCGCCCCCAACGATGCCGACGGGTACGAGACCCTTGCCGAGGTGCTCGGCTGGGCGGGCCGGGCGGAGGAGAGTATCAGGATCATCCGCCAGGCCATGCGCCTGAACCCACGCTATCCCTTCTTCTATCTGTGGACCCTGGGGCATGCCTACTACCTGACCGAGCGCCGGCCGGAGGCCCTGGACACGCTCAGCAGGATCGTGCAGCAGAACCCCAACTTCCTTCCGGCGCACGCCTATATGGCCGTGCTGTTCACCGAGATGGGCCGGGCGAAGGAAGCGCGGGAAGCGTGGGAAAAGGCGCGCCGGCTCAGCCCCGGGGCCTCCCTTTCGAATCTCAGGCAGCGCCTGCCCTACCGCCGGTCGGCCGACCTCGACCGCTTTCTCACCGCGGCGCACAAGACGGAAATGCCGTGAAGCCAGCGTCTCCGGCGATGAGCGCGACCCGGGGGGCGTCGCCACTCGATGAGCACCGCAGAGGACAAATGAAATGGAGCTGTTCATCTTTGCGCGATTTCACGCGCGCCCCGGTCACGAGGGCGCGGTGGCCGAAGCGTTGCGAGACATCCTGGCTCCTTCGCGCGAGGAGCCGGGCTGCCTGAGCATTCACGCGTTTCGGTCGATTCGCGAGCCGCAACTGTTCTACATTCACTCGCGCTGGAAAGATGAAGCGGCGTTCGAGCATCACGCGGGCTTGCCGCATACGATACGCTTCCTGGAACGCGTGGGGCCGCTGATCGACCACCCGCTCGATGTCACCCGTGCGGAGCGAATCGGCCAGATGCCCGTCGACTCGTCTGCCAAATCGCGCGGGCGAACCCCGGCACCCGCGCATCCTCGCCACTGACGCAGTTCGTCAGAGGTGCTTGTAGAAGAAAGTCGTCGCGCAAGGCTCGCCGTCCGGCATCAGCGCGTACTTCGGGATCACCCCCACCCGCTGCCACCCCGCCCGTTCATAGAGCCGCTCGGCATCGCCTCCCGTCACCGTATCGAGCACCAGCACCGTCTTGCCCTCCTTGCGCGCCGCCTCGTCGATGGCGGTCATCAACCGCTGCGCGATGCCGCGCCGGCGGGCCTTTCGGTGGACCAGCATCTTGGCGATGTCGCCGCGGTGGGGCTGGTTGTCAGGCATGGACATGATGAGCTGAACCGTCCCCACGATCTGGCCCTCGCCGTCTTCGGCGATCAGCAGCACGCGCTCGTTGCGCGCGACACCGTCGGCGACGTTGCGCCAGAAGCGCACGGCTTTCTCGCGCGACAGCGGCCGCATGAAGCTCACCGACGCGCCACCTTCGACGCAGTCGATCAGCACGTCGGCCAGGCCTTCCACGCAGGCGGCGGCTTCGTTGCCGCACACTCGTCGCACGGTCACGTCCCCGGTCATCAGGTTCTCCCCGGTGGGTTGAGGGGCTGGGTCGCCAGCGCCACGAGATAGCGGGCGGGCTTGCGGGTGGGGTTGCGGTAGACGATGGGGCCGTCCAGGCGCATCGCGAGGCAGTCGCCCCTTTTGAGGCGCCACTGCTCCCGGCCCACCGACACCTCCATCACGCCCTCGATGATCCAGACCTGCTGGTGAATCTCGACCTCGCGAGGACCGCTCTCATACGCCACGCGCTGGCCGGCGGGGAAGACGACATCCACCAGCTGGATGGGCGACCGCGCGGCCGGCGACAGATTGCGGCGGACATAGCCGGAGGCCGGGTCGGTCCACACCGGCTGCTCGGCCAGGCGGGCCACGGGAGACGGCTCGGCGGCGGGCGACGCATCATCCTCGAAGAGGGACGCGAGCGTGACGCCCAAGCCTGCGGCGAGCTTGTCGAGCACGGCGGCCGTGGGGCTGCTCTGACCGCGCTCGATGAGCGAGATGTTGGAGCGGCTCACGCCGCTGCGCTCGGCCAGCGCGTCGAGGGTGAAGCCCTTGGCGTCGCGCAGCTCGCGGACGCGTCGGGCGAGGCGGCTGGTGATGTCCACGCCGTCCAGTTTACTGGAATTTTAGATCCAGTAAACTAGATCAGCTATTTTCCCCGGCGGTCGGCTCGCTCACTCGTATTGCGGCGTGAGCCCTTCGTCTCCCTCGTCGGTCGCGTGACCGGCGATGACCGCGTCGAGCCTGGCGGCCAGCCCCGCGTCGAGCACAAGCAGCCGCGCATGGTCGGCGCGGGCACGGGCGAGATCGCCCAGCTGGGCGAACAGCATCCCACGGTACATATAGGCCCGGGCCAGATCGGGCTTGAGCTCCAGCGCGCGATCGTAGTGCCTCAGCGCGCGCCCGAAGTTGCCGGTGGCCTGCACGCGCAGGCTGAAGGCCAGGTTGTTGTGGGCCTCGGCGAGTCGCTCGTCGGCTGCGAGCGCTTCCTCGAACTTCTGCTGGGCCGCTGCGTAGCGCTTCTCGACCATCAGCTTCACGCCCTCGTTGTAGGCCGCCACGGCGCGCGCGCGCCGCCCTTGGGCACCGGCAGCGGATCGCTCTCCACCGCCGCCGCCGGTGCCGCGGCGACCGCCAGCAGCGCCGCGGCCGCGACCCGCGCCCAGGTCATGGCCGCCGGCCCCGGATCTACTTGCCAAGCACCCGCCGCGCCTGCGCGATCTCTGGTCGCGCACTTTCCGCAGCCGCGGTCTGCTCGATGACGCGCGTGGCAAATACCGCGATCTTCTTCTTGTCGCCCGCCATCGCGGCCGCTTGCAGGGCACCAGCGACCGCGCGATAGCGGTTCGGCTCCTTGACGAGCACCACCTCGAACTCGCGCAGCGCATCCCCGGACTTCCCGGCCTTCAACAGCACCCCGGCGAGGACCTCGCGCGCCGGCAGGATAGGACCGGGGGTCACGACGTGCTTCTCGGTGGCATCCTCGCGATCGGCGGCCGCGCGGAGGATGGCCAGGCACTCGTCCGATTTTCCCTCGGCGCACGTAGCCAGCCCGCGCACCACCTCGGCTTGAATGTCGACCTGCTCCGCCCAGTACGCGATCTTCATACCCGTCGCGACATCGCGGAGAGCCTGCAGGCGGGCCACCTCCACCCGGGCGGCCGCCGCATCGCCGCTCATGGCTGCGCCCACCCCACGGGCGAAGGCATTGACCGCTTCCGACTGCGGGTACTTCTTCCATTGGTATGCGTCGGCGGCCGGCTCCAGCGGTAGCTTGGCCGCCTCCTGCCAGGCCGAGCGCTCGAGGGCCAGCCGGGCCGGCATCGCCGCGTAGGCATAGGCGGCGGCGATGTGGTCGGGCTTGGCCGCCACGCCGCGCGCGTGGGCGATCACCTGCTCGGCGGCGCGATCCTGACCGAGCTGCAGCATCGCGTACACCATGTAGTCGTACGCATGAGGGCTGTTGAGAGTCTTGTCGCCGTCCACCTTGGCCGAGTAGCGATTCGATTCCACCGAGTCCTTCCACTGCCCCACGCGCGTGAAGATGTGCGAGGGCATGTGCTGGGCATGGGTGGCGTCGGGCGCGATCTTCGCGTAGCGCCGCGCGGCATCCAGCCCCTGGGCGGCGATGGGCGGATAGTCGTAGCTGTGGATCAGATAGTGGGCGACCCCCGGGTGATCGGGTTGGCGCTGGAAGATCGGTTCCAGAATCTTCGCGGCGCGGAGCTGGTTGGTGTACTTCTTGTCGGTCGGATCGAAGTTCGCCGAGAGCACCAGGGCGTAGAGGATCGTGGCCTCGGTGTCCTCGGGGTAACGAGCGGCCACCCCCTGCTGGGCTTCCTCGAAGGCCTTGGCGCGCGTGCGGTGATTCAGCTTGTCCGCATCCTTGAAGAACATGGCCAGGGCCTCCACGTAGTCGCGTTCGCGCTGGCTCTTGAGCCCGGCCGCGCGCGCGGCGTCGAGTGCCGCCTGTCCGTCGGCCAGGACTTTCGGCGAGAGGCTACCCGGCCACAGGAACGGGTTATCGAGATACCCGAGCGCGCGGCCCCAGTGCGCCATGGCACATGTGGGATCCGCCTGGAGCACGCGGTCGAGGCTGGCCTTGAGCTGGGGCCACGCGAACGAATGATAGTACGCCATCGCGACCTCGAACTCCTTCTGCGCCGCCGCATTGCAGGACACGGGGAAGCGCACCTTGCCGAGCCGGGCCAGGCCGTGGTGGTCGTCGGACGACCAGGCGGTCGAGGGGAGCGCGATCCCCGCCGCCAGAGACAGCAAACCAATAGTGAGCGCAAAGAAGGTTCCTCGGATCTTCATGACCAGTGCCCTCCTGTTGAGGTCAGCCGAATTTGTCATTCCGCAAGCGGCTTGGGGGTGGAACGGATCGGCAGTGTCCAAGGCAATCCCTCGAGCCGCCGAACGGTCTTGGGGCGCGCGCGGAGTCTATCGGCCCGCGGACAGGCGTGTCAAGCAAGGGGCTGGCGCCGCATCCAGAGTCCTACCGTCCGGCGAGGCGGGCCACGACGGGTGCGAAGGCGTCCACGTATGGCTCAAAGACGACGTAGTAGGAGATGTCCCAGCGCTCGCGGCGCCTCGTGAGGTCTTCGACGAGCTCGTCCACGGTCCCGATGAGCACGTAGGGGCTCTGGAGGATTTCGTCGATGCTCAGCTGCGTCCACCGGGCCGCCAGCTCCTCGGCGGCCCGGCGCCGATCGTCCGTCACGATCACCCGTTGCACGAGCGCATTGAGCTCGAGCGCGGCGTAGCGGGCGCCGGCCGCCTCGCGCACGAGCCGGAGACGCTCGTCGACGACCGCTCCCCGCCACGCCGAGAGATCCGGCTCTTTTCCGCTGCGCCGGAACGTGATCCCCGAGAGGCCGACGATATCGGCTTCCCTCGCAGCGAGGGTCAGGAGCTGGTGACCATTGCCACCGATGAGAATCGGCGGATGCGGCCGCCGGATAGGCAGTGGATGGATCGTGTGGTCCGTCACTCGATAGTACCGTCCGGCGAAGGTGACCGGCTGACCTTCGAGCAGCTTCTTGATGATGGCCACCGCCTCCCCGAGCCGCTCGACCCTGGTGCCTCCCCGATCGAAGGAGAGCCCCGCCTCGTCATACTCGGATTTCATGTGCCCGGCCCCCAGGCCGAGCTGAAGGCGACCGTCGGTCAGAAGGTCCACCGTCGCGGCCTCGCGGGCGATCAGCACAGGGTGGCGGAAGTCGTTGTTCAACACGTTGGTGCCGACCTGGAGGTGGGTCGTCGCGGCGGCGGCGGCGACGATCGCCGGGATAGGCGCGAAGATGTCGGCGAGGTGATCGGGCACGGTTAGCACGGAGTAGCCCAGATCCTCGATCTTGCGGGCCTTGTCTGCCCACTCGGCTCGCGAGCGCGCACTCCAAACGTTCACGCCGAACCGGAAGGGCTTCATGCGACTCATCGTGCCACGCCGGAGACGACCTCAGAAGAATAGTCGAGGGAGGCGACAGTTCCCGTGCTGCAACCAGCGCCGCCCTCCCCGTCTCGAAAGAGTGGATCAGCGGCTCGCGCTGAGGAGCGACGGCAGAAATGCCTACTATAAGGAGGTTCGAGACCCGAACCGTGACGGGGCGGAGATCTCGGACGTGTAAATGACCATCTTGGAGCAGGCCAACCGCATCTACGGACAGAACCTCCTGCACCTCGGCATGGCCATGGCCTCCGCGCGATTCCCGCGCACGCGCTTCCTCCTGCTGGAACCCCCGGGCACCCGCACGCCGCTCTTCGGAGCCTCCATGAGCTTCGATGTGGCGCGCGACGCGCTCCGCTTCGGCTACAGCTCGACCAGGCAGTGGCTCGAGGTCCAGGGCGGGGAGCTCCTGCACCATCTCTTGACTGGAGCCTCGTCCGCGACCGGCAGCTCGGACGTTTCTGCTGACGCCCGGCCCCGGTGGGGCGTGGCGCGCGGGTGGCGACAGCTCGTGCGACTCTTTGGGCAGCCTGGGCCTGCGGAGCTCGTCCACCGCTCGATCTGAGCTCCTCAGGCGCACCGCGAAACGCGCGCGCCTGCTTCGGTATCTAAAGAGCGTGATTGCCGGTGAGGTTCTCGACGGGTTAACGCAAGGCGCCGGGGTGGTGCTCTTCATCTGGGTTCTGGCGAATCAGGCCGGTGCGCCCGTTCCGGTCACCCCGTCGTTGCTCGCGGCCGGCGCCCTGGCCAATCGGGGAACACTGAGCTTCGACGTGATCCTCGCCGTCGTCGTCGGCGCGGCGCTCGCCGCGGATCTCGTGTGGTACAGCCTCGGGCGCTGGCGCGGTGCCCTTCTACAGCTACAACCGGCCGGGCGCGAAGGTCTCGGAGGGTGTGCGCGAATCCTTCTGGCTCCAGGGCATGATGGCCGGCTTCCCCGCCTCATACTTCTGCATCAAGGCCTTTTCCGAGACGGATCTCACCGAGGATCTCAAGAAGATCGACGTGCCGACGCTCATCCTGCACGGGGACGATGACCAGATCGTGCCTATCGGAGCGTCGGCCATGCGTTCGTCCAAGCTGGTCAAGAACGCGACGCTCAAGGTCTACCCGGGCGCACCGCACGGCATGTGCACGACCCACAAAGACCAGGTCAACGCCGATCTGCTGGCCTTCCTCAAGACCTGACCCGAGCACGAACTCTCAGGCCCTGAGGGGGAGGGGGCCGCGACCCTGGGACACCCATAACGCCTCGCGCTCAGCGGACACCCATAAGGTACTGGACCACCGCGCTGATGCCGGCCCCGCCGAACATGACCGCGAGCGCGCCGAGGATGGGCTGGCGGGTGAGCGGCGCGAAGGCCCCCTCGTCGGCGCGTTCCACGTCGTCGATCATGAGCTTCACGCGATCGAGGTCGGCTGCGCCGGCGCCGGACCCTAGGAGACGGCGCAGTCGAGCCCGCAGATGGCGCAAGGCGTTGCGCCGCAGACGCGTCGCGCGAACCATCAGCGCCACGACGCATCCGACAATATAGGCGAGGCTGAGACCGAAGCCGACGTACAGCCCCGGCGGGGTGTCCCAGTCGTCGAAGAATCGGTTGCGAGCCACCATCATCAGGCAGATGACGGTGAACGGCAGGTAGACGAGCCAGCTCATCGCGGCCGTCCATTGAGCCGTGAAGCGGATGTCGAGCCAGTAGCTCACGTCGTCGTCCACCGCGGTGGCGGTGGACGTCCCGGCCAGCGGCACCGCCGCCACGTCGGTCAGCGCCGAGCGGGACGGCGGGCCCCACGCCACGCGCGCGGGCTGTGATCCCTCGCCGCTCGCCGCATGTCCGTTGGTGGCCGGGGCCAGCCAGGACTGATCGCGCGCTCCCGGGGGCCAGAGCGTCGGGCGCTCGGCGGTCAGCCCCCTCGTGACCTTGTCGCACAGGCGGATCACGTCGACCGTGTACATCTGGAGCCAGAGCACGACGGGCATGCAAAGAAGGAAGAGCAGCCCGAAGTCCACGCGGCGGATGATGGTGCCTCGGGCGGGAAGATGAGGAAAGCCGAAGTACTGCATCAGGCAGAAGACCATTCCGAACGCGAGAAACATCGAGAGGACGACCCGGACGTTCCGGCGCCAGCCCCGGCTCTGCTGGAGGTACTCGCCCCAGAGCTGCACGCTGTCGACCGGAAGGCGGCACGCGATGCGATCGAATCCCTGCAGGGTGACCGCCTCGTACAGCGTGAGCCACCGGCCGTGGCTGGCGCCGCGTGTCGGGGGTGGGGCCAGCGCGACCGGGAAAGGATCGAGACAGTACTGCTCGGTCATGCTCCGGGCGGCCCCCCTGACTATCCGGGCGGCGAGGAACGAGAACGCCAGGGCCAAGAGTAGGGCGATCACCCGAACCAGCTCGGTGGGCCACATGCTGACCCCGCCGTCCCATGAGAAGGGTTCGGGCCGATCTTCCTCGAATCGCGCCGCTCCGCCCCCTACGAAGAAGAGGAAGATCGAGGCGGCGCACGCCAGAGCCGCGCCCCAGGCGAGAGGACCCCGCCATCCCCTGAATGAATGCACGAGGATGTCGCGGGCGCCGGAGCTGAAGGCGAGCACGGTTGCGATGACGAGACCGGCGGCTGCCACCCACCATCCATCGAGCCGCGAGAGGGCCGGGCGAAGCTCGGGCGGCTTCGGCGTCACATCGGGGCAAGTGATAGCCGAGGCGCACTTGTCCGTCCCACCCTTCACGCTCAGATCGAACTCCTTCCGCCGGCCGATCTCGAACACGCGCGGCGTCCAGGACGCTCGAAAGCCCGGCGGAGCGACGTCGACGCCAGTCCGCAAGGCGTGGTCGACGGCGACGCGCGCCGAGAGGAAGTACGCCGTCTGATAGGAGTCCCGGAACGGCGGAATGCTCGCCTGGAGCTCGGGCCGCAGGCGAAGGCCGAGGGGCGCGAGGACGACGAGGTTTCGCGCCCAGTTGAACTCGTCGGCGTGCAACATGCGGGCGTCGAGGTCGAAGGTGAAGAACGTGGCCTGGGGATGCCGTGGCCGCAGGGCTTGGAGGATGAGTAGCTTGTCGTACACGTCGCTCCCCAGGACTCCGACGACGAGAGACAGGCTCTGCCGCCCGGCGCTGGGCGACTCTCCGGAATCCTTCGCCAGCCGATCCAGCTCGTCGGCCAGCCGACGCACGTAGTCGAGCTGGGGCGCTCCTTCGGCCCGCTCGCGCGGGTCGGCCGCTCGCTGAAGGCCTTGCCCGGGAGACTTGTCGCCCGGATCGCCAGGCTTCCTGGCCTCACGGCCGGGGATGACCCCGTCGAGGCCGCGCTGATACTCGAACAGCCTCACTCGCCCGCCGCACCACCAATCATCCCGATGCAGCACACCATGGTCGGAGCGGCCCCGACGTTCGCCGCAGATGGCGTAGCTGACCAGCTCCACACCGCGCCGCCCGTACAGCGTGTCCCACTCCGACACCACGGCCACCCGAGTTTGCCGGCCCTCCAAATCGACGCTCCTGGCCCTGAGCTCCTGCTTCAGCTCATCGATCAGCCTGTCATCGGTCGGCAGGATCCGGATGAAATGCAGTCCGGCGCGAGCGAGCCACTGCTCCAGGCTGTCCGATCGCATGCTCTGGCGGACGGAGCCGGGGACGACCGGCGTGTCTGCCGAGCCCGGGATGACGTAGTCGTCGGGCAGAGTGGCCGTGGAGAGCACGTAGGTCGGCGAGACGCAGCTCACGTCGGCCGGCCTCCGTTGAACGACGTCATCGACGTCATCGACAAGAGCCCGCACGCTGCCGGACTCGGCCGGCCCCAGCATGACCAGGCGGGCGCCGATCGTCCGCCCTCCGCTGGAATCGCAAATACCCATCTCCGCCAGCAAGGCGGCGGTCTTCCGGACGGTGGCGCTGCCGAACACGCGCTCGTCGAGCCAGAGCAGCAGGACCTGATCGAGCCGCTCGCTCTTCCGGGACGTGACGACCTCCAGCCACTCGTACACCACCAGGGGAGGCAGGCCGACCTTTTGCGCACCGAGTCCGGTCTCGAAGTAGCCGACGTGCTCGGCGTCGACCGGCTTGAGCCCGGATGCTCGGAGACCGGAGAGGGTCGCATACCGGGTGCGACGGCGGCTCTCTCCGTTTTCGGGGTACGGGCCTCCCGGGACGAAGGCGAACAGGACGAGCGGCGGCGCCGTTGAGGCGTCCGCCCTCCTCTGGAACTCCTCCTTCATGTAGGTGGCGCTGTGGCGCTCGCGCTGGAGCGCAGCGGCGGGGTGACTCCGGGCATCGCCGCTATCGGCAGTCCGGCGCCGCTCGCGTTCGGCGTCGACCGCCTCGAAAGGATCCTGCCATAGTCGGGCGTCCACATTCTGGGCACTGACAAAGCGGTTCTCGACCGGGGGAGCCACGTTCGGCCGCATCACCACGAGCGGCAGCCGGGGCACGATGACGATCCCCACGACCGCCACGATGGAGAGGGCCAGCTTGGTGATCTGTTGCCAGGTCGTATGAGAATCGGCGTCTGCCATCGCCGCCCCTCCCGTGCCAAACGATGGCCGTGCGACTGCCGGCCGATGAGGTACACGGCAAGGGGGATGCCAGGTGACGAGAACGTTAAATTACATACTTATGAGCGGCGTCGCCGCTGGCTACCAGGTGGTTGACCAGGGACCCACCACCAGATGCCGATTATCTGACTGCCGAAAAGCCCGCAGCTAACCCGGACTTCTGCCTCTCGTCGCCAGCCCGACCTCCAGCTGTCGCCTCAACCGGCCGCGGACTGATGAACGGCGCACGCACAGCCCGCCTGGTGGTAGACGACTATTTAATTGGGCCCAACCAACCCTGGGGAGAAACCGTGGTGACCACATTCCAAGCCGCGGACGTCGCTCAGCGCTCTCGGCATCGCCCGCGCCGACGACGACCGCGGCCTGGAACGCTCCTGCACTACTGCGACCGCGGCCTGGAACGCTCCTGCACTACTGCGCGTACTTCTGGCGCAGAACCTTTTTGTCGAGCTTGCCCACGCTGGTCTTGTCGAGCGCCGAAACGGACCGCACCCGGCTCGGGACCGCCCACTTGGAGACCACGCCCTTGTCGGCATACCGCTGGACATGGACCTTGATGTCATCCTCGGTGATCGTGTTCGCGCAGTCCGCCTTGGCGACGATCAGCGCCAGGGGGCGCTCCCCCCACCGCTCGTCCGGCACACCGATGACGGCGGCCTCGCTGACCCCCGGATGCTGGGAAAGGATGTCCTCGATCTCCAGCGAGGAGATCCACTCGCCACCCGACTTGATCACGTCTTTGAGGCGATCGGTGATCCCGACATAGTCGTCGGCGTCGATGCTCGCGATGTCGTTGGTGTGCAGATAGCCGCCCCGCCAGAGCTGCTCGGAGCTCCGAGCATCGCCGAGGTAGCCCTGGGTCAGCCATGGAGCCCGCACCACCACCTCACCGGCGGCTTTGCCGTCGCGGGGTACGTCGCGCATCTCCTCGTCGACGATTCGCAAATCCACGAGGGGCACCGGCCGGCCCGCCTTCGCTCGGATCTCCATCTGCCCGTTCGCATCGCGCCCGGCAATCTCGGGCGTGAGCTGCGCGATGGTGAGGATCGGGCACGTCTCGGACATCCCGTAGCCGGCGAAGACATCGATGCCTCGCGCCAGGGCCGCCCGGGCCAGCCCCTTCGACAGCGCCGAGCCTCCGATGATCATCTTGAAGCCGCTGAGGTCGACATCCTGGCTGCCCGGGCAGTTCAGGAGCATGTGCAGGATGGTCGGCACGCAGTGGGAGAAGGTCACCTTTTCGGTCTGGATCAGGCGGAGCAGCACGTCGGGCGCATAGCGGCCCGGGTAGACCTGCTTGACGCCCATGACGGTGGCCATATACGGGATGCCCCACGCGTGGACGTGGAACATCGGCGTGATCGGCATGTACACGTCTCCCCGATGGAAGCGCTGGCCCGCCGCCGCGGTCCCCAGGGCGGCCAGCCCGGCCAGGGTGTGCAGCACGAGCTGCCGATGGCTGAAGTACACGCCCTTGGGAAGCCCCGTCGTCCCCGTCGTGTAGAAGGTCGTGGCGCGCGTGTTCTCGTCGACGTCACCGAACTCGTAGCCGGCTGAGCCCGACGCCAACAGCTCCTCGTACTCGGCCGCGATGGCCAGCGCGGTCGTCGGCCGATCGACCGCGTCGGTGAGGAGGACGTACGTCTTCACGGGCTCGATCCGGTCCTTGATCTCCTCGAGCACCTGGAGAAAGTCGGCGTGGACCAGGACGACCGTGGGTCTGGCGTGGTTCAGCGTGTAGAGGATCTGCTCTGGCGAGAGTCGGACGTTCACCGTCTGGAGCACCGCCCCCATCATGGGCACCGCGAAGTAGCACTCGAGGTACCGGTGGCTGTCCCAGTCCAGCACGGCCACGGTGTCGCCAGGCTCGACGCCCAGGAGCGCGAGCGCGCTGGCCAGCTTGCCGATCCGCTGGCGCAGGGCCCGGTAGTCGTATCGCGTCAGATCCCGATAGACGATCTCCCGGTTCGGCTCGGTGGCCAGCGCGGTGTGGAGCAGGTGCTTGACAAGCAGCGGATAGCCGTAGGCCGAGGGCGTCCGCTCGATGAGGTTCGCGGGCAGGCGGGTGTCGAGATCCGTCAGCATGTCGTGTTCTCCTTCTCTTTGCGTCCGAGACCGTTCGTCCTTCGTCCGCCGCTGAGAAACGCCCGGACGATTGGAGCCAGCTCCTCGGCGGAGGTCACCAGGCCGAGATGCCCGTCATCGAAAATGTGGAGTCGGGAATGCGGGATGAGCCAGGCCAGGATTCTTCCGTTGAGACAGGGGACGATCGGGTCGTCCCGGCCCGTCAGGATCAACGTGGGCTGAGGCAGCCTGTGCAGCCAGTGGATGCTCGTCCAGCCGACACCGGCCAGGAGCTGCCGGTAGTATCCAGACGGATCACCCGCGCGTACTTCGCGCGCCAGTCTCGCCGCGAGCGCGGGGTTTGCGCGAAGGCGGCCACCATAGAGCCGCCCGGCGATCGCCGCCATGTAGGACGGGTCCTGATAACGCCGGGGGCTGGCCAGCGCGAGAAGTGCCGACAAGCGGCCGGGCACCATGATGGCGCCGGTCCCGGTGGAAACCAGGATCAGCCGGCGGCAGCGGTCTCGATGCTGGTGGGCGAACTGCTGAGCGAGGGCGCCGCCCCAGGACACGCCGAGGACATCGACCGTGCGGTAGCCGAGCTGATCGAGCATGCCGGCGATCAGCTGCGCGAGCCCGGGAAAGCGCACAGGGATTGGCGGCGCCGGCGACTCCCCGGCGCCCGGTAGGTCCACCCGGATCGTCTCGATCCCCGCCCCGAGCGCATCGACGAAGGGCTGGAACAACTCGAGGTTGGCCCCGATGCCGTTGAGGAGCAGCAATGGCCGTCCATCGCCGTCACCCCGCTGGATCACCACGCGGAGACGCTGCCCGTCGACGTCGATCGCGCTGATCCGCGCCCCTGTCGCCCGACGCGCTGACGGCATCACCGCTCCGTCGAGGCGCCGAGGACGTAGGTCCCCGGGGCCTGGCGCCCGGCCGGGTGGCGCCGGCTCCCGAGCGCCTTCGGCGCCGGCCGGCGCGGGCCGGAACGGGCGATGCTCCAGTCGCGCCAGTGGTCCCACCAGCTACCCGACTGCGCCTGGGCGCCGGCCAGCCATTCGTCAGCATTGCCCGGACAGTGAGGCCCCGTGAAGAACTTCGCTTTGGTGTTGGTGGGCGGGCTCACGATGCTCTGGACGTGGCCGCTGCCGTTGAGCACGAACTCCCGCTGGCCGCCCAGCATCTGCGTGGTGGCGTAGCACGCTTTCCAGGGGACGATGTGATCGGTGATGCCGGCCAGGATGTAGGCGTCGCAGGTGACGTTGGACAGATCGATTGGTGTTCCCAGGATCGAGAGGGCGCCGGGATTCCTGAACGGATTCGTGGCGACCATGTCCAGGAACTCCCCGTGCAGCCGAGCGGGCAGGGACGTCGAGTCGTTGTTCCAGTAGAGGACGTCGAAGGCCGGCGGATCGTTGCCGAGCAGGTAGTTGTTGACCCAGTAGTTCCACACCAGGTCGTTCGGGCGCAGCCACGCGAAGGCCCGCCCGATTTCGTTCGCCGGGAGCACGCCTTTGACGGATGAGTTGAGCCTGGCCAGGGCGAGGGCTTCTCGGGTGGCGAACGAGCCGACGAGAGACTCGGCCTGGGTATCGAGCAGCGCCACCAGCAGACTCACGGCATTGATGCGGCGCTCGCCCTTGGCGGCCAGGTGGGCCAGGAGCGCCATGGTGGTGATTCCGCCCGCACAGGCGCCCAGCATGTTGACGTCCGGGCTGCCCGTGATCTCAGACGCCGCGTCCATGGCCTGCAGGATGGCGGTCACATAGGTCTCGAGGCCCCACTCGCGTTGCGACGGGGTGGGATTGCGCCAGCTGATGGCGAACACCTGCACCCCGCTCTTCACGGCGTACTCGAAGAGGCTCCGGTCGGGCGCCAGATCGAACAGATAGAACTTGTTGATCTGAGGCGGCACGACGAGGAGAGGCCGCTCGTAGACTTCCTCGCTGGCCGGCGCGTATTGGACCAGCTCCAGCACCTCGTTCTTGAACACGACGGCCCCCGGCGAAACGGCCAGGTTCTTACCGACCTGAAAGGCCGACTTGTCGACCTGGGCCGGCATCGCGCCGTTGGTCGCGATATCGCGGAGCAGGTTGACGAGGCCGCACCCGAGGCTGGCCCCTCCGGTCTCTAACGCCTTCTTCAGCGCCGCCGGATTGCCCAGCACGAAGTTGGTGGGGGCGGCCGCCTCGGTCAGTAGCGACACTGCGAAGTGGGCCCGTGCCGTATTCGCGGCCGGCAGCCCGAGCGCGTCCACCAGAGCGTGGAGGCTCTGGCGGCACGCCAGATAGCTCTGCAGCCAGGCCCGATAGAAGGGGTTTTCACTCCATGTCGGATCCTGGAAGCGCCGGTCGCCCGGATCGGGCGCGCGCGTCGATCGGCCGGCGAGCACGCCGATCAACTCGCGCACCAGCGCGGCCTGCTGTTCCAGCACGACCCCCGGCTGCTTCACGGCGTGCTCGCCGATTCCCTGGATGACTCGGAAGACATCCGGGCCGGTGAGGCCCACGAAGGGGTTGGGGCCGAGAAGGGCGCCCACCACACCTTCGGCGAAGCTCTCGGGCTTGACTCCCTGCTCGGCGCTCTCAACGGGCGGCATGGTTCTCCTCCGCTCTGCCGGCGACCAGCATCGCGAGAGCTTCCGCGACCATGGCCGGCTTGTCCTCGCCTTCGATCTCGATCGTGTGCTGCGCCTTGACCAGCACGCGTCCCGGGCCCTTGTCCTCTACCGCCAGGAGGGTGACGCGGTCGCGGATGCGCGCGCCCGCCTTCACCGGGGTCATGAAGCGCACGCGGTCCAGGCCGTAGTTGAATGCCTGATCCGCATCGGCAGGGACGAGGCCGACCTCGTAGGTGAAGCGCGCGAGCAGGGCCAAGGTCAGGTAGCCGTGAGCCACCGTGGAGCCGAACACGCTCTCCCGACCCGCGCGCTCGACGTCGACGTGAATCCATTGATGATCGTCCGTGCAGTCCGCGAATTGATCGATGCGCTTCTGGTCGATGGCCACCCACTCGGTAACCCCGAGCGAGCGCCCGACGAACTGCGGGAGCGTTCGCAGCCAGTAGCCTTCAAGCGCCATGATCTGCTCTCGGGATGGGGTGGGCATCGCCCCCGGCGAGGCGGCGGCTGGCCAGCAGCGAGCGGGGCTGGAACGCGTCGGGCCCGCGGCCGAGCTCGACCGTACCCTCGTCCAACAGACCGCGGTCGCCCGCCATCACCGTGGCGGCGAGGCGGTTCTTGCGCGCGTCGTCGTTGTCCCAGAGCTCGGCGAAGAGTCTCTGCACCTTGCGCCGGGCGTTTCGGCAGAACAGGTCCGCCAGCTCCCCCGCCCGCTCGGCGTCCGGATGGCCCTCGGCGAGCAGGGCGCGCGCATGGCTGATCGAGGCCGCCATCGCAAAGAGCTCCATCGCGATGTCGACGCAGCGGAAGAGGAACCCTTGCTTGCGCTCCATCGCCGCCCGGTAGGCCGCGATCCCGTGGAAGCTCTCGCGCGCGAGCTTGCGGCACCGGCGCTCGATGAAGCGCACGTGGGTGGCCAGCCGGCCGAAGTCGCCATAGCGGAGCGGCGTGGCCAATCCGGCGAGCCAGAGCGGCGGGTACCAGGCCGCGTAGAACCGCGCGATCCGGGGCAAGGCGGCCAGGCGCGCACCCGCGCCCTTTCTCGGGTCGGCCATAGCGCCGGCGATCTGCAGATGCGCGTCCACCGCCTCCCGGGCCATGAACAGATGCATGATCTCGCTCGAGCCCTCGAAGATCAGATTGATCCGGCAGTCGCGCAGCATCCGCTCGACGCCGATGGGCGCTTCGCCCCGTCCGCGCAGCGAGCTCTCCGTTTCGTAGCCCCGCCCACCGCGAATCTGCAGGGTGCGGTCCACCAGCTCCCACGCCCGCACGGTGTTCCACTCCTTGGCCGCCGCCGCCTCCAGCCGGATGTCGTAGCCGCCCCGGTCCGCCATCTGACTGACCAGCCGCCACACCGAGTCCATGGCGAAGGCCGTGGCCGCGAGGTCGGCGATCTGATGCGAGATCGCTTCGTGCTTCCAGATCGGCACGCCCCATTGCTGGCGAACGGCGGTCCACCCGCGGCAGATCTGAAGACAATGCTTGGCCAGCCCGGCCGCCCCCGCCGGCAAGGTCAGCCGGCCCGTGTTCAGGGTGGTCAGCGCGATCTTCAGGCCCTTGCCTTCCTCGGCGATCAGGTTCTCGCGCGGCACTCGAACCTGACGGAAGCCGATCACGGCGTTGCCCAGGGCCCGGAGCCCCATGAAGCGCGAGCGGTACTCGACGCTGACGCCGGGCCAGGCGGTCTCCACGACGAAGGCGCTGATCTTCTTCGTCTTGGGATCGCGCGCCATCACCACCAGCAGCTCGGCCAGGGTGCCGTTGGTGCACCAGAGCTTCTCGCCATCGAGCACCCACGCCTCTCCGTCCCACGTCGCCGTTGTGGTCAGGCTCGCCGGATCGGAACCCACGTGCGGCTCGGTGAGGGCGAAGGCCGAGATGGCGCCGGCCGCGCAGCGCGGCAGGTACTTCTTCTTCTGGGCCGGCGTGCCGAAGAGCTTGAGCGGCTGGGGCACGCCGATGGATTGATGGGCCGACAACAGGGCCAGCACGTTGCTGTCGTAGCTCCCGATCATCTCCATCACCGCGCAGTACTCCGCCACCGTGAGCCCGAGGCCGCCGTACTCCTCGGGGATCTTCATCCCGAAGGCGCCGAGCTTGCGGAGACCGTCGATGACGTGCGGTGGGTACTCGCCCGTCTCGTCGATGGCGGCGGGATCGACGTGGTCGACGAGGAACCGCCTCAGCTCGCCGGCGAACTTCTGAAACGCTGGCCGTTCCTCCCTGGGGCGCGGGAAGGGGTGAATGAGATCGAGCTGAAGCTTGCCGAGAAAGAGGTCGCGCAGGAACCCCTTCCCCTCCCATTCGGCCTGGCGCGCCTGCTCGGCAACCTCACGGGACTCCGCCTCGGTGCTGACGTAGGTCTCAGTGGTCGTCGTCATGATCGCCTCGATCTCCTCGATCGTTGCGTTGTGCACCGCACGTGCCAGCCCTCGCGATGAAGGAAAACCAAGCAAAAGCCGCCCGGCCCTCATCCGTCCGGCCTCGAGGATCGGGCGGCGACACCCGCGCTTCGGGTGTCACCACCCGACGGTCAGACGGGTGCGCTTGTTTCGGACGCGAGTTACGACGGACAATCCAGGTGAGGCGGACATCGCCCCGCCGGATGCAGTCCGGCACGGAACTGGCAGGCACCAGCCAGGAGGCGCGATGAGGCATCGGATCCTGATCGTCGACGACGACGCGGTCTTCGTGCGGCCGCTGCAGCGGACGCTCGAGTCCGAGGGCTACGAAGTGCGCGCGGTGACCAGCGGGGAGACCGCGCTGGAACGGCTTCGCCACGAGGATTTCGACCTCGTCATCACCGACAAGCGGCTACCCAAGATGGACGGCATCGAGGTCGTCCGGCAGATCAAGGGCGGTCATCCGGACATCGCGGTGGTCGTGATGACGGCCCACGCCACGGTCGAATCTGCGGTCGAGGCGCTCCGCCTGGGCGCCGTCGACTATCTCCTCAAGCCCTTCGATCTGGCCGAGGCCGTCCTGGTCATCCGCCACGCCATGGAGCTGCAGGAGCTGCGCCTGGCCAAGGGCGCGCGCGTGCGGCGGAACCAGGAGCAGTTCAGCTTCGACCGGATCGTGGCCCAGAGCCAGAGCATGCGAGAGGTCTTTGAGCTCGCCCAGTCCGTCGTCGACCTCGACACCACCGTGCTGATCGACGGGGAGACCGGCGTCGGCAAGGAGCTCCTGGCACGGGCCATCCACTTCTCGGGTAGTCGCCGCGACAAGCCGTTCCTGGCGGTGAACTGTGCGGCGGTGCCCGCCGAGCTCTTCGAGTCCGAGCTGTTCGGGTTCAGGAAAGGCGCCTTCACCGGCGCCACCGAGTCGCGGCGGGGCGTCTTCCAGCACGCCAATGGGGGCACCTTGCTCCTGGACGAGATCGGCGAGATGCCGCTGCACCTGCAGTCAAAGCTCTTGCGGGTCATCGAGGAGCGTCGCGTGATGCCGCTGGGGGCGGGCCAGCCCGTCGAGATCGACGTGCGAATCCTGGCCAGCACCAATCGAACCCTGCGGGTCGAGGTGGAGTTGGGGCGTTTCCGCGCCGACCTCTATTATCGGCTCGCCGTCATGCCCATCCGCGTGCCGCCCTTGCGCGAACGGCCCGGCGATATCCCCCTGCTCGCCCAGCACTGTCTGGAATCGAGCGCGCGGCGCTGTAAGAAGCCCGTGCGCGCGATCGCGCCTGCCGCCATGCAGGCCCTGTGTCGCTACGCCTGGCCCGGCAACGTGCGGGAGCTGGAGAACGTCATCGAGCGCGCGGTCATCGTGGCCAAGGGGGACACGCTCATCGACGTCGACCGGTTCCTCTCCGGAAGCGCCGAACGCTCCCGCGTGGACGTCTCGCTCCAGTTCCACGAGGCCAAGGCGCGGGTAGTCGAGGAATTCGAGCGCGCCTACGTCGCCGGCGTGCTCGAAGCGCACGGCGACAAAGTGGGGCTGGCCGCGAAGCACGCCGGCCTGGACCCCAAGAACCTTTCCGCCAAGGCAGCGCGCTACGGATTGCGCAAGGGCACGGGGCACCGGAGCCCTGAGGCGGTTCGCTAGCGCCCACCGCCCGCGGCGGGAATCACCAGGCGGACCGACGTGCCCCGTCCGGGTGTGGAATCGATCTCGATCTGGCCGCCATGCAGATCCATGATCTTCTTCACGATCACCAAACCCAGGCCGGTGCCGGTGGCTTTGGTGGTGAAGAACGGCTGGAAGATCATCCCGCGCGCCGCCCCGCTGATCCCCTCGCCGGTGTCCGTGACCTCCACGACCGCGTGCCCTTCGCGGGGGTAGAGCGCCACCTCGACTCGCGCGTCGGGCAGCTGCTCGGTGGCCTCGAGGGCGTTCCGGATTACGTTGGTGAACGCGCGCCGCAGACGCTGCCCGTCCACGGTGACGCCGACGTCGCTGTCCAGCCCGCGCGTGACCAGCGCCACGCCTCGCTCCCGGGCCTTCTCGGCGTACGCCTCCACCGCGGGACCGACGATCTCCCCGAGGCGGTACTCCTGGCGATCGAGGGGCATCCCCCGGGCATAGTCCACGAGATCGGTCACGATGGACTCGATCTCGGTCACCCCCGACAGGATGGAGGCCGTCATCTCCTCGGTGATCCCGCTGTGGCCGTGGGACCGCGAGGGCAGGAATTGGGCCGCCATCTTGATGGCCCCGAGCGGGTTCCGGAGCTCGTGGGCCACCACGGCCGCCATCTCCCCGAGGGATGCAAGCTTGTCGCGTTCCATCAGCCGCTGCTGGGTGGCGACCAGCTCGGTCAGATCCCGGAGAGCGCCGACCGTTCCCAGCATCCCGCCGTCGGTCTCGAAGATGCACGACAGCGCCAGGTGCGCCGGGAAGCCTTCACCGTCGCGCGTGATCGCGGTGACGCTGCCCCGCCAGGATCGCCCGGCCGCCACCGCCCCTTGGATCTCCGGCCCGACCCGGCGGCGATCGCCCTCGTCGAGGACATCCAGGTAATTCATCGGATGAGCGGGCGCCTCGTAGCCCAGCCGCCGCCGCCCGGCTTGGTTCAGGGTCACGATCCGGCCATCGGGGTCACTGGTGAAGATGCAGTCCTCGGTGCTCTCGACCACCGAGGCCAGCAAGCGCTCGGCTCGGCCGAGCGAGCGCTGAAGCGCTTCCTGCGCCTGCCTGACGGCGCTGCGGTCCTCGGCGATCCAGATCGTCCCTTCGCCCGGGTCGCCGAGGTTCAGCACGTACCCGATGAGATTGACCCAGATGTCGGAGCCGTCCCAGCGACGCATGTAGAGCTCGGTCTGGAACGGCTTGCCCTGCGACAGCAGCGGTGCGGCCAGGCGGCCCAGGGCGTCGTATTCCTCATCGGACCGGTAGAGCACCCGGGCCGGCAAGCCGATGATGTCGTGGCCGACGTAGCCGTACATGTCGGCGAACTTCGGGTTGTAGCGGGTGATGCGGCGGTCGCGCGTGAAGACCATGCCGACGGAGGCGTTGCGCATGATCGCCTCCATCTCGCGCACGGTCTCGCGCAGTGACCGTTCGGCACGGCGGGACCGTCGGGTCCTTCGGGCCGCGTCGCCCACCGACTTCTTCGACGGCCGCCCAGCCATGGTCGCCGTCGAGCGTATGGCCACCCGCGTTTGGTTGTCAAAGCGCCGGCCGACGCTCGAGCGCCGCCGCCCATTGTCACCCCGACGATCGCGTGGATAGAATGGCCCGACCCCCGAACGCCGCGCCGTCATAGTGAAGCTGGTGCGTGCCTGCTGATTGGTTTCGCGGTGGAGCCTCAGGACATCACGCAGCATAGTGTAGTAGTTTATGAACATCGACTACCGCCTCTTCTGGCTGTGGCCCGCGCGGCTCTGGACGAGCTGGCGGTCGAGCCTCGTCATTGTCCAGCCTGCGACAGTTCTCGCGTGGCACCGCTAAGGCTTCCAGTTCTCCTGGCGTTGGCAGTCCAGGCCGAACGCGGTCGGCCGCCCGCGCCTCGCCTCGGAGCTTCGCCACCTGAGCCGCCAGATGGCTCGCGACAATCCAAGGTGGGGCCGCCGGCACATCCAGGCGGAACTCGCCCTCCTCGGCTACCACGTCGCCGCATTGACCATCGCCAAGATTACATGCAGCGGCCGTCGCCCACGTGGCGCGCCTTATACTCAGTCCGGTCCGAGTAGCGCAGGAGAGAGTAACCCTCTGAGCACACCGGTGCAGAAAATATGGGGGTCAGCGACTGAGCAGAAACAGCATGGAATTACAGGCAAAAGTTTGCCGAGGCTCATAACCCAAAGGTCGCTGTTTCAAATCCAGCCCCCGCAACCATTGACGACGAGGGGTTAGCGGACGCAGCATCCGCTAGCCCCTTTCGTTTACCCAGACTTCACCCAGGAAGCGGCCGAAGCGAACGTGATCAGCGACGAGCCGCCGGCGATCGCGGTCACGATGCCACTGGCGATCCCGGCCCGAACATCAGCGCCACAGCCGCCCCGTCCATGAGCCCCCAGCCTACCGGCTTGCCCGCGGGTGTTCTACGCCGGCCGCCGGCCCACGGTCTGACGGGCCGAGGGCCGCCCTGGCCCGAGCACAACCAGGGCGGCCGCGACCGCCTGAAGCGCCGCGCACGCGCCGAGGGCGGTCCCGTAGCCTCCGCTCCAGTCGCGCACGACGCCGACCAGCGATGGCCCGAAGGCGAACGTGAACTGATTGATGCCGACCACGAGCCCGACGAGGGCCGCGAATCCCTCGCGCGGCCACTCGACGGCCAGGATCAGTCCCGGCAGCGTCGTCAAGTTGCCGACGCCTAGCCCGAACAGCGCGCAGCCGGCATAGGCGATCGCCGGCGACGGCGCCGACGCCAGCAGTCCCACACCGACGATCTGGACGGCGAGCGTCGCGCACGAGACCAGCCGGCGATCGAGCCGGTCGACCACGACGCCCACTGCCAGCCGACCGAGCAGCGCGGCGGCGGTTGTCGCGCTCACAGCGCGCGCCCCTCCACCCGGCCCGAGCGTGGGGGAGACGAGCGCCACGAGGTGCGTGAGCACCCCGACCTGCGCTGCGAGGCCCAGCGCGAACGGCGCCGACACGCTCCAGAACCGCCACGTCCGCACCGCCGCGGCGCGCCAGCCTTTCGGGAGGCTCGCCGGCGGCGTGGCCGGTTGTGATCTCATCGGATCGCCGTCGGGGCCGAGCCCGAGATCTTCGGGACCGCGGCGCATCACGCCGATCGCGACCGGGACGAGCACGATCACTAGGGCGAGCGCGGCGGCACCGAGCGCGGGCGTGAAGCTTGTCAACCCGATGAGCACGATCAGCCCCGGCGCGACGATCACGCCGCCGAGCGTCGCGCCGTTGAACGCCAGGCTGACGGCGAGGCCGCGACGCCGCTGAAACCACGGCGCGAGCACGATGTTGATCGCGGCACCGCTCATCGCGCCCCAGCCCACCGACATCACCAGAAATGCGGGATAGAGCTGCCATGGCCTGCCCACGACACCGAGCAGTGCGACACCGATCGCCATCGCGACGGTGCCGACCGTCACGACGAGGCGCGGCCCGAGCCGCGCGTAGAGGTCGCCGGCGACGGTGCTCAGCAGCGCGCCGGCGACGTAGTACACCGTGACCGGCGCCGAGACGGTAGACGCGGACCACCCGTGCAGGCGCTGCAGCGCCGCGACGTAGACGCTGAGGCCGTAGAAGCCCAGGCCGAAGCTAAGCAGCGCCATCACGAACGTCGCGCCCACGACGTTCCATCCGTAGAAATATCGCGCGCCCATCCGCGACGTCGACGCTACGCGAGGCGCCCACGCGCGTCTCGCCGTTTTCGGACCTCATCGTCCGGGCGCCCGAGCGTTCGAGCGCGCGCGTGCTACGCTCGGCGTTGCCATGAGCACGAGCCTCGCACTCGACCGAGCCCGCTGCGACCGCGCCCGGCGCGCAAGAGATCCGAAGTTCGACGGCCGATTCTTCACCGGCGTCCTGACGACGCGGATCTATTGTCGGCCGACCTGCCCGGTGAAGCCCGCCAAGTCCCGCAACGTCGTGTTCTTCGCGACGGCGGCCGCCGCCGAGCGGGCGGGGTTCCGTCCCTGCCTGCGCTGTCGCCCCGAAGCGGCGCCGGGAACGCCAGCCTGGCGCGGCGCCGCGGCGACGGTGACGCGCGCGTTCAGGCTGATCGAGGGCGGCTTTCTCGACGACGGCAAGCGCGTGGGAGATCTGGCCGAGACACTCGGCATGACGAGCCGACATCTGAGCCGCCTCTTTGCCGAGCACGCGGGCGCGTCACCGTCGGCGGTCGCGGCGACCCGTCGCGTACAGCGCGCGAAGCGGCTGGTCGACGAGTCGGCGCTGCCGATGGCGGCGATCGCCTTCGCGGCCGGCTTTCGCAGCATCCGCCGCTTCAACGCGGCGTTTCGCGCCGTGTACCGACGGCCGCCGAGCGCGCTCCGCGGCGCGAAGCGGTCCGCGCGCCCGTAGCGTCCTCGCGCTCGCGCTGGCGGGACAGCGTGAACGCGAAGGGCCCGGCCGTTAATTCCCTTGCAGTAGGGCCGGCCAGGTACGTCAGCTGGCGAGGGTGCGCGACGAAGCGCGTTCGAGCCAATTTGCGCGGCGGCATCACCGGCAGTAGATTGTCGTCGTGATCACGATGGTGACCCGTCGTGTCAGCACACCGGCGGACACCCCGGGACGAACGACGCCGCCGTCTCGGTCAGAACTTCCTTCGTCCTGAGTTCGCTGATCGCCTGGTCGCCGAGGCCGACTTCCGGCCGGGTGAGCTGGTCGTGGAGATCGGCGCAGGACTCGGAGCGATCACGATCGCGCTCGCCCACCGAGGGATCGACGTAGTGGCGGTCGAGGTTGATCCGATCTGTGTTCAGCGGCTCCGCGCCAGCATCCGTTGGGTGGGACATGTGCGGGTCGTGGAGGCTGATTTCCTAACATTCGCCCTGCCGACGCGACCGTTTCGGGTGATCGGGTCTCTTCCTTTCGGAGCGACGACGGAGATCCTGCGCCGCCTCCTCGACGACCCGAGGGTACCGCTCAAGCGGGCCCACGTCATCGTCCAGTGGGAAGTGGCCTGTAAGCGGGCAGCCGTACCCCCATCCACGCTGCTCTCGACCGTCTGGGCGCCGTGGTGGGAGTTCCAGCTCGGCCGCAGGATTCCAGCGGCGCAGTTCCGACCAGTCCCACAGGTCGATGCTGGCGTGCTGGTCGTGACCCGTCGGGGCCGCCCGATACTGCCGCCGGATATGGCCACCCCGTGGGCCGCCTTTGTACGATCGCATTGGCCCTTCGATCGAGCATCAGTTTGATGACGAGCCTCACGCTGCCGCCGAACAACCCGCCGGCGCGGGTCCCGGTCTCGGTCAGCCGGCGACCGCGCGCGAGGACACCTCATCAGGCCCGCGGTGTTGACGAGAGATCTCGGCTAACTTTCTGAAGGACTTATACTTCCCTCGCCGTGGCCGAAGCCGCTCTCGCGAAATTCTCTGCTGACTTTCTCACCGAGCGCCTGCGTGCGAGTGGAGTGCTCCCGCGCGGGCGTGTGATCGCCGTCGACGCCGTCGAGCGTCGCTCCACGCTCGTTTCCACGATTGCGCCACTCCGGGTGGAATACTCATCCGATGCGCCGGAAGAGACGCCCACACGCCTGTTCCTGAAAGCCACGCGAGGCGGCCTCGATCCCGGTTTGCAGTCAGTCGGCGAACGTGAGGTGGCCTTCTATCGGCACGCCGCGCCGCTGATGCCCGGCGGCCCAATTCCTCGCTGTTACGACGCGGAGTTCATCGACGGAAACTTCCATCTCCTGCTGGACGATCTCTCGCAGACCCACACTACGATCACCCCCTGGCCGCTCCCGCCGAGCGACGAGGCGTGCGAGCGCATCATCGACACGTGGGCGAGCTTTCACGCGTTCTGGTGGCTTCACCCGAGCCTCGGCCGTGACGTGGGCACATTTCTCGACGAGGCCGCGCTGGCAAAGATCACGGCCGAGTATCGCGAGCGTTACGCGCGCTTTGCCAGAACGCTCGATGACCGACTGTGGCCGGCGGCCCGAGCGATCTACGCGCGTGTGCACGATGCGCGCGAGCGGCTGATCACTCCCGTGCGTCTCTATGCGACTTACACGATCGGCCACGGTGATGCGCACGTGTGGAACTTACTCTATCCGCGCGACGGTGTTACCGCCGCTGGCATTCTTCTGATCGACTGGGACAACTGGCGGATCGGACGTGCCGCCGCAGATCTCGCGTACATGATGGCGGTGCACTGGTATCCCGAGCGGCGCGCGCGGCTTGAAGCTCGACTCCTGGAGCGTTACCACGCCGGCCTCTGCACTCACGGCGTGACCGACTACAGTCTCGAGCGCCTGTGGGAGGATTACCGGCTGTCGGTTATCGGTCACCTGGCGATCCCGATTTGGCAGCAGACGCTCGGGCTACCTCCCGCGATCTGGTGGTCCCATCTTCACCGCATCATCGCCGCTTTCGAGGATCTGGACTGCGCCACGTTTCTCGCGTGACACCTTTACCGTGGCCGCGCCAGCCAGGAGTTTGGAAGCCGTCGCCGTGACACCCAGACTTCACCCAGGAATTACCCAGGAAGTTGCGAGCCAAAGAGCCCCAAAGCTTCCTGCGGGAAAAGCGCTAATTTACGAGGCGTTGTTTGTGGCGCGTTGGCTCCAGTCCTGGTTTGGAAAGGGCTCATAACCCACTGTACCGGGGTTCGCAGCGGACGACAGCTAGCATGCAAAATTAAGCGGTTGCGATGCACGTCGCACGGCTCATCGGGTTTTCAACCCAAAGGTCGGCGGTGAGACTCGCCCGCCACTGCCGAACGAAGCGCTCCACCTGGGAGTCGTCGGTGTAGCGGTGCACCTGGCGCGAACGAGCGCGTCGACTCCGCTCTCGGGGCAGATTCACAAGCGACAAGTGGGCCCGTGCTGACGCGCTCGGTCTTCCCAGGGCCCGGATGGCGGAGAACCGGTGGTGTCACGCCAGGAACTCAGTACAGCCGAGGTCGTCGATCGCGAGCATCACTCGCTCCAGGCCAGGCCACCAGATCCACGCACCGAGCTTGTGGGCGGCCTGCCACACAGGTGTAGCCATCTGCCAGAGCACCGAGAGACGATAGTCCTGCCATAACGCGTCGAAGGTGTAGCCACGCACGCCGTGAGTCACCAGCGTGGCGTGATAGCGCTCTAGGGATTGCCGCTCAAGCCGGCATCGGCGCTCCGGGGACCAGTACAACGCGATCATGTAGGCGAGATCATCGGTGGCCACGTCCACCCGCCAGCCGTCCCAGTCGATGAGTCGCACGTCCGCGTTGCCGGTATCGCGGGGGAACAAAACAATCGACTCGGTCCGGCTTCCGACTCGGACGCAACTGTCCGAGGTGGCGCAAGACGCGGGGCTGAGTCTGATCCGACACCGGACAGTGAGCTATCCGGTGGCGCCGAACCTTAGCACCTATGCCGAACACGTGGCGACGCGAACCTTCTCAACGCTGCAGCTTGTCTCCGACGAGGA
>JBKPAK010000255.1:0-10198 GCA_046726415.1 Candidatus Methylomirabilota bacterium
TGGGACCTGGTCCCCCCCGGCACTGACGATGGACGTCTACTTCCCAGCAATGCTTTGTCTAGCCTGGCGACTCTGGATTCGCCGACTCGCTCCGCCGAGCGTTACATTGCGTGCAGCGAAACTACCTCGGCGCGCCTCTTCTTGAACATTCATCGAAAGGTAAGTTTTACACTATCGTTCGATAGAGACGCGGCCTGCCGAAGCTGCCAGGCGAAGAGCGGTCCGACAAGCCGATCATTCCTCGGGCATTTTGACATCCACGCCCTCAGTGACTAGATTCTGGTCAATGGAAGAGTGGTCTGACCTTCAGATCGGCGGGAACGGTCATTTCACAGAGCACTACCGATGTGCTGATCAGAACTGAGGAGGGTTACCCTGCGATGGCCCGGGCAGTCCTACTCACGCGCTCGCGACCAGCCCGGGCTGTCGTTCTCCCCTTGGACTGCCCCAGGATGTGCCGGATCCTCGTCCATTCAGAATCACTTCTGTGTGCACGCCCCGATGACCGCCGAGGACAGCTGGCGAGTCGAGTGGCTAGAATCCGGGCGGCAGCTCCTACCCGGCTCATCGCTCCTATGCAGCCGCACGAGGCCAGTCTCCGGATCGGTCTCCATCCCCCAGGACAGCGGACACGCCGGATTCGGGAAGGCATCGCTACGCCACACTCAGTTCGGGAAAACGACCGGCACGCGGTAACATCGCGTGAATAGGTAGAAATTTTGACCCCACTCCCCCTTTGGTTTTTTCGATCGGCCCGCGGACATAGCTGCTGGCCAACGTCGCGCAGGATCTAACACCGCACCAAGAGCGTCCGATTTTGGGAGATGAGAAATCAAACCGCGGGAGTCCACGGTCATGCCCGGGCGTGATGGAAAAAAAGGACTCATCGCGGCACCACACGGTGGGGGCTCATCCCCGAAGCGCTCTCCTCCGCGCGCACCGCAGGCACAGCGCCTCGGGATCGCCCTGTCCGGTCTGTCCGCCCCACCCTCGCATGACGCGAATGACGGAATGACGGGATATTCCGGAAAGTCCCTCATGCGCGCGCGCGTATAGAAAAGTCCTCACGTTGCCTGTCATCGCGTCAATCCCGTCATTCACCGCGGCGGGTCGTCCTCCCCGGGCGTGCGAGAATCTCCGCCTCCGCGCGCGCGCGGAGCGTGAAGCGGCCTGACCGTCGTCCCCCGAAGAAGTCGATGTCCCGCCCCTCGGGCCTCACCCGCCTGAACCCGAACGCCGCCGGTATCGATTGCGGGTCCGAGGAGCATTACGTTGCCGTCCCCGCCGACCGAGACGCCACCCCCGTGCGTTCGTTCAAGACCTTCACGGCGGACCTCCACCGTCTCGCCGATTGGCTCATCGCCTGTGGCGTGACCAGCGTGGCCATGGAATCGACCGGAGTCTATTGGATCCCGCTGTACGAGATCCTCGAGGCCCGGGGCCTCGACGTCGTCCTCGTCAACGCACGTCACGTGAAGAACGTCCCGGGCCGCAAGACCGACGTCGTGGACTGTCAGTGGCTCCAGGAGTTGCACAGCGTCGGGTTGCTGCGCGGCAGTTTCCGACCCACCGCTGCCGTCGCGACCCTGCGCGCCTATCTGCGTCACCGGGAGACCCTTGTACAGAGCGCCGCCACGCACGTCCAGCGCATGCAGAAGGCCCTGGTCCAGATGAACCTCCAGCTGCGACGGTGATCAGCGACATCACCGGCGTCACCGGACTCCGCATTCTCCGCGACATCGTCGCCGGGCACACCGATCCCCACGTCCTCGCGCAGCATCGGGACCGCCGGTGTCAGGCCTCGGCGGCGGAAATCACGGCGGCCCTCACCGGGCATTACCGTCCCGAGCACGTTTTCGTGCTGCAGCAGAACCTTGAGCTCTTCGACGCCTTTCAGCGTCAGCTGGCCGCCTGCGATGCGGCGATCGAGACCCATCTCGACACGCTCGTCGCCCAGGCGCCAGCCCCGCCGCTGCGTTGCCTGCGCCGCGAACACGGAGGAAGCCGCGCGACAATGAGCCGCAGTTCGAGATTCGCACCCCACTCCACCAGCTGACCGGCGCCGACCTCACCCAACTTGACGCCATCGGCCCCTACAATGCCCTCCGTCTGCTCGCCGAGATTGGCACGGACATGAGCCGCTGGCCACCGAGAAGCACTTCACCTCCTGGCTAACCCTGGCCCCTCACAACAAGATCTCCGGGGGGCGACTCCTCAGCTCCAAGACGCAGCCTTCCGCCAACCGGGCTGCCGGGATCCTGCGCATGGCGGCCATGAGCCTCGGCCGCACGGAGACCGCGCTCGGCGCCTTCTATCGCCGCTTGGCCTATCGGGTGGGCAAGGCCAAAGCGATCACGGCGACGGCCCGCAAGCTCGCCATCCTTGTCTACCGCACGCTCAAAGATGGCTTGGTCTATCACGATCCCGGAGCGACCGCCTACGACACCCTGCACCGCCAGCGTCTCATCCGGCGGTTGCGTCAACGTGCGACCGATCTTGGTTTGGCCCTCGTCAATCGCGCAACCGGCGAACTGCTCGAAGGCAAAGTTTCTTAGGAGAAGGCGCGACAAAGGCCCGGGTGACGGAACACCCGTTCTCAGCACCCCGCCCTCCGCGCCGGTCCTCGCCGATCCTCGCGTCCGCCCCCCCACGGACAGCACCGTGCTCGCCGGCACCGACTGTCCGAATGTCGCGATCGTCTCCGGCTTCTCACTGCACCGGGAGCTCGAGCTGCTGGTGCGCGCCGGCCTCTCGCCGATGGGCGCGCTGCTGGCCGCGACCAGCCGTCCGGCCACGCGGCTCGATCGCGGTGGCGAGTTCGGCACGATCGCCCCTGGCCTCGCCGCCGACCTCGTCCTGCTCGACGCCGATCCCCTGGCCGACATCAGGAACGTCCGGCGCATCGACCGCGTCATCGCCCGGGGCCGGGTTCACGACCCGCGGGCCCTCGTTGGCGCGGCGCGCCCATAGCGCTGCGCGCCGGCCATTCCCCGGCGCGGTTCCGCACGGCACCGCCACCGGCGCGTTCACCCACGCCGCCGAGCCGGTGCGCATCGGCTCGGCGATATCCAGCGTCACATCGCCTTCGCAGAGCGTAGCCGCCCTGGAAGATGAAGCGCCCGTTCCAGTCCACCGGCAGGCGCACCTCGAAGCGCGTGCCGTAAGGTATGCCGCGCACCCCGGTGCGCTCCTCATGATGCCCTCCACCCGGCAGGGCGCCGACAGCGTCGCCGTGGCGTCGTTGAACTGCGTGAGCGTGATGCGCGTCGGCTCGCTCGGGAATTTCTGCAGGTTCGCGAGCGCGGTGCACTCCGCCGGGCCCGGCGCGGCGTGCGCGAGCGCCGGAAATGCGAGCGCGCAGGCAAGGCTTGGCCGCCCGCTCCCTGAAGGTTTCCATCGTTTGCCCATTCTTCGACTGCTCAATCATCGTCATCATCGTCGTCGTCGTGCCTGCCCCCGGCTTTGCACAGGCGATCAGCGACCGCGTTCGCCGTGCGGTCGGAGCTCGTCGCGGGAAGGATATTGCGCGCCGCGGCCTCGGCGATGACCGTGTCCGCGTCCTCCTGAAGGAGATGGCGCTTCTTGACCGCCTTGATCGCCGCAGTCCTGACCGCGCACACGTAGCCGCGCTGCGTGCCGTAGCGCTCCTCGAGCGACAGGCGCGGATCGCCGGAAGCGAGCCGCTCGGCTTCTGTCGTCGCGAAGGGTATGTTCTGGCCGATCAGCGCGCAGTCCTCGTTTTCCGCGTACGGTGCGCGCCGCAGCGCCCAGCCGGTATGGGTAGCGATCGGCGCCTGCAGGAACGGATGGCGGAGTCCGGCGACGTCGTTCCCGTCGGCATCGGTCTTCGCGACGAGTACGGCGTAGAACTTGCCGGGGATTTCCATATTGGGCAGGCTCGTGGTGTCCTTCACCGCGACCGGGTTGTACCAGCCGGTGTAGTTCACGCCGGGAATCTCGGGGAAGCCCTGCACCGATTGCGGCAGCGAGGGCACCGCCGTGCCGTCCTTCACCCTCGGGTACTGGCTCTTCGGCGGCTTCTTGCCGCGCGTCGCCCAGTCGTCGAGCGCAAGGTAGAGCGCGCGCACCGCCATGTTGTGCGGCAGCGGGTTCGAGAGCTGCTGGCAGGTCGGGCTCGGTTGATTCGAAGGCCCGTGCTGGGTGCTGGAGACTAGGTACACGCGCACGCCCTTCGGCAACCTGATGTCGAGTCCCTGCCCGTCGCTGGTGACCAGGAACAGGGGCTTGAGGTAGACCTCGTTGCCGCTGTCGGTGTGCATCACGTTCGGGCAGGTGTGCGTGCGCCGGCAGCGGGCGAAGATGCCGTCGGTAAGGCCGCTGATCGGGTCGAAGCGCACCTCGTAGGTGAACGGGAACTCCATCTTGGCGCTGAGATGGCGCTGGTAGCTGCGGCCGGTGGCGTTGGTGTCGCCGAAGCGGTCGTTGCTCGCGATGGCGTGCGCGCCGGAGATCTTCGGCATGATGCCCTCGAACAGCTGCCGCCCGTCCTCGTCCTCGTTGAATCCCCAGTACGTGAAGCCCTTGAGGTAGCGGCCGCTCTGCGACGAGCCGTGGGCGATCACGTACTTGATGCCGTTCCCGAGCGGGTTGTCCGCCGAGTTGCTGTGGCGCAGGAACGAGATCACGTCGCGCGTGGCGGCGAGGCCGAGACCGAGGATCTGCGGGTCCTTCGCCGGGTAGACGAACTCGAACGCCGCGCCGGCGTCGTAGGGCGCGAGGAAGGGGTGCGTGCGATCGATCCGCACCGTGGTGTCGTTGACGTACGACCACACGTCCGTCGGCACGAGCACGCGCTCGACCAGCGGCCCGCCCACGAACTGCGTATGGTTGTGCACCAGCATCTTCGCCTGGCCCTGGTCGAGGTTGGCCGCGCGGTAGGTCAGACTGAACGTATTTCCCGGCGAAGTATCGAAGATCTGCTCGGTGATCGTGTGCTCGACCACCGAACTCCCATCGGGGTTGCGCGCGATCGGCAGCCGGGCGAGCGCGCGGTCGTCCCCCGGCGGCACCAGCCCCTCGTCCTCCCAGCCGGAGAACACCATCGTGTAGCCGCGGCGCATCAGCAGGCCGTTGCCGGCGTCGGCCGCCGTGGTCGGGTTGTTGCCGCCGACGTCGTTGAACGCGCCATGCCCCTTGTTGCCGCGGTTAACGACGTCGTAAAACATCCTGCGGTTGCCCTTCGCGAGGTCGATGGGCTTCAGGATGTGCACGTCGACCGAGTACTCGACCATGCCGCTCGCGTTGCGCGGCGCGAGGTTGATGTCGGTGATGAGCGCGTTGCGCCGGTCGGCCGGATCGACCTCGCCGTAGGCGCGCGCGAAGATCTTCTCGTACTGGCCGACGTCGCCGAACGCGAGGCCCCCGAACGTCGGCGACTGCACGCTCACGATCTCGAGCCGCGTGATGCCAGCTTGCGCCAGCGACGCGGACAGTGCGAATACCGTGGCGACGGCCGCGCAGGTGAATTGCCAGCATTTCATGTCGTATCCCCCTTGTCTCTGGTCCCGAGCGTAGGCGCGACAAAGGCCCGGTTGACGGAACACCCGTTCTCAGCACCTCCCTCCCGCGCGGATGCGAACCCCGGCAGCGACCGGTTCTCGCGGTCCGCCCCCCGATACAGCGCGGACACCCAGCCTGTCAAGGGATTTTCTGCCGGCCAACGGAGCGCTGGACCAGGCGATGGACCCGCCCCAAGACACGAGGGAGCAGGGGGCAGCGAACGCGATGTCAGGGTGTGCTCAGACGCCGATCGCCGCAACGTGGCGGGTGTTCAGCGCTGGCGCGAACGGCGGCGCCCGACCCGCTAGCTCTCGCGACTCGGCGAGAGCGGCCAGGATCGCGCGAATCGCGTCGGGGTCTTCGACCGTGGCAATCAACCGCAGGTGTCCACCGAAGCGCGGGGATGCCATCACGTCGATGTCGAACGCGCCGCATCAGATCCGCCCACGCCCAGTGGCGAGGGACCTGTGCCTACGGGCTCCAGCATGGCTCCAGCGTGCGGGGCTGGGGGCTGACGTCATGGGCTGACGTCATGGGGACGGGGGCCAGCAGCGGGGAGCGGGGGCGGAGGGCGTTGATGTTGCCCTCTATAAAGCGGCCGCCCTAGTCAAGCGCAAACTTCGGATGGCACACGTCCCTTGGTGTTTTCCGTTCGATGCCAAGCCGGGGCCGTCGACAGTCTGGGTCTCGAAGTGGCACGTCTCCCGGCCCCGGATTCCGCCAACCAGCGACTGGCCTCCTGCGTGACCAGGCGAGTTGGTGATGGTCATCACGCGCACTCCGCACGTCGGTGGCCTCGCGAGTTTCGTCATCCTTCTATTCGCGCTCTTCAGTGACGAGACGTTTCTCGTCGGCGCATGAGGGGAGTCGCGGACGTGGTGGGGCGCCATCTACGCTACGGCCTCGTAGTGCGGCCAAGGCAACATACGCGCTCCCGCCACATCGCCGTGAACTCCGCGAGCCCTCTGACGTGATCATCGCCGCGCTGGTGATCCCCTCGTCATTAGGCCGGGGCCGACGTCGAGGCGGCCGGGCGGGGGTGCCCACTCGTCTGTCGCGGCGCGAAGCTCGTGCCGTCGCGCAGCATCGCGTAGAGCATAGGCGCGACAAAGGCTGGGGTGACGGAACACCCGTTCTCAGCACCCCGCCCTCCGCGCCGGTCCTCGCCGATCCTCGCGTCCGCCCCCCACGTACAGCTCCGCGATCACCGCGGCCGCGACCCGTCACTTCACGTGCACGCCGACCGCGCCGACGAAGATAGTGCCCGAATTCGACGAACTGAAATGGGTCTCCAGCCACAGGTTCACTGCGCCGGCCGGCATGAACTCCGCGACGGGCGAGAAGTAACACGTGTCAGTCGGGCTTTTCAGGTCCGTACGGTCGATGTGCCGGATTTTGCCCGGTGCTGTCCCTCACGCCGAGAAACTCCACGAGTCCAATGGCGGTGATCCACGTCCCCGGGTCGGCGCGGTAGCAGACGGCCATGGCATCGATGACATCATCGCCTAGGGCGATGGGGACCCCCCTGGTGGACAAGAAACCGGTCGCCGCTCTGATCGGTTCTGATCCACAGCCCACCGAGCGTGTGAATCAGACGGGTATGGAGTGGGTCGGCGACAAACCCGGTCGCGGGAAGCACTCGCCATCCAGCGACCGCGAGGCCCGGCATTATGAAAAGCAGCAGGAGTGCGACAAGCGAGACCAACCTCAAGCGCCACACATCACTCATGACCTGTCCTCCTTTGGTGGAGTGCGACTAGTGTCCTGAATTAGAGATTCGATGACAAAAGCGGGCGACGCGGGCCAGGATCTCATCCGCCGTCTTCGTCCACACGAACGGCTTGGGGCGCTCATTCGTAATGTCGATGTAGCGACGGATGGCCGCCTCCAGTTCCCGGGTGCTGCGGTGGACGCCGCGCCGAAGTTGTTTCTCAGTGAGGGCCGCGAACCAGCGCTCCACGAGGTTCATCCAGAAGCCGCTGGTGGGCGTGAAGTGGACATGGAACCGCGGATGGCGCACTAGCCAGCGGTGAATCAACGGGGTCTTATGCGTGCTGGCGTTATCAACGACCAGGTGAATGTCCAGCTCGGCCGGGACGGCGGCGTCGATCGTCACCAGGAACTTCCGAGAGGCAAATCCAGAGGATGCGGTCCTGGCGGCGGAGCCGCGGGCGCGAGAGCGACCGCTGCAGGACCATCAATTGATGGCGCAGAGCAACGTTCTCGGAGCGTAACGGCGGTGGAGCGGCCGAGAAGGGCGCGGAGGAAGGTCCAGACGCCCAGGACGAGGATCATTGCAGCTCCCAACGGTGAGGGATGAAGGGCTGGCCGAAATTCTACATCAGGCTTTTGAACGTCGAGTTTTTGACCGGGACAACATCCTCAAGGCGCTGGCCATGGGCGCGCAGGGCGTGTGCGTCGGCCGGGCCTACATCTGGGGACTCGGCGCGTTCGGCAAGCCCGGCGTCGAGCGCGTGCTCGAGCTGCTGCGCTTCGAGCTGCGCGTCGCCATGCAGCAGGTCGGCGCGCCGACGATCAAGCACCTCGTGCCGGCGCTGGTGCGCCGGGGTTAGCCGCCGACCGCCTTGAGGCCCGCGAGCTCCCTGGCCAGGGCGACGCACGCGCTCGTGTCGTAGGTGCTCGCGAGCCGCTGCTTGTTGGTCGCGAGACCGCCCACGTTGTACATCTCGAAGAGGAGCTGGCGGGAGCCGAAAGAGTCACAGGCGTACTCCCAGGCCAGCTTGAGCAGACGAAAGCGTTCAAGGGCCCCCTCATCGCGGGCGACAAAATAGCGGTGCAAGTGCACGCCGATGTCGGGATTGAGAAGATCGGCCTGGCCCGGGGCCATCAGGATGCCAGGGCCGCAGATTTCCCGGATATGTTGCAGCACGGACGGATAGCGCTCGATCGCGAAGATGCGAGCCGCCAGGGCCGTGGTCGGGTTGGGCAGGGCCAGGCCGGATGGTGAGCGGACCGGATTCGCCTCGGCGGCCTGGATGAACGCCCGCAGGGTTTCCAGATAGACCATGGCATCGGCCAGGGCCGTCTGGACAGCCGGCTGTGTGGTGGTACCCAGCGAGTCGGCAATGGCGGCGCAGATGCCGAGCAGCACCTCGGCCTTGACGGCCATGCGCACCAGCACGTACCAGGGACCAAGACCGATCGCACCCTGAAAGAGTCGCGTCTCGAAAGCGAGATCGAGAGCCGGGGAGCGCCGCAGATAGAAGACCCGTTCCCACGGGATGAACACGTCGTCGAACACCACGATGGAGTCCATCTCATCCCAGGACGGGCTGACCGGATGGTCCGCGGGGTTGGTGGACGCCAGCGACTCGCGGCAGATGACGTGGATGCCATCGGCGTTCACCGGCGCGGCAAAGTACACACTTTCTTCGGGCGTGAGGTCGGGCCGTGGCGCCGTCATGCAGAAGAGCTCGTTGGCATAGGGAGCCTGCGTCCCCACGCCTTTGGCCCCTCGCACGATGATGCCGTCGGGACGCCGGGCCACGACCCGCAATGGCTCCTGCTTGGCCACCGGGTGATTCCGGTGATGCAAGGGATTGCTGAACACGGTTGCGATGCTGCGATCATTCTCGCGGCAGTACTCGAAATAGTGGGCGGCGCGTTCGGCAAAGGCCGGGTCCTCGCGGCCCAGGAGCTCGCGCACGTCGTAGAGCCCGAGCACCACCGTCGCCAGGTGCTGGGGCAACCGAGCCGCCACGCCGCCCGCCCGGCGCACGAGACACTCGTACATCGACCGCTGTCGCGCGAGATCTTCCACCGACCGCGGCAGGAGATAGGCCCGGCTCACTGGCTGGCCCGTGCTGGGCGATGGGACGGTCAGCAGTTCCTGGTGCGCCACGTCGTGCTGCAGGTCGTAGACGGCGGCCACGCTGCGCGCGCAACCGGCCAGCGCGGGGTGGGTGGTGACGTCCTCCACCCGCTGGCCCATCAGCCACAATCGGCGCCCGTCCCGGAGGCTCTCCAGATACTCCGCTCCCCGACGTATGGGCATGGTTCACCTCCTCGACGAGCGAGACGCAGCGGTACTGAGCCTCAGGCGCTTGGGAGCAGCTCGGCGCGGTAACTTCGCCGCAACGTGTTGAGCTTCAGCGGCACCGGCGAGCCGAGCCACATCGCGTAGATGCTGTGGTCATCGCCCGAGTCGTTGGTCAACGGGTGGACCAGCACGTCAAGGCCGTCGCGGTGCAGCATCAGCCACTCGACGACGGGCCCGAACTGCTCGGGCTTGAAGATGACCTGCACGTTGGCGACGGGATGCGGTCCGATCGGCTCGTCACGGAAGCCGCCGAACTCGACCTTGAACTTCTCGCCGATGACGGCGCACAGCCGCTCGGCGGTCGGACGCGTCTTCTGCGGATCGTAGTAGATGTGCGCGTGATAGCCCCGGTTCGCGATGGTGTCGGCAGCGTCGGTCATCGTGCGTCCTCCTGGAGCGTTCGGGTCGTTTGCATCATAAGACATCTCGGAGGGTCTAGGCTGTCCGGACTCGGAAAGGTGTTGACACTCGTGCGCGCCCAGAGTGGGGCATGGAGTTAGCTCGCCACCGCCGCGGCGCCCCAGAAGAGGTCGGCGGGCATGTGGCCGAGGAGCCGGTAGCCTTGGTGCGGCCGCTGCTCGTTATAGAACTTCAGGAACCCGTCGAGGGGCCGCTGCA
>JBKPAK010000256.1:0-12204 GCA_046726415.1 Candidatus Methylomirabilota bacterium
TCCGGTCCAGCGCCCTCGAGGAGGCCCCCGGCGGCTAACCCACCGTCGTCGAGGTGGCGGGCTCCTTCCGCGCCGGCGCGGGAAGGTGCACATACAGATCCGAGGGTTTCGGCTTCGCCGTCCCGAGGGTCCGGGGCGGCCTCATGGTGTAGGTCACCGGCCGGGCGTGGTCGGCGACCTGCCGCTTTGCGTTGTAGACGCGGTTGAATTTCCAGATCGACTTCGCAAAGTTGGTATGCCCGCGCAGAAGCTGGCCGGCGATGATGCGGGCCGCCCCGCGCATCGCGGAGAAGCCGAGGTGCTTCTGCCGCAGCACGCCCTGCGTCTTCACCAGTTCCGCGTAGAAGCGCTCGAGGGGCAGGCGCGTGGGCAGAACAGCGTGCTGGACGTCGAAGAGCCGGTAGTCCAGCGACGAGAGCGCGCGGGACTCGGTCAGCCACGTCTCCGTCCCCGGATAGGGCGTGTTCACGGTCACGTGGACGATCTCGGGGATACTCAGCGCCCACTCCCGGATGGTGGCGAAGCGCGTCTCGTCCCAGTCGGGATCGGCAATGATGTTCAGGGCCACCGTGAATCCCAGCTCGCGGGCCACCTCCAGAGCTTTGAAGTTATCGCCCGGGGACACGCGCTTGCGGTGAAGCTTGAGACCCTGCTCGTCGATCGCCTCGAGGCCCAGGAACATGTAGTGGAGCCCGAGCTTCCTCCAGTACGCGAAGACCTCGCGGTTCTTCAGCAGCACGTCGCAGCGCGTCTCGAGGTAGTACTCCTTCTTAATGCCTCGCCGCTCGATCTCGCGGCCGATGGCGTAGCCGTGCTCGGGCCGGATGAAGGCCACGTCGTCCACCAGGAACACGTTGGGCTCCCGGATCTGCGCCACATCCTCGGCCGCGGCCTCCGGCGAAGCCTGGCGGTAACTGCGTCCGTAGAAGGTCCAGGCACTGCAAAAGGCGCAGTCCCAGGGACAGCCCCGGGTGAACTCCACGGAGGCGCAGGGATCGAGCACCCCGATGAAGTACTTCCGCCGACGGCGGGTGAGGTCGCGCGCGGGAAGATGCTGGTCGAGGGTGTGAAGCAAGGTGGGGTTGGGGCCGCTCCCCTCCAAGGTCACCACCCCCGGTAGTTTCTCCGCGCCGCCATCGCGCCACGTGTCGAGGAGCGGTGGGGTGACCACTTCCCCCTCGCCCCGCACGACGCAGTCGATGGCGCCCCGCGCGTGCTCCAGGATCTCCGAGGCGATGAACGACGCGCTGTGGCCTCCCACGAAGACAAAACAGCCCGGCCGCCGGCGCTTGGTCTCCACGGCCAGGTCGATGGCTTCCGGGACGTTGGCCAGGTAGTTCAACGAAAAGCCGATGGCCTCCGGCTCCCACCGTGAGACCTCCCCGAAGTACGTCTCGTGCGTGAAGATCTGGAGATCGAGGAGACGCACGTCGTGGCCGGCGGCCCGGACCGCCGCGGCCACCCGCTCGAGTCCGAGGGGCTCAAGCCGCAGATAGATCTCGGAGTACATGAGTGGGCTTGGGTGGACCAGAAGCACTCGCATAGTCGGCTATTCTAGCCTCCGATCCTCAGCGACATAGTCGAATGATCCTTTGCGGATATTGACGAAGAACAGCTCAGGCAGGCTGAACGCGACCCCTCTGAGCCCCGCCCACAGCGTCCGGCCGCGGTCGAACGGCAGGGTGGCCAGGCCGGCCACGGTCGCCCCCAACCCCGTGACCAGGTTGGCCGCCCCAAAAAGCGGGCGCGCGACCACCACGTCATCGGTAAAGAACAGGAAGTACGAGTCATCGCGGGGTCGCTCGTAGAGGGTCGAGGTGAGCGTGTTTGACTCCTGCAGGAATACCCGCAGGGCGGAGTGCTGGCGGTAGAGGCGGGCCAAGCTGGCCCGGCGATGCGACGGAATTTCGGCCGGTGGCGATGTCCTATAGGTCTTGATCACGGCCGCGGCAGAGACGGCGGGAATGAAGCGCAGCCCGTTCATCTCGAGGTGGCCGCCCAACCGGCGCTGGGACGCCTCGCGCAGAGCGCGCCCGGCGTCCGCCGCGTCGGGATGGGCGTTGGCGAGGGCGCGATCGATCTCGCGAAAGATCTCGGTGACGCAGTTGCGCGTGAGCAGGTGGTATTCGTAGAGGCGCTGCAGCCGTTGGCCATAGTTGGCCTCTCGCGTGGTCACCACCTTGAGGTACTCATCCACGGCCTGGCCAGCGCGCGGGGGGACGATGAGGCGGCTTGCCGGCGCGCTCCGCGAGGGCGCCTGGCGGCCCGGCAGGAGACGAAGATCGCGGCCTTCGTGGCCGGCGCGCCAGGCCTCGCTGAGGCGATTGCCCGCCGCTTCCAGCTCGGCGAAGTCCAGCTCCGGAAAACCGCCGTCCGGGCCCGACGGCCTTACGATCCGGACCCGGGCTCGCTCGAAGTCGGCGCGCGCCTCGCCGGTGAGCTCGGCCAGCAGGTCCGGCCGCCTGGCCAGACGCCCGCGATCGAGCCTCGGCGCATCGGCGGGGAACACATCGAGAAATACCCAGGAGCCCGATCGCCGAGTCTGCTCGAGGGCCTCCAATCGGGCCAGGCCCACCAGGAGGGCGCTGCCCCAGTCCGGACGTGGCGACCGCACGAGTCGAACAAGGCTTGCCCGCAGGGCTTCCATCAGACCGTCCACGGCGCGCGCTTCACCATCGCGCAGGGCGACGTCGACGGAGGCCGCGAGCGTGGTGCTCCCGGGAAGGAGACCCCGGCCGTGGTGAATGACCTCCAGCGCCTGGCGCGCCGCCATGGCGTCCGTGTAGCGCTGGGCAAATCCATAGACGGCGGGAGGAGCCCGGTCGATGGCGATATCGAGGGGAGGCGCGCCGCTCTCGCGAGGATCGAGCGCGTCGATCTGGCGATCGGCCTCCACCAGGCGATGGCTCAGAAACTCGGGGCCGTGAACCGCCGCGATGCGCTCGCGCAACGCTTCGAAGGCCCATGACGGCGCGCCGTCCGCAGGGGTGCCGGCGCCATCGAAAAAGTATCCGGCGCCCTCCAGCCGCACGGGCGCTACGGGTTCCCCGCGCTGGAGCGCCTGAAACGTCTGGAGCAGCCGCCGATCGGCGGCCAGGGAGTCCAGCAGCTGGACCTGCTGGTGCTCGATGAGGCGGCGCCGGGTGAAGTGCTGGTGAACGAGGTCGAAGGTCTCCTCGCTGACGGGAATCTGGATCACCTGAATTGTCCGGTTCTCCAGCAGCGCGTAGTTTCGCCGGAAACCCGCGAAGTCTTCCCGACTGATGCCCAGGAGGCCAGAGTCCATGTACTGGAAGTGGAAGACCTGCTCGCCAAAGCGAATGGCCGCGTGCCCGCCGCTCGAGCCGGCCTCGTTGGCTTCGACGTAGAGATAGTCGATGGAGGGTGCGGCCGCCGCATGCGCGGCGGGCGCGACGGTCGCGACGAGCAGCCCTCCGGCGACGAGCCAGCGGCCCGTGGGCCGCATCCTACTTTTGCGCGTTGTACGCCTTCTGGATGGCGTTCATCTTCTGCGCGTCGCCATGGCCGAGGTTTTGCTTGTAGGCGTCGACCTGGACCTGGCTGACCTGGGCGCGTCCCAGGCCCTCCCCCACGCCTTCGTAGGTGACCAGGCTGTCCTCCCAGTTCGTGACGTCGTGCCGCATCGCCAGTTCGCCGATCCGCTTCTGGAAAGCGTCGAACTGGCCGCCCGACTTCGCGTACGCCTGCGTGTAGTCGCGCACGTCGTCCCGGTAGGCCGTCTCCTTGCTTTCCGGTGACGAGGACCTCGAGGACCTCGAGCTGCTTTCCGACGAGCCCGCCGAGCTGTCGGAAGAGGCTGCGGAGGAGGCGGAGAACGAGCAGCCGCTCGCGCCGAGACCCACCACGATCAGGAGGACAAGTAAAGTGTTCATGGTCATCCAGCATCCATCAAATGACGCGGTGCTGTCTATAGTCCCGTGGCCTACCGGGGGGCCGCTGATTTGCGTTTCCCGTGCCATCCGCTACCATGGGAATCCGCGAAGCGGGCGCCGCCTCCGCGCTGTGTTGCGGCATCGAAGCGTCCTCGGTATGCTGCTGCCGCGGGAGCGGCAGCCGCTCAATTTTGTGCGAGAGTGGCGAAACTGGCAGACGCGCTGGACTTAGGATCCAGTGGGCCCACAGCCCTTGGGGGTTCGACTCCCCCCTCTCGCACCATCTGGAGATGTGATGCCGGAAGCGGCGATGAAGGTCGACGTCGAGTCTCTCGAGGCGTGCAAGCGCCGCCTGTCCGTCGAAGCTCCCCTGGACGTCGTGCAGCAGGCGTGGGAGCGCGCGTACACCCGCGTGCAAAGGCAGGCGCGCCTGCCCGGGTTCCGCAAGGGCCACGTGCCGCGCTCGCTCGTGAAACTGCATTTCGCCGACGACGTGCGCCGCGACGTCGCCGAGCATCTGATTCCCGATCTCTATCGGCAGGCAGTGACCGAGGCCATGCTGGAGCCGGTCGACGAGCCCGATCTGACCGAGGTGCGCCTCGAGGAGGGAGTCCCCCTGAGCTTCAAGGCGGTGGTGGAGATTCGTCCGGCCATCACCCTGGATCAGTACAAAGGCCTCGACGTCCAGCATGTGCCCACGCCCGTCAGCGACGAGGACGTCGAGACGGCCCTCGAGCAGATGCGCGAGCATCACGCTGAGTTGCGCAGCGTGGAGCGCCCCGCAGCGCCCGGCGATGTGGTGATCGTGGATTACACCCTGACCCCCGATGGGCTGGCCCCGAACAGCGAGAGCGGCTACGCCTTCCAAATCGGTGACGGCGCGGTCCTGCCCGAGATCGATGAGGCGGTGGTGGGCATGCGGGCGGGCGAGGAGCGCGAGGTGGGCGTGCGCTTCTCCGCCGAGCATCGGCGCGCGGAGTTGCGCGACAAGGCTGGGCGGGCTGCCGTGAAGGTCGTGGAAGTCAAGGAGAAGGTCCGGCCGGTGTTCGACGATGATTTGGCCAAGCAGGTGGGCGAGTTCGAGACCTTGGAGGCGTTGCGAGCAGAGGTGCGCCGGCAGCTGGAAGAGCGCCGCGAGCGCGACGACAAGGTGGCCCTCGAGGGGAAAATCGTCGACGCCCTCCTCGTCCGCCACGAGTTCGCGGTGCCGGATGCGCTGGTGATGCGCCAGGTCCAGCATCAGGTCGACCACGCTCGGGCGCGGTTGCGCCGCCAGGGCATCGACCCCGATCAGGTTCCGTGGGACTACGACAAGCTGGTGGCCGACCTGCGGCCGGGGGCGGAGCGGGCGGTGCGCCGCACCCTGCTGCTCGACGCGATCGCGAGTGCCGAGGGCGTGGTGACCGCGGAGACCGAGATCGACGCGGAGATCGAGAAACTGGCGGCGGCCAGCCGGCGGCCCGCCCCCGCGGTTCGGCGTATGATGGAGAAGGGCGGCGACCTGGACAACCTGCGCGCCAGCCTCCGCGAGCAGCAGACGCTCGACCTCCTGATCCGTCACGCGACGGTTCACCCCTAAGGAAACCTCCCCGCGATGTCGATCTCAGCAGGCGTGCGGCGGAGGTCGAGCGCGGGGCCGGACATCGCGCGATGGTGGAGCGCGGTCCCCGCGGACCGAGGCGAGCACATGAGAAATGCAAGGAGACGTCCCATGGCGTTGGTCCCGATGGTCGTCGAGCAAACCCCGCGCGGCGAGCGCGCGTTCGACATCTTTTCTCGACTCCTCAAGGAGCGAATCATCTTCCTTCCCACCTTCATCGAGGACGAGCTGGCGAACCTGGTGATCGCCCAGATGCTCTTCCTGGAGGCGGAGGATCCCGACAAGGACATCTACCTCTACATCAACTCGCCCGGCGGGTCGGTGACCGCGGGCATGGCCATCTACGACACCATGCAGTACGTGAAGCCCGGCATCTCCACCATCTGCATGGGTCAGGCCGCGTCGATGGGCGCCCTGCTTCTCACCGCGGGCTCCAGAGGCAAGCGCTTCGCACTGCCCCACGCGCGGATCATGATCCATCAGCCGCTGGGCGGCGTGCAGGGGCAGGCCACCGACATCGACATCCAGGCCCGGGAGATCCTCCGCATGCGGGAGGAGCTGAACCGGATCCTGGTGCACCACACCGGCCAGTCCATGGACAAGATCCAGCGCGACACCGATCGGGACTTTTTCATGACCGCCGAGCAGGCCAGGGAATATAAAATCATCGACGAGGTCATTTCCTCGAAGCCAACCACCCGGCCCGTGACCGAAGCGGCGGCCCTGGCCGCGCAGTCGCAGGTGAAGTCGTAGGGGCGGGGGGAGCGGAGCAGCATGGCGCGCACGCGCGAGACGAACGGTACGCTCAAGTGCTCGTTCTGCGGCAAGAGCCAGAACGACGTCCGCAAGCTGATCGCCGGCCCCACCGTGTACATCTGCGACGAGTGCATCGAGCTGTGCAACGACATCATCGCCGAGGAGTGGGAAGAGGAGAAGAGCCGGGAGATCCGCAGTCTCCCCAAGCCCGCCGAGATCAAGACCGTCCTCGATCAGTATGTCATCGGCCAGGAGCGGGCCAAGAAGATCCTGTCGGTGGCCGTCCACAACCACTACAAGCGCATCGAGTCGGGGAGCGACGCGGGTGACGTCGAGCTGCAGAAATCCAACATCCTGCTCATCGGCCCCACGGGCTCCGGCAAGACCCTCCTCGCCCAAACACTGGCCAAGCTCCTGCGAGTGCCCTTCACCATCGCCGACGCCACCACCCTCACCGAGGCGGGTTACGTGGGCGAGGACGTGGAGAACATCATCCTGCGCCTCTTGCAGGCGGCGGACTACGACGTGGAGCGGGCCGAGCGCGGCATCGTATACATCGACGAGATCGACAAGATCGCCCGCAAGTCGGAGAACCCCTCCATCACCCGGGACGTCTCCGGCGAGGGCGTGCAGCAGGCCCTCCTCAAGATTCTGGAAGGTACGGTGGCCAACGTGCCCCCCCAAGGCGGACGCAAACATCCGCACCAGGAGTTCATCCAGGTCGACACGGCGAACGTGCTCTTCGTCTGCGGTGGGGCCTTCGTGGGGCTGGACAAGATCATCGAGAACCGCGTGGGCCGCTCGGGCATGGGCTTCGGGGCGGAGATCAAAAGCCGCGACGAGCGGCGGGTGGGGGACCTGCTCTCGGTCATCCAGCCCGAGGATCTGCTGAAGTACGGGCTCATCCCGGAATTCGTGGGGCGGCTGCCCGTCATCGCCACCCTGCACGACCTGGACGATCAAGCGCTCGTGCGCATCCTTCGCGAGCCGAAGAACGCCATCATCAAGCAGTATCAGAGATACTTCGACCTCGAGAAGGTGCGCCTCAAGTTCACCGACGACGCGGTGGCCTCCATCGCGCGGGAGGCGCTCAAGCGCGGCACCGGCGCTCGCGGACTCCGCGCCATTCTCGAGGAGGTCATGCTCGAGATCATGTACGAGCTGCCGTCCATCCAGGGGCTGAAGGAGTGCATCATCACCCGCGAGGTGATCATGAATCACGAGCGCCCCGTGCTCGTGACCGAGCCCAAGGAGCAGTCAGCCTGATACTCGACGGGGGGCTTGGCCTCCCGATCCGACGGTCGTTGCCCGCCTACCGGCTCGCTCCTCCCCGCCTCCCCTGAGGACTGCGCGGGCGGGGCCGGCTCCGACGCGCGTTGTGCACAATGGGACGGTGCGCGAACATCTCCCGGGTATGAGGGGAACCCTGTACGTCGTGGCCACGCCGATCGGGAACTTGGAGGACATCACGCTCCGGACCGTGCGCGTGCTGAAAGAGGTCGATCTGATCGCGTGCGAGGACACCCGGCGCACGCGGACCCTGCTCGCCCGGTACGAGATCGGGACGCCGACCACCAGCTACTTCGAGCACAACAAGCTGCGCAAGGGGCCATACCTCCTGGGACTTCTCGGCGAAGGCAAGTCGCTGGCGCTGGTGAGCGACGCGGGCACGCCGGGTATTTCCGACCCCGGCTTTCTCCTCGTGCGCGAGGCCCAAGCGGCGGGCATCTCCGTGGTCCCCGTGCCCGGACCCTCTGCCGTGATCACCGCCCTCTCGGCCGCCGGCGTGCCGGCCGATCGCTTCGTCTTCGACGGCTTCCTGCCCGTGAAGCCCGGGCGCCGCCTGAACCGGCTGCGCGGCTTGCGAGATCTCCAGACGACCGTTGTCCTCTACGAGTCGCCGCACCGGATCGTCGCCACGGTGGGGGCGATCCGGGAGATCTTTGGCGAGGTCCCGGTGGTGCTGGCCCGCGAGCTCACCAAGCAGTTCGAGGAGATCGCCAGGGCGACGCCGTCCGAGCACCTCGAGCGCCTGGCCTCCGCGCCCGTCCGCGGCGAGTTCACCCTCGTGATTCCCGCCTCGGCGGCGGGCTGAAGTGCGGAGGCCGAGCCGCCCGCGTATACTGCCCTCTCGTATGGCCGTTTCCAAGGCCCTGACCATCGCCGGCTCCGACTCCGGCGGCGGCGCCGGCATCCAGGCAGATCTCAAGACGTTCTCGGCGTTTCGCGTCTTTGGAATGTCGGTGATCACCGCGCTCACCGCCCAGAACTCCGTGGGCGTTCACGGCGTGCTGAACGTCGAGCCGGCGTTCGTGGCCCAGCAGATCGACGTGGTGCTCGAGGACTTTGGCGCCGACGCGGTGAAGATCGGGATGCTCTCCACGGCGGCGATCGTCCGCGCCGTGGTCGAGCGCCTGCGCGCGCATCGGCACGAGCGCATCGTGGTCGATCCCGTGATGATCGCCAAATCGGGAGATCCACTGCTCCAGCCGGAGGCCCGCCAGGCCCTGATGAGCGAGCTGTTGCCGCTGGCCTATGTGGTGACGCCGAATCTCCACGAGGCGGCGGCGCTGGCCGATATGCCGGTGGCAACCGAGGGTGAGATGGAGGAAGCGGCCCGCCGCATCGCCGCCCTCGGCTCCCGCCACGTGATCGTGAAGGGAGGGCACCTCAAGGATTCCGCTACCGACCTCCTGTGGGACGGACGCGCCTTCACGCGCTACCCGGCGCCCCGGATCGAGTCGACCTCGACCCACGGGACCGGGTGCACGTTTTCCTCGGCGATCGCCGCCGGCCTCGCGCAGGGCTGCTCCTTGGGCGAGGCGGTGCGGGCGGCCAAGGCCTACGTTACGGCGGCCATCCGCGAGGGATTTCAGGCCGGGCACGGCGTGGGTACCCTGCGCCATTTCGTGGCGAGCTGGTAGGACTCGCATGACCTTATTCAAACGCACGCCGCCGCCGGACGACCCCGAGGGGCGCATGTCGTTCATGGAGCACCTCGGTGAGCTTCGCACGCGGATCGTGCGCAGCCTGATAGCCCTGCTCGTCGGTCTCGTCATCACCCTGCCGTTCAGCGAACGGATCGTCGACTTCCTAGCCCGGCCCATCAAGAAGATGGGCTACACCCTGATCTTCACGTCCCCCACCGAGGCCTTCTGGGTGCAGATGAAGGTTGCCCTCATGGCGGGGCTCTTTCTCGCGGCGCCCGGCATCCTCTGGCAGGTGTGGCGCTTCGTGGAGCCCGGGCTCCACGCCAACGAGAAGAAGTACGCGGTGCCGTTCATCCTGATCGGCTCGGTGCTCTTCATCGGGGGCGGGGCCTTTTCCCTGTTCGTGGTGACGCCGTACGCGCTCAACTTCCTGCTGAGCTATGCGCGGCCCGGGTTGACCCCCATGATCACATTGCAGAACCACGTGGACTTCCTGCTCAAGTTCACCCTGGCCTTCGGGATCGTGTTCGAGCTGCCGCTGGCCATCACGCTGCTCGCCCGCATGGGTGTGGTCTCGGCCAGAATGCTGTCCCGCAACCGCAAGTACGCCATCCTCGGCGCCTTCATTGTGGCCGCCGTCCTCACCCCGACGCCCGACGTCTTCAATCAGACACTCATGGCCGGCCCCTTGATCCTCCTGTACGAAGTGGGGATCGTCAGCGCGCGCATCTTCGGGCGGCGGGCCCCCCCACGGAGTCCGGCGGCCTCGAACGGCGGGCCTCCGGATTCCGGCACGATCCCCAGCCCGCCGCCGTCCGCGCCGGCGGATCAACCCACGATCGGATCGTGATGGACTTCGCGTCCCTCGATCTGCCCGAACCCGTCACCCAGGGCATCCGCCAGGCGGGCTTCGTCACGGCCACGCCCATTCAGGAGGCGGCGCTGCCGCTCGCCCTCAAAGGAAAGGACGTGGCCGGTCAGTCGCAGACCGGCACAGGCAAGACGGCGGCCTTCCTGATCGCCGGCTTCACGCGCCTGCTGCGCTCGCCCGAGCCGCCCCCTGCCCCGGGAACGGCGCCGCGGATACTCATCATCGCGCCCACGCGCGAGCTGGTGGTGCAGATCGAGGCCGACGCGCGGCTTCTGGGCGCCTTCACCCCGTTCCGGATTCTGGCGGTCTACGGAGGCATCGACTACGCGCGGCAGCGCGACGCTCTCGCCGCGGGCTGTGACGTGCTCGTGGGCACGCCGGGGCGGCTGATCGACTATCTCAAACAGCACGTGTGGTCGCCCAAGCGCGTGGAGGTCCTCGTCGTCGACGAAGCCGACCGCATGTTCGACATGGGCTTCATCAGCGACTTGCGCTTTCTCCTTCGCCGCCTCCCCGCCCCCGAGAAGCGACAGTCCTTTCTGTTCTCCGCGACGCTCTCCTTCCGCGTGCTGGAGCTGACGTGGGAGTTCATGAACAACCCCGCCCAGATCACCATCATGCCGCAGCAGAAGACGGCCGACGGGGTCGCTCAGACGCTCTACCACGTGGGGCGCGAGGATAAGTTTCGCCTCATCCTGGGGCTTCTGCGGCAGGAGGGGGGCGAGCGGATTCTCATCTTCTGCAACACGCGCGAGGAGGCGCGGCGTCTGGAGGACCGGCTCACGCGAAACGGCTGGGAGGCCCGCGCCCTGACCGGCGACGTGGAGCAGAGACGACGGCTGCGCATCCTGAACGACTTCAAGGAGGGCAAGCTTCCGGTGCTGGTCGCCTCGGACGTGGCCTCGCGCGGCCTGCACATCGAGGCGGTCAGCCACGTCGTCAACTGGGACTTGCCCCAGGATCCCGAGGACTACGTGCATCGCATCGGCCGCACCGCGCGGGCGGGCGCCGAGGGCAAGGCCATCAGCCTCGTGGACGAGGCCAGTGCGCTGAACCTCGAGGCGATCGAGAAGTTTCTCGGCCACAAAATCGCCGTGGAATGGCCAGAGGACGACCTCTTCGTGGAGGAAATCAAGCCTTCGACGGAGGAGCGCCGGCGGTTTGCCGAAGAACGCCGCGCCCGGATCGAGGCCCGCACGCGACGCGATGGGCGGGAGCGGGGGGCGCGTGGCGAACGCCCGCCGCGGCGCGAGCGACCGCTTCGGCCGGAGGAATCCGCCGATCGTCGCCGGGAGCCCACAGTACCCGCCGCGGAGCCCCGCGAACCGCGCGTGCGGTTCGAAACCGTCTCGGTGGGGGATCCACTGGGGCCGGTGGCCGCTGGGCCACCTGTCCCAGCGCCCGGCGGTTCCGGCGAATCGCGGGACTCGCGCCGGCGCCGGTCGCGCCGCCGCCGGCGGGGATCGCCGCCGAGAGGGCCGGCCGGGGCGTAGTGCCCGCCGCAGACGAGGCGACAATGGTGAGTGACATGGCCCGGCCAACGATCATCCTCGAACAAGAGGGGCCGGTCGCGCGGGTGATTCTGAACCGCCCCGAGATCCTTAACGCGGGCAATCGCCCGTGGGTTCGCCGCATGACGGACGTCGTGCGCACGCTGGCCGAGCGGCGGCCGCGCGTGGTGGTGGTGACGGGAGCCGGCCGCGCCTTCTCCACGGGCGTCGATCTCAAAGCCCTGGCCACCGGCGAGTTCGGACTGGATGACTTCGTCGCCTGGGAAAGCATGATGGTCGCGCTGGAGCGGCTCGAGGCTCTGACGATAGCGGCCATCAACGGCCACTGCGTGGGCGGCGGGCTCCAGCTGTCCCTGGTGTGCGACTATCGCCTGGCCAGTGAAGATGCGCTGATCGGCCTGCCCGCGGTCAAGGAGTGTCTGATCCCGTCGATGGCGCTCTATCGGCTGCCCCGTCTCATTGGGCTGGCGCGGGCGAAGGAGCTGATCCTGCTCGGCGATCTCATCGGCGCTCGCGAGGCCGAGCGCTATGGCGTGCTGCACCGCGTGGTGTCGGCCGCCGACTTCGCGAAGGCGCTCGACGAGACGATCGAGCGCTTCCTCGCCCTCCCATCGACGAGCGCACTGGCCAGCAAGCGACTCAC
>JBKPAK010000257.1:0-23846 GCA_046726415.1 Candidatus Methylomirabilota bacterium
TCTGCAACTCCACCCGATTGCCGTCCGGGTCGCGATAGTACATCGACGTCGTCGGGCCGTGATTGACGCAGAAGAACGGCCGGATCCCGATGTCCCTGAGCCGGACGTAGTTGTCGAGAAACTCGCCCATGGAGCCGAAGGTGAACGCCACATGGTGCAGCCCAGGCTGCTCGATGGGCTTGACGCCGAGCTCGATCGCCGCCGGATCCCGTGGAGCCAGCGGACCGAAGTCCAAGAAGGCCACGCGGTGATGCTCATCGTCGTATGTCGCAAAGGAGAGGTGCTCGTTTTCGTAGATCACGTGGGCGCCCAGGACGGCGCAGTACCAGTCGCGCATCTCGGCCATGCGATTGGTCTGGTAGACCAGGTGAGCCAGTTTGGTCGGTGGCATTGCTCTCTCCTCCTGCGGGCTGTGCCCGCTCAGGGCGCCAGGAGTTTCCGGCCCGGCGCGGCAAATTGCGTGGGCCATACGACCCACCACTTGCCGTCTTGCACCTGCTTCACTTTCGAGAAGTCGTCGCCGTCTTGTGCACGATGGCCGCCGCCGCCACCGGGCCGGTCAGCCCGAGTGTGCTGCCGATGCGCACGGGCTTGCCGGACGGGGCCGCGGGGCAAGGGGCAGCCAATGCGACACACGCGATGCCCACCAGAAGGGTGACCAGACACCGCCCCAGGGGCCGTGAGCTCGACGGTCGTCGTGGCTGACGCGATGTCATGCGCTCCCCTTTTGCAGGCACGAGACAGTGCGGACCTCAACTCGAGAACCCGCACTGTCGGTGGCCTGCGGGCCTCACCGCCGCGACCGCTCTATGGGCTGACGTGCCGGATGAACTTCTCCGGCGGGCCCTCTCCCCACTGGCTGACCAACGCCTCCTGAGCCGGCAACAGATTCGAGCCGCTCTTCGCATTCAGGCGGTCGGTGTCCGCCCACTGCTCGTGCACTCTGCCCCACGGGTCGCACCAGTAGTCGTATACCTGGCTACCCAGAAGATGCCGCCCGATGCCCCACATGTGCTCGTACTTGCCGAGCCGCGTCAGATACTCGTGATCCATGAAGACCGCGTCGACATCCGGCACCTCGAACGACATATGGTTCAGACCGGCCCGCTCGTTCATCACGCAGAACAGCGTGTGGTGATCGACGTACTCGTCTCCGCAGTCGCATCGGTTGAACGACCCGATGATGTTCTCCTGGTCGCCGACATACACGTCGTCCGAGCAGATGAATCCCAAGGTGTCCCGAAACCATTGGACTGTCTCGCGCACCTTCGGCGTGCCCAGCACCCCGTGCCCGATTCGCTTGATCGCCGCAGGGGCCTTGGGAAGCCGCATCAGCTTTCCCGGCCGACGCAGGGGCTCGGAGCCCGTGTTCATCGGGTCGCGCACCACCGGAATCGGCGCCAATTTCTCGATGCCGTGGACCACCTCGATCTGGTATCCGTTCGGCTCCTTCAGCCGCACCCGCTGACCACCGCCGGGCTCGTCGATCTTCTCCACCGCGGAGGCCCCAGGCGCCTTGGCCACTCGCGCGAGATCACCCTCGCTCGCCGCGTAGTAGGCGAACCCCACGAAGCTGGGATCGCCTTTCTCCGTGACGTGAATGTGGTGGGCGGGATCGGTCCCGCGCATATACAGCGCCTGCGGGGTCCGCGCGGCCCTCGCCATCCCGAAATGCGTGAGGAACTCCTCCATCGCGTCGAGATCTGGGGCCCGAAGCCGCCCGTACGCGAGGTCTTTCACCTTGATCAATGCCATGGTGGGATCCTCCTCTCTCAGTCGAGTCACACAACCAAGTGTCGCACTGGCACTCAACCCGCGAATGTCCAGCGGGCGTCTGCCGCAGGAATCTCGACCTCCGGAAGCTTCAGCTCGCGGCGGACGATGTTGGCACCGAGGTTGATCGCCACGGATTTGTAGAAGGCGATGCGCCGGGCGAGCCCCTCGCGGCCAAATCCGCAGTCGGTGGAGAGCACGAGGCGCTCCGGGGGCACGTACTCCAGCGCCTTGCGGATGAGGGCCGCCACGAACTCCGGCGGCTCGACGGCGGCCGTCGAGTGGTTCACCACGCCGATGGCGATCTTCTTGTCGGTCCGGTACTTCCCGAGAAGGGGGAGATCCCGGCCGTTGGTCGAGGCGCATTCCAGGGTGATGAGGTCTGCGTTCGTCTGGAGCAGGTGGGGCAGCGAGCGCTCGTACGACGGCCGTTCCCAGTGCAGCGGCTGCTGGTTGGGGTTTCCCCAACAGGTGTGCAGCCACACTTCCGTCTCCACGCCAGCGATTTCCCGGTTGATGGCCGCGGTGAAGAACTCGAGATCCTTGTCCGTCGCCCCGGTGACCCCGGCGATGTGATGCTGGGGTTCCTCGACCTGGATGACGCGGCAGCCGGCCGCCGCCACGTCTTTCAACTCGGCGTTGAAGACGTCGGCCAGGGCGAGGATCACGTCGTGGTCCGACGCGTAGTGGCGGTTGACAAGCATCTTGGCGAGCGACTGGCCAGTGATCGCTCCGAACTTCACGGGCCGCGAGGTCATGCGCTGGGCCACCTTGAAGAGGGCCGCGTACTGCAGCGGGCCGCCCGTGATCGCCTCGCCGACCAGCGCCGGCTGGTAGGCCTCCATCACCTCGTAGAGGATGTGACCGGGCCGGAGCGTCCGCCAGCCGCCACCAGTCGAGCGGTCCAGGTGACCGGTGATGCCCCCCAGGCGTTCGATGGCATAGAAGAACCACGACTTGCCGCCCACCGTGAGGTCGAAGCGCGAGTCGCCGTCGGTGACGATGTCGAGGCCAGCCATCTCCTGTTCGCGGATGAGACACGCCACGGCGTCGAGGTATTGCTCCCGGAAGCGCGAGTCGCCCAGCGCGTCCTTGAAGCCGCGCCCGCGCAGCTCTTCGGTGAACCAGTGCGGCCGCGGATAGGAGCCGGTGATCGCGGTGGGGAGGATGCTGTCGCGGGTGGCATTGAGCATCGCGGGCCACTAGCGGCTGGCGGGCGAGGCCACCGCTCTCGGGCCCGCCGTGCAGGCCAGCGACCGGATCGCTTCATGGGCCGACTGACGGCGGGAGCGCATAACGGCTTGACTCTGAGGCGCAGGCCAGGGCCTGTCAAGCCCGATGACGTGCGCGCTGTCCGGACGCACAACAGCATGTGGAGGCGGCCCCGATCGCGCGCGGGTCGCGGCGGCGGTTGCGAGGGAGGGCGGCCCGCCCTATTCTTGCGCGCAGGTGGTGCCTGGAGGTGTCTGCATGGCGTTTGAGAAGGTCGTCGGCTGCTGGGCTCAGGAGATTTCGCCGGCGATCGACCTTCTGAGGAATGAAGGCCCCCACGGGTACGACTACGGCTGCGCACCAATCCCCAGGAGGAGCCTGCACAGGCCTATGACCGCCACCGACGCCCCATCACCGCTCGACGCCGCACGAAAGCTAGTTCCCCAGATCCGCTCCTGCGCCGATGAGATCGAGGCGGAGCGCGAGCTCCCCCGGCCGCTCTTCGAGGCGCTCGCCGACGCCGGGATGTTCCATCTGGCGCTGCCTCGCGCTCTGGGCTGCCCCGAACTCGACCTACCGACTTACATCCAGGTGATCGAGGAGCTGGGGAAGGCCGACGCCAGCACCGCCTGGTGCGTGAACCAGGGCGCGATCTTTGGGACGTATGCCGCGCGGATGCCGCGCGATATCGCGCGCTCGATCTGGATCGACACGCCCCGCGCCGTTGTCGCCAACACCCCCGCGGCCACGGCCCAAGCGATCGTTGTTCCCGGGGGGTACCGGGTCACGGGTCGCCAGGGTTTCAGCACGGGCTGCCGGCACGCCGCCTGGGTGGCCGCGCACGCCCAGATCATCGAGGACGGCCAGGTCAAACTCGAAGCCGGTCAGCCGGAAACGCGCTATATGTTCGTGCCGGTCGCCGAGGCCAAGCTCCTGGACACCTGGCACGTCCGGGGACTGCGCGGCACAGGGACCCATCACTTCGCCGTCGACAACGTCTTCGTGCCCGCCGGGCGCACTGTTCTGTCCGCCACCGCCCCGCTGCTGGAACCCCGACCGCTCTACCGCGTCCCCCGGACTCTGCTGTTCGCCTCGGGCGATGCGTCGGTAGCCCTGGGGATGGCCCGCACGTGCCTGGCCACGTTCTTCGAGCTTGCCGGTTCCAAGACTCCACGGGCCATGCATGCGCTGCTCCGCGACCAACCCATGGTCCAGGGCGATGTCGGCCGCGCCGAAGCACTCCTTCGCTCCGGCCGGGCCTTCCTGATCGAGGCGGTGCAGGAGATCTGGGAGGCAAGCGTGTCCGGGACAATCAGCCTGGACCATCGCGCGGCCCTGCGCCTCGCCACCACCAACGGCATCCGGTTGGCCGTCCAGATCGTCGACACCGTCTACAACGCCGCCGGCGCGACCGCCGTCTACGAGGAAAATCCGCTGCAGCGCTACTTCCAGGATGCCCACGTGATGAGTCAGCACCTGCAGGCGCGCCTGTCTCACTACGAGCTGGTCGGGCGCCACTGGCTCGGCCTGAAGATCGACGAGGCGAGACTGTAGGCAGCGAGGAGGCGCGATGACCGCCGAGCGGATGCCATCCAAGAGTGAACTGCTGGAGGCGTTGCATGCCAGCCGCGACGAGGTGGTAAGGACCGCGCGCGCGGTGCCGCCCGAGCGGCTGGAGGATGCGCGCTACGAGAACGGTTGGAATGGAAGACAGATCCTCGCCCACCTAGCGTCGATCGAGTGGACCTATCCGCGGCTCATCGACATCGCGCGCGAAGCATCCGAGAGCGAAGCGGTGTCGACCAGAGCGTCCGCTTCCGGCGAGCCCCCGACCCGCACCATGCGCGGCGGTAACGATGCCTACAATGACCGACAGGTCGCCAAGCGCGACCACCTCTCGGTCGCTGACCTGCTGGCCGAGTTCGAGCGGAACCGTGCCGCCACGATCCAGGCGGTCCAGGCCGCGGAAGAGGAGCTGTTTGTCCGCCGCATCCGCTCGGCCGGCGGGAGAACTGGCCCGCTGGCCGTGGTGTTCTACGAGGTCGCCGTGCTGCACGTCCTGGGGCACACGCGCGATCTCGCCGGGTCGGGTGAGCCGAGCGGTCGCGGCGGCCCATAGCAGTCGAGTCATCGCTTCGCGCGCGACGAGGGACGCCGACACGCCGATCGGCATCCGGCGTCCGTCGATCTGCTCCGTCTCCCGAACAAGATGCCCGGCGCCCAGCGCCCTGGCGAATCCGCGCCGCGGCGCGAGGATGAGGGTCAGTGGCCGAAAGGGGTGTCGCCGAACCCTCAGGCCGTCGCCCGCCGCGCGGCCAGCCGGTCCGCGATGGCGCTGGCGATCTCGAGCCCCCTCGCCGCGCCGCCCTCGGCAAACTGACGACACAGTCCGGTGTAGCGGGCGGGATCGAGCAAGACCTCGATCTGGGACGCCGTGAGACGGCCGCTCACGTACGGATCTTCGGCCAGAGTCTCGCGGAACGGACGTGTTTGGGTCACCGAGGCCTGAGCAGCCTCGTAGACCGCGTCGTGCGCCCGCTGACGTCCGATTTGCTTGCCCAGCTCGAGCATGAGCGCCTCGGCCATGATGAGGCCACCCGACCGCTCGAGGTTCTCCCGCATGCGCCGGGGAAACACCTGGAGCCCGTCCAGCACGACGACCAGCCGTTGCAGCATGTCGCCGGTGAGCTCACAGGCCTGCGCGAGGGCTCGGCCCATCATGATGCTGGTGGTCCGGTCAGCCTCGTGCTCCGTCTGCATGGCCTCCAGCGCCAGCGGAACCAGGGCGCGGATCTGCGCCGCGGCCGCGATGATGTCCTGCGACAGCTTGGGATTGCGCTTCTGCGGCATGGTGCTGCTGCCCACCGTGCCGGGGGGCACTGGCTCCTCGACCTCGCCGAATTCCTGCTTCATCAGGGTGTAGATCTCGCGCCCGATCTTGCTGCCGGTGGATGCGAGCATGCCGAGGAGCAGGACGTACTCGGCCTGGTGGTCGCCGATGGTCCGCGCGGGGACGGTCATCGCGCGCAGGCCGAGTCGAGCCGCCATCTTCTCCTGAGTGACGAGACCCAGCTCGCCCAGCGAGGCGAGCGTCCCCGCGCCGCCGCCGAGCATCGCCACGAACACACGCCCTTCGCAGCCGTGCAGGCGCTCCACATGGCGGCTGAGCTCGTCGATCCACACCGCCACCTTGAAGCCGAACGTGGCAGGCACCGCGTGCTGACCGTGCGTGCGGCCGGGGAGAAGGACATCCTTGGTTCGCTCGGCCAGGTCGGCGAGCGTGGTCAGGATCGTCGCCAGCTGGCGCAGGAAGATGTCGTGAGCCCTGCGCACCTGAAGGAGCTGGCCGGTCTGCGTGATGTTCTGGGTCGTGGCTCCCCAGTGCACGTAGCCGCCGGCGTCGCCCTCGCAGACTCGATCCAGCTCCCAAACCAGCGGGACCAGCGGATGCCCGGTGCGCGCCAGTCCCGCGCGTACGGCTTCGAGATCCAGGTACGACAGGTGCGCCTTGCCGGCGATCTCGCGCGCGGCGGCCTCCGGGACGATTCCCAGCTCGGCCTGCGCCTGCGCCAGGGCCGCTTCCACGTCGAGCCAGGACTGGAAGCGGGCGGCCTCGGTGAACAGGGCCCGCACGCCGGGATCGTCGATCCGGAGCGAGGTCGGTTCCTCCTGCATGGCTGATATCTCCTCGAAAGTGTGAACGCCTTGGCGCGGCGGGGCCGCTGCCGTGAGAGTCTGTCGCACGGCGAGCATAGGTTGTCAACGCTGGTCGCTGCGTGCGGCGACCAGCGTATGATCAGTTGCCCCGACCAAGCGCCCCCAATTCGGCCGAGCGATGCGGGGGCTGGTGGAGCTTCGGAACATTCCGGGCGGAGACACCGACGACGGATCTGGGAGAGACGCCATGGGAAAGCTGGACGGAAAAGTTGCGCTGATCAGTGGCGGTGCGCGTGGGCAGGGAGCAGCGGAGGCGGAGACCTTCGCCCGGGAGGGCGCGAAGGTCGTCTTCGGCGACATTCTCGACGCCCAGGGCCAGAAGGTCGAGACGGCGATCCGCGCCGCCGGCGACGAGGCGGTCTACGTGCATCTGGACGTCACCAACGAGACGGACTGGCAGCGCGCCGTCCAGACCGCCACCAGCCGCTACGGCATGCTGAACATCCTGATCAACAATGCCGCGATCACCATCCCTCGGGTGCCCATCGAGGATCGCACGGCCGCCGACTGGGATCGGGTGATGGCCGTCAATGCCAAGGGCGTATTCCTCGGCACGAAGTACGCCATCCCGGCCATGCGCCGAGCGGGCGGGGGCTCGATCGTGAACATCTCATCGATCGCGGGCATCGGGCAATCGCTGCACCAGGAGCCCGCCTACGCGGCGAGCAAGGGCGCCGTGCGAATCTTCACGAAAGTGACGGCGAGCCAGCACGCCAAGGACAGAATCCGCTGCAACTCGGTGCATCCGGGGCCGGTCGACACCGAAATGCTCCACAGCGCCATGCCCGACCCGGAGGTCTTGAAGGCGCGGTTGCAGCGGGTCCCGCTGGGGCGCATGGGCACGGTGGACGAGATCGTGACCGTCGTCCTGTACCTGGCGTCGGACGATTCGTCGTACATGACCGGGAGCGAGCTGGTCATCGATGGCGGAGCGCTCGCGCAATAGCCACGCTCCTCGCGACGATGCACCGTCGATGACGGTCAAGGAGGCGATCGATGCGGATCTTCGGATTCGATCTTCTTCCGTACCCAGAGCACCTCGATCATCTCAAGGTGGACGGCGAGCTTCCCTACCCGCTGCCCGGAAAGCATTTCCGCCCGGAGCTGGCCGTCCGCAACTACCGCGAGCACCTGGACGCGTGGGCGCTGATGGAGGAGCTCGGATTCGAAGGGATCGGGTTCAATGAACACCACACCTCGCCGTACGGGCTCATGACGTCGCCGAACATCATGGCGGCGGCGGCGTCCCAGCGGCTCTCCCGGATGAAAATCCTCATCTACGGCAACCTGCTCCCCATCCACGAGCCCCTGCGACTGGCCGAAGAGCTCGCCATGCTGGACTGCCTTACTGGCGGGCGCCTGATCAGTGGCGTTGCCCGGGGAATCCCGCGCGAGCACACGGCCTACAACGTCAGCCTGGCCGACTCTCGCGCGCGCTTCGAGGAAGCGTGGGAGATCATCAAGCTCGCGTGGCAGGCGGACGTCTTCTCTTACCAAGGAAAGTTCTGGACATACAAGGACGTGGCCATCTGGCCGCGTCCCGTTCAGCGGCCGTACCCTCCGGTGTGGGTCCCCGTGACCACCAGCCAGGAGACGCTCGAGTGGGCGGCGCGGGAGAACGCTCCCATCACGCCCGGCGCGGTGGCCACCCTGGCCGCGCGCCAGGACATGGTGCGCTACTACGCCGCGTGCCTGGCCAATCACGGACGGACCATCACGCCGGACCACGTCGTGGCCGGCGCCAACGTGTACGTCGCCGACAGCCGCGAGCAGGCGCTCAAGGAGGCTGGTCCCTACTTGCTCTACTTCTTCCACACCCTGTTCAGCCACGGAAACCTCTCGAACGTCGGGGGACAGCGACAGCGCGGCTACGTGCGCGAGGAGGGGCTCGGCTGGCTCAGACCGGAGCACCGCGAGGAGTTTCTCCGCACCCTGCAGGGCTTCCGGCGCACCACCATGGAGGACCTGAAGCGGAACGAACGGCTCGCCTGGGGCTCGCCCGCCGAAGTGCGCGATTCGCTGATCGCGCTGGGGGAGGCCTTGGGCGCGAACATCCTCCTGGTGCAGTTCAACCAAGGCGCCATGCCTCACGAGATGTTCATGGATCAGATCCGGAGATTCGCCGCGGAAGTACTGCCCGATATCCAGGGCCACGTGGTGACCACAGTGGCGGTGGCCTGACCAGCCACCGGCGAAGCCCCCGGCCTGCAAGGCACCCTTAGACGGTGAACGCAACGCTGTGGCCCGACGTGAGAAATCGGAAGGCCATCTTGCCGCCGCTCTTCTTGGCGAGCTGCTTCACCAGTTTCTCGACATCGTCCATGTGGGCTCGGCTCGCCTCGTCTTTCGATACGGCCGAGCTGCTGTTGAACCACATCGTGAACGTGTTTCCGGACTCCGCGTTCTTGCTTCGTTCCTAGTCGGTTCCCAGGCGGGAACGGGCAATGAGCTCAACCACTCGAAGGTCGGGATTCTCGGGCTCGCCGTTGCCACAAAAGACGTAGTGGTCGGCGGTAATGGCCCTGACGAACGCCTCGTGGATGTTGTGCTCTGACCCCGTGGTGCGGGACCTTGAGGGCATTCACGTGGAGTCCCCGTCCCGGCCTCGGCCAGACATGCTTCGGGATTGATGACGCCGTAGCCCGAGCTGTTGGTCCAAGCGCAGCTTGTCCCGGGAAGCGGCCGGGCGGTCCGCTGGATGATCCCCTCGATCTGGGCGGCGGTGAGCTCCGGCCGCGTGGCCAGCATCAGTCCCACGATCCCGGTCACGTAGGGGCTGGCCATGCTCGTGCCGGTCATCGAAACCCACAAGTCGTCAGGGCCGGCAAACCCCTTGGCCGCCACGATATCCGTTCCCGGGACGGCGACGTCGGGCTTCGGGCGCCCGTCGCGCGTCGGCCCCTGGCTGCTCGACATGTTGATCCGCTCACGTGCATCGTCGAGGTTCGCCACGCAGATGATCCGCTGCCCGCAGCCAAGCGAGCCGACGGACGATTCGTCGACGTTAGACTTGAGCACCTTCGCGGAGGCGACGGCAACGCTTGGCGCCCTTTCCGCGCGCACGGCGTTGACCACCGTGCTGCAGTTCGCCACCATGCGGAGTTTGGGATGAAGCTTCCTCAGACCAGAGCCCAGAAGTGATTTGCGCATGAAGCGCCTCCCGACTCACCAATTACACATAGGGCTCTCAGGAAATGTCACGCTCGGCAGTACGACTCCAGTAACATCTTCCGGCGAAGATTCGAAAGTCAACCTCGATGGTGACAACCGCTCGTGTTCTGGCGAGCCCGCCGGCCTATTTGACCGTGTATCCGGCGCCCGCGGCGTGAAGCCCGGCGTAGCGTCCCGGCGTGACGCCGTAGGCCGACCTGAACATGCGCGTGAGGTGTGCCTGGTCGGCAAAACCCGCGGTCAGCGCCAGTTCAGCCAACGGCCTCCCGCCGCGCAGCTCGGTCCGCGCGAAATCAAGCCGCCGCATGAGCGAATAGCGGTAAGGGCTCGTCCCGTAGCATGCTCTGAACTGGCGGGCGAGCTCGTAGCGGCTCAGTCCACTGACTGCCTCGAGCTCGGTCGAGCGCACGATGGCGCGGCGGCTATCCAGGAAAGCGCGGGCTCGCGCGAGCGCCGCGTGGTCGAGACGGGGGGAAGGGGCAGCGGATTGGCCGCTCGCATCCCCTTCGACCAGGCCCTCAGCCAATCGCAGAATCAGAGCGTCGAGCGCCAAGGGCTCCAGCGCTGACCGAAATGCACCGGTGACGGCCCGCGCCAGTGTAGGGTTGTGCGCAACGGGCTGGCGGACGAACGGTAGTGGCGTCGGGCGCCCCCGGATCGTGCGTACGGCGCTGACGATCCGCGCCGGGTCGACATAGACGATCCGATAGCCGAACCCGCCCTCCGCACCGGCACGGCCGTCGTGCATTTCGTCGGGGTGGAGCACGACGACGTGGCCCGGCGTGCTGAGTTCGGCCCTGCCACGATAGTCGAACATCTGGACACCGGCCTCGGTCACGCCGATGCCGTAGGTGTCGTGGCGATGCGCGGCGTAGGCCCGTCCGCTAAACCAGGCCCGTAGTAGCTCGACGCCTCCGATGGGCCCGCGACCCCACACCCAGTCGCCCCGCCCGCACGAATGTACAAGACCCCCGCCACCCGATTTGCCTAGCATCGGTGCCATGCGGCGAGTCTATCCCAGACGCGGCGGCTGGTCGGCATGACGCAGGAGCAGGCCCTGGCCTTTTTCGTCTTTTCTGCTGCGGCGGCGGGCACACCAGGCCCCAGCAACGCTCTGCTGACGGCCACCGGCGCGAACGTGGGCGTGCTGCGCGGTCTTCCCTGCCTGTTCGGGGTCGCCGTCGGCATGGGATTGATGATGTTCGTTGTCGCCTTCGGTCTCGGGACGGTGATCCTCGGCAATCCCGTCGTCCTGGAAGTCGTCAAATGGTGCGGGGCCGCGGTGCTGGGGTGGCTCGCCTGGAAAATCGCGACCGCCCGCCGCGCCGGCGCCACCGTGGGCGGCACGCCCGTCGGATTCGGCGGCGCCGCGGCCTTTCAATGGATCAACCCGAAGTCATGGCTCGTCTGTGCCAGCGCCACCGCGACCTTCCTCGACGCGGGGGCGGGTAGCGCCTTGGGCCAGTCCGCCGCTTTCGGGCTCGTATTCGTACTTGCGTCCCTTCCCTGCTGTTTCCCGTGGCTCGCCTTCGGCGCCGTCTTGCAGCGCTTCCTGCGCTCCGACCGGGCCTTGCGCATTTTCAATGGCGTCATGGGGGCACTCCTCGCCGCCTCCGTGATCCTGTTCATAGGACGATAGCTCGCGCGAGCGCGATCCGATTGAGACGCTCGCTCACCGCACGGTGGAACACGCCGTCGAGCAGGATCGCTTGATCAGGGAGTAAGCGTCGTGGTCGAGCCCGACATCGTTTCAGATCGTGCTATGGTGCCTCGACGCGTCCAGCTCGGCGCCGGAGCGGAGCACAGCGAACCGACGATTGGTGTCGGGCCGAGAGGAGCCCCCGATGGCCTCACGGAGCAGCCCCCGGCTTCTTCGACAGCTCCAACACCATCCATCCACTCCCCAGGAGAGTTCTATGGCACTCCAGGAAAAGCTCGACGCGATGCGGGAAATGTCCAAGGCGCGGATTCCCCCTGAAGCCCGCGCGATCATGGAGCGCAGCATCGCCGACCTCCGGGCCTCCGGGATCATGAAGCGGATCGCCCGGGTCGGGCAAACCGCTCCGCCCTTCACGCTGCCCGACGCCGATGGGCGGTCGGTGAGCCTGGCGGAGCTGACGGCCCACGGCCCGGTCGTGCTGTCATTCTACCGCGGCCGCTGGTGACCGTACTGCAACGCAGAGCTGGAGGCTCTGCAGCAGGCCCTGCCCGAGATCACCGGCACCGGCGCCACGCTCGCCGTCATCTCGCCCCAGGTAGCGCGCACGCCGCGCGAGACGGAGGAGCCCAAGCCGCTGTCCTTCGAGCTCCTGCGCGACTTCGGCAACAAGGTCGCCGAGGCGTATGGCCTGGTCTTCACCTTGCCCGACGATCTGCGCGAGATCTACCTCAGGTTCGGCATCGACCTGTCCCGGGGCAACGGCGATGGCACCTGGCGGCTTCCCGTCCCCGCCCGATTCGTGATCGATGGCCAGGGCACCATCCGCGATGTCGATGCCGACCCCGACTATACCCGGCGCTCGGAGCCGGCCCGGACGGTGGAGATCCTCCGCGGCCTGCCGGGAAAGGAGCGACCATGACCACCGAGCCCGAAGGGCTGAACCCCGACATCCAGACCCGCGAGATCGTGTTCGACGCGGACGTCAACCTGGTCACGCCGTTTCTGAAGCTCGCGACGGTCAGCCGGGGCGGCGCCGGCCACATGACCTTCGCCTGCGACGAGGGACCCACCCTCGGCGGGCTGGGCTCGGCGCCCACGCCTCTCATGTACTTTAGTGCCGCCCTCGCGTTCTGACTCATGACCCAAGTGTCCCGATACGGGCACATGCTGAAGGTCACGGTAAGCGGAATGCGGATGCGGGTGACGGCGCGTTACCGGGTCGACGGCTCGGTGCTGAACGACACCATCCAGGGCCAGATGCTGGGCGCTGAGACCACCTTGGAGATCGATTCGCCGGATCCCCCGGAGCGCGTGGCCCGGGTCGTGCGCAACGCCGAGCGCGGCTGCTTCGTCATGCAGGCGCTCCAGAAACCGGTGCCGGTCACCGGCCGCACCCTGCTGAACGGCGCGCCCCTGGAGGGAGCCACCGCTGTGCCCTGAGGAAACTGCCCGAAGGTTCTTGACGGCCTCATGACTGGAACTCCGCGCTGCCGGCCCGCTCCAACGGGTCTTTCAGCGAAGCCAGCCGAGACCCAGCAGCCCCGCGAGAATGAGGTAGATGCCAACGAGGTAGTTCAAGAATCGCGGTAGCACCAGGATCAGAATGCCGAACAGGATTGAGAGGGCCGGGCTCAAGTGGGCAACGCCGATAACCATGTCGTCTCCTTCTCACAGCGGCCGGATTCCGTTACCGCAGGCGCGGGCGGGCATCCTTGCGATGGTAGCGAAGAGGCGCCCCAGCTGCACCTTCCAGCGTCGGCACGCATCGACCAGCCGCGGAAGCGCTCGGCCGCGGCCTCTCGGTTTGGGCTCCGCTCCCGCCGCCAGCACCACGGCGGTCATCGGCTATTGGTACGCCGAGCTACGCCTGCGCACTCTACTCGATTCGGAGAACAACGCTCCACGTGCACTTGAAAAGCGGAGACCGCGTGTAGCGTGAAGGTGTCCGGCCAAGATGCAGCAAGGCTGGGTCGGAGGTTCTCAGCGGACGTAACGCACGGATCCGGCGTTCACACCGGTCAGGCACCCGACGGCGGTCATCCTCGGGTGGCGACTCAGTTTGCCACTACTGGCGCCGGGCTCCATCCCTCAAAATCACTGTTGAGCACGTTGCGTACTGTGCCCAATGGCCATATCGGCGGCGACGTCGCTGACATCGACGAGGGCGCGGGTCGTCGATGGTGTTCTCCAGCGTGACCGCGACCGCCGAGCACCTTAGAACCCCCTGCTCTCGCTAAGCTCGCCGTACGACACCGGGATCGTCAAGCACCGCAGCCGCGGAGTCTCGTGCCGTAGGCATACGCGGTGGCTTGGCGCCGAGAGAGCCTGAGGCAACACTGCTGCCTCTATTGGTTACGCGCCGAAGATCACTCGCGTCCCGGTGGACGGCATGACGAGCTTTCTCGGCATGGCGTGGTACACGGCGATGATCGTGTTCAGACCAGTGCAGTGGGCCGGGATGATGTAGTCCGGATCGATGTCTCTGAAGGCGGCGACGGTCTTCGCGACAATCTCGTCGGGCGCCGGAGCGAGGTGGAAGCCGCCAACGACGGCGTGGACTTTCCCGACGCCGCTCGCCTTCTGCGCCTGCCGCACGGAGTTGATGACACCGGCGTGACCGCAGGAGGTGATGATCACCAGCCCGCGGTCCTTCACGTGGTAGCAGGTGGCATGCTCGCCCTGGAAGCTGTCGGCCACCAGGTCACCCGGCTTCGTCTCGACCTTTGTAATACCGAAATGCGTCGCCGAGCAGGCGGAGTGCATCGGCCCCGCGACAAGCCGCGCCGCCGCGGGCGGCTTCTCGAAGTCGGTGAGCCGGGGGATCTGGCCCGTGGTGAATGCGTGGCCGGCGACGACCGTGGGTTGCTTGGCGAGCACGATCTTGAGGCCCCGCGCCTCGAGCCCGCTGAGGTCGAGCTGTCCCAAGTCCGTGGTCATGCCGGTCGGCGTCATGACCACGCGATGGCAAAAAGTGTCCTCGCCGCCGGCGTACAGGGTAAGACCGGACTTGGTCTTACGCTGGGTGACCCGAGTGTAGCCGGGGAGCCCGCCGTAATGATCGCCGTGGCCGTGGCTCAGGACCAGCGCATCCGCCCCTGTCGGATCGAGCTTGAGGACGGCGAAATTGTGGAAGAGGTGCCTCTCGGTAAGGCTGAAGTCCAGCAGGATCTCGCGGCGCTCGGCGCCCCGAACCGACTCAAGGTGATAGGCGAGCCCGAACTCGGCCAGGGGCGTCTCCACGCCGAAGGAGAACGGCGCCCGCTCTACGGTGACGGTGTCGAGTTTCCCCCCCTTGGCGAAAATATCGTAAATGTTGTCCACGACGTTGGTCATGACCAGGCGGTCCACGGCCGGGACCGCGACGGTTTGAGCGATCGCGGTGCCCCGGACGCCCCGCCCAACGCCACCCAGCGCGAACGCTCCACTGGCAACTGCCCCCAGCCGGAGGAACTGTCTGCGGTCCATGCGACACCTCCTTACGGGGCTCGCCTTCCTGGCCCTGCCATCCGGCCGGGAAACAAGCGGCCGCGTTCTCGTTCACACCGTTCAGGCGCTGCCGTGACGTGCTCCCCAGGGTTAGGGTCTATTCGACAATCGCCTGCCGGACCATTTGCCGGAACAGCGTGCTGGTATAGCCTCGCGCGGGGCCAGGTGCGCCCTGCGTCATCAACACGCTGATCATCTCGTCCTTCGGATCCACCCAGAAGGCCGTTCCCGCCGCGCCGCCCCAGCGGTACTCGCCCACTGGGCCGGACACCCCGGCGATGCCCGCTTCCTTGCGCACCGCGAACCCGAGGCCGAAGCCGTAACCGGTTCCCACGCCACCGAGGGGCACGATCTTCATGGTGCCGAGATGGTCCGAGGTCATGAAGGCGACGGTGGTTGGACTGAGCAGGCGCGTGCCGTCGAGCCGGCCGCCGTTGAGGAGCATCTGCGCGAAGCGCGCGTAGTCGCCCGTGGTCGAGGCGCTGCCGGCGCCGCCGGCGCCGCCGGCATCGTTCTTGGGCGGCACGGTGACGTCGACGAGCTTGATCGGCTGACCCGTGCTTGGCTCCATGGCCAGCGGCTGGGCGAGACGGCCGACCTTGTCACTCGGCACGACAAACGCGGTGTCCGACATCTTCAGTGGTCCGAAGAGTCGCTCGTCGAGGAACCGGCCGAGCGGCTTTCCCGAAACTTTTTCGACCACTCGGCCGAGCAGGTCGGTGGAGAGGCTGTACTCCCATGTCGTTCCCGGGTGGTGGGCGAGCGGGATTTTGGCAAACCGCTCGATCTGCTCGTCGGGAATCACATCAGTCCACGTCACGCCGGCCTTCTCGTACAACTCCTTCATCCGCGCGTTCGGCGTGAACGATCCGTAGACCAGTCCGGCTGTGTGCCGGAGTAGATCCTGGATCGTCATCTCACGCTCGGCCGGCACCACCACGTAGCTGACCTTGCCGGTGGCCGGATCGAGCTGCTGCGTGTTCACCTCGCGCTTCGCAAGCTGCGGGAGAAACTTCGAAACCGGGTCGGTGATCAGGACCTTGCCGTCTTCCATGAGCATCATCGCCGCGACGGACGTGAAGGGCTTGGTCATGGAGTAGATGCGGAAGATGGCGTCCTTGGGCATTGGATCGCCGCTCGCCTTGTCGCGGACGCCGAAGCTTTCGTAGTAGACGACGCGTCCTTTGCGCGCCACCAGCGCCACCGCGCCGGGGATCTTGCCCGCCTCGATCTCACCGCGCAGCGCTCGACTCACGCGCTCGAGCCGCTCTGACGAAAGCCCGACCTCTTCGGGCTGGACGGTCGGAAGGCTCTGGGCCCAAGCGATCCCGGTAGGGAGCACGACACTGAGGAGCGTGAGGAGGACCACCAGTCGCTTCATCGCGTACCTCCCGCAAACGGTGGAGAGCAATTGGGCAGACACTAATTGGGGGACACTATGTCCTCCGCCGAGGCGTTGTCAAGCGACGGCGGTCACCGGTGCTGGTGATACGTAGAAATGTCATGGGGTAGCTGGTCAGTGAAAATGTCATCCCCTCATGGAGACCACGATCACCATGAGCGGGAAGGAAGCGCCACGACCCGGGATTCTGCGATCGCTGAATGCGGGGCTCATCACCAATCGGCAGGCACCCGAGGCCCTCGCCCGGCGATAACCGCCCCTCCCCGCCGCGCAGGAGGCGGATCGGCCCTTCGGGGACCACGTCTGCCCTCAGCGCCAGATCCTCGCCCGCCCCGAATCACTCGGCCAGGGTGGACTCCGTCAGCCACAGCTCGTCGGTCATCACCGTCGCGGCCGCGCCCATCGACGAGAACCCGATGCCGGCGCGCAGGCTGAGCGGCTCATCACGGTCGAATCCCAATTCAGCCGCGCCTGCTCCTTCATGCGTCCCGCCTCGTCGAGAAAGAGGATGGCGGTCGTCTCCCGCGTGGCCACCCGGAGCAACTCCAGTCGCCACTTGCGCCATTCCCCTACCCCGATGACCGCGGGCCCATTTTGGGACGGGAGCCCACCGTCCGGGCTCTTCGCGACGAGCCCGGCCCGGAGCGTGCCTCCGTCGTTGTGGATGCGCGCGGCCACACTGAGACCGTTGCCCGCGAGGAGGAAATACAGGAGATATAGCGCCTGACCCGGTGGAGTTGGTGACAACGCCAGCGCGATCGGATTTGAACCACCCCTCCGCTCGCCACTCGAAGCGGCCAGCGGGCAAGGCGTACTCGATTCCCGCCCGCTGAGTGCTCGCCTCCGTCGTCGACTGATCCACGCACCGCATGCCGTGCGCACCGCTATGGGCGGCGGAGGCGGCGATCGACACCTCCGTTCCGCTTCCCCCGGCGCTGGCCACGGTGACCCATCCCGCGGGGGGCAGCTGGCCGTCCTCGAAGTCGACGAATTCGTCGACGGCGGCTTGCTCGGGAACGTCGATGATCCCGCTCGTCGCCACGTTGCCGCCCGCGTCAATCACGCGGGCCACCAGCGCGTCGCAGGTGCGAGGAATCCTGCGAACGAGGGTGCCGTAGGCGAGATCCGTGCGCTGGTGCTTGATCATGTCGGACTTCTGGTACCCCTCCACGCCGATGTCATTGACATAGACGTGGCTGTCTCCCCTGCCCTCGAAGATCGTGCTCTTGTCGTCGAAATCCACCACCCGCGTGGTGAGCAGCCGGGTGCCGCGTCGGAGATCCACCTCGACCCGCTTGAGATCCCCTTCCAGCTTGCTGCGGGCGCCGAACAGGAGGCGCGCGGCCATGAACGCATCGAGCCGATTGAAGCGATCGGCCACGGGCGGGGACCAGTTCGCCGTGTCGGTGTAGGGCAGATAGCCGAGGGGATGCACGCTGCCGATCTGTCGGGGCGTCCCCTTCCGGAGTTCCATGTGCAGGTGAAAATAGGTCGCGTCGTCCTTCCCGACCGTGCCGATGACTTGCCCTTGCGCGATGCTGGCGCCCCGGGAAACGGCGGGGTGGATGCTGTCCAGGTGTACGTAGACGTGGTACATGACCCCGGCGGTGGGATCGTTGACCTTGATGACGACATGCCGCGACGAGAAGCCTCCACTCCCGCCGGGGCCGGCGTGATGGACCTGTCCTCCGCGCATGGCATGGATCGCCGTTCCGATCGGCGCGGGCAAGTCGAGGCCGTCGTGGAAGTCCTACTGATCCTCATTGATGCGAGGCCCGAACGAGGTATTCATTTCGTCGGGTGTCATGCTGTTGCCCAAGGGCCACACATAGTTCGCCACAGTCCCCTCCCTTGTTCTACCGGCCTAGGATACGGTCACCGGGGATCCAAGGCTACAAAGAGTGACACGCGCCAGGCCTGTCCGGTTGGCGCAGTACCGGAGGATCTGCCCGCCGCCGACATCTAACTCGTATTGGATGTGCAGCTTCGATCTGGGGGTCCAGCAGGACATCGGCAGCCGCGGCCAAACATTCCCGCAAGAATGCGCAAGCCAAGCCCATCAGCGCTCCCAAGGGCGGTGGCGTTCGGGTTCGCGCGACGATCCCACACATCGATCGGTCTCGGGTGGCTGCAACGCGTCCCCCCGCCACCGCGTCCCAAGGAGGAGGAGAACGCTCGCAGACACGAGAGACGAAAGGAGTTCGCGATGAAGACCTTCGTTGTGAGGACCGTGAGCGCTGCGATGCTCGCCGGCGCCATGATGGCCACCGGCGCGTGCGCCACGCAGGGAGCCGGCGCTCCAGGACACCAGAGTCAGGTCGACACTGACCTCGGCAGCGCCTCTCCGGCCCACCGCGCCAGGACCGGTCCGCTCGACCCTCAGGACACGGCGGGGTCGAAGTACTTCCCGAAGCCGGCCACCACGGACGAGCGGTGGGGCTTGCGAGGCATGGATCCCTCGTTCGAGGAGGGTCCCGGCCCGGAGGGTACGGATCTCGACAGCATTCAAGAGTAGCCGCGGGGGAAGCCCGCCCAAACCCGTGGAGGCCCTCAGGGTCAAGGAGAAAAGAGATGAAGTGACAACCATGATCCGCAGGCAGAGCGATCGCCGGTCACCACGACGGATGCCGGAATTCCCGCGGCAAGCGATGAACACTCGCTCACCGTGGGCCCTAACGGGCCGATCCTGTTGCAGGATCACTACGTGGTCCAGAAGATGCCGGCGTTCAACCGGGAGCGCGTGCCCGAGCGCGTCGTCCACGCCAAGGGCGCCGGCGCGTTCGGTTACTTCGAGGTGACGGCGGATGTTACGCCGTGGACGAAGGCCGCCTTCCTCAGCCAGGTCGGCAAGCGGACGCCGGTGCTCGCCCGATTCTCCACCGTGGCCGAGCAGGGCTATGCCGACACCGACCGCGACCCGCGCGGATTTGCCCTCAAGTTTTACACCGAGGAGGGCAACTACGACCTGGTCGGCAACAACACGCCGGTCTTCTTCGTCCGCGACCCGACGAAATTCCAGGACTTCATCCACTCGCAGAAGCGGCTGCCCGCACGGGCCTGCGCAGCAGCAACATGCAGTGGGGCTTCTGGTCCCTCTCCCCGGAGTCGCTCCACCAGGTGACAATCCTGATGTCCGACCGCGGCACCCCCGCACTTGGCGCTACATGAACGGCTACAGCAGCCATACCTTCATGTGGATCAACGCCGGGGGAAAGCGCGTCTGGGTGAAGTACCACTTCAAGACGGAGCAGGGCATCCAGAATTTCACTGCTGCCGAGGCGAGGGCGATGAGGGCCGAGGACCCGGACTACCACCGCCGCGACCTCCGCCAGGCGATCGGGAAGACAGACTACCCCGCTTGGCGGCTCGAGATGCAGATCATGCCGTTCGAGGACGCGGCGACCTACCGGTTCAATCCGTTCGACCTCACCAAGGTCTGGCCGCATCGCGACTACCCGCCGATCACCATCGGGCGCCTCGTCCTCGACCGCAACCCCGAGAACTTCTTCGCGGAGATGGGTGGGTGGCCGGCGTATCCGTATCGGCGCCGGGCTCCGAGCGAACTTGCCCTTGCGTGAGCATCAGGTCTACCCACCGGCCGCTCCAGTCCACCTGGCTGACGTCGGTCGGCGCAATGAGCACCCGGCGGTGGTGGAACCAATGGCCGGTGTCGACGACCAGATAGCGGATAGCCCACTGCTGATCGTCGAAGTAGAGGTCGTGGAGGTGTCCGACGTCGCCGTCGGCCGCGCCGACGTGGACGCCCATCAAATCACGAGCATGACGCAGCATGGATCGCGCCTCCGAATCGGACCTCCCGCTCCTCGGTGGCAACCCTCTCGTCGCCCTCAGCGGCGACCGTCGCGCCGGAGACTTTCAGCTCGGCATGGGCCGGAGGGCCGAAGCGGGGCACTGTCCACGGGAGATCCGCTTCGAGTCGCTCGCGAAGTCGCTCCATCGACCTTCCTCCCGGAGGTGTTCTGGTGTCGCCCTTCTACATCTTGAGAGGGCGGAAGGGGCGCGAATGGTTTCCGCAAGAATCGGGAAGGCCGACCGCGCAAGAAGGCGGACCTCCACGAGGAATCAGCTTTGGCGAGTCACGTCATCACCGGCGCCCGCATCGGACGGCCGGCGCCATCACTGCGTCAGTGCATTTTCATCTCGCCCTGCCTGTCGGCTACGCACGTCTTCTCGGACCTGACTCCCGCGGTAGGCGCTCGGGCTGATGCCCGTGACGCGGCGGAACACCGTGGTGAAGTGGCTGGGGGTGCGGAATCCGACTGTGCGCGCGATCCGCGCGACCGAAAGATCGGAAGCCGCGAGCAGCGTGATGGCCGATGCGATTCGCTTGCGCACCACGAAGCGGTGGGGCGGCATGCCCGTACTGCGCCTGAACAGTCGCGCGAAGTGGTATGGGCTCATGCCGGCCACGGCCCCGAGCTGCGCCAGGGTGGGCGCCTGATCGAGGTGCGCCTCGATGTACTCTACTACCCGCCGGAGTCGGCACCATGGGAGAGTACCGATCTCCCCCCGGGCGACCGTGGTCCATGCCGGGCCACCAGGCGTCGCGTCCGCAGCCATCCCGCCGAGATGGCGCCCGCTGGCGCTGGTGACCGGGATCGTCGTTGTCATGCCGTTTCGCCTCCTGCTCACTCGTATGGATTTATCGCCCTGACGCGCGGGTCAGGGAGCGACTCGTCCACAACGGCCACAATCCCGTGTGCTGCTCGTCCATGCGCGTTCGCCGTTCCGTAAGTGGATTGGACTCCATGACGGCTATGGTATGGAGGGGGGCGGGACGCGTCTACCCTACTTTGGTGGGGGATGGCTGCTCCCTAAGGGTGTGTGGCGGGGCCGGGGGCGGCGGTCCGGACCAAGTTAGCCTGGAGTTGCCCATTCTTGCTGAAATGACGGCTACCTTGCTCTGACCGGGCGCATCGAGGAACTGATCAATCGGATCGACGGCATAGTAGCCGACCGGGACCGAGGACGACGCCCAACGCATCGAGTACGTCGGGTGAACGCTGTCCGGCGTGCACGGCTGCCTCGCCGGCATCGACCTGCGCGGCGACGTCTACTGGAGCCTGATCGACAACTTCGAGTGGATCGTCGGCTACCGCCCGACCTTCGACCTGATCGCCGTCGTCCTCGCCCGACTGGTCGTGGTGGCCACGCTACAGCTGGCGCATGAAAGCGACCAGCGCCGCCTTCTCCCGCGGCGTCAGCTGCACGCCGAGGACGAGGTTGAAGAACTCGACCGTATCCTCCAAAGTCAAGAGCCGCCCATCGTGCAGATATGGGGGGGAGTCCTTGATCCCACGGAGAGTGAAGGTCTTGATGGGGCCCTCGGCGTGGATCCACTGATCGCTGATCGTGCGCGGCTTGTAGAACCGCTCGACCCGGAGATCGTGCATCTGGTTGTCGATATACGAAGGGGCCGGATGACACGTCCCGCAGCGCCCCTTCCCGAAGAACACCTCCTGGCCCAGGCGCTCCTCCTCCGTCGCCCTGGCCGGATCCAGCGTTCCGAGGGGCGTCAATTTCGGTGCGGGGGGAAAATCGAACATGTTTTGCATCTGGGCCATCATGGCCACCTGACTGGCCCGATCAGGAAGGTTGACCCCTTTCTTGGCGGCGGTGACCTGGTCGCCGTCGAAGTAGGCGGTGCGCTGCTCGAACTCAGTGAAGTCCTCGACTGATCTCAGCGAGCGCTTGGAGCCGTGGATCAGCTGATTGAACACCCCGCGCAGGCTCACCGTCTCGATCCGGAAGCGCGCGGCCTGCGGGCGATTGTCCGGATTCAGGTGGAAGGCGCCGTTGGTGTGGCCGTTGGCGTGACAGTCGAGGCAGGTGACGCCAAGGCTCTGTACGTCGGTCTTGCGGTCGTCGGTCTGGTTGAACTGCTGCTGGGGGAACGGCGTGAGCAGCAGGCGCATGCCTTCCATCTGGACGGGAGTCACGAGGCCATCCAGGATCGCGAAGTAGTTCCTGATGGTGAGGAGTTGCCCTCGCGAGACGTCGCCCAGCTCCGGCCGGGTGGTCAAGAAAACGGGGGGAGGAAACTCCGGCAGCAGATGGTCCGGCAGATCGAAGTCGGCGTCGAACCGCTCGAGCGACCGCGCTTCCTGCTTGTTGATCTCCGTGATCTCGAACGTCGGAAAGATCATGCCGCCGGTCGCGTGCTTGACGTGTGGCACCGGCAAGAAGCCCTGCGGGAAGAGATCCTTCTCGCGAATCTCATCGGGGGACATGGCGGCCAGCCGCTCCCAGGTCAGGCCGGCCGGTAATTTGACCCGGACACCTTGCTGGACGGCCCTCCGTCCACCGGACATCATCACGCCCGGGGCGGCACGATTGCCCAGGTCGTAGCGCTCGGCGAGCAGCGTCCGCTGCCGCTGCATCACGTTCGGCTTGGCCGTCTGGTCATCCGCCCGAACCTTTGCGAAGTCCTGCTCGACCACCGGCATGTACGTCTTCCCCTGGGGCGGCGGCTGAGGCGCCTGGGCCGCCCCCAGGCCATACACCAGCAGTCCCAGGCAGAGCCCACCCAATCCTGCCCACCCCAGTATCGCGGCGCGCCGTGACATGATTGATCCTCCTATTCGCCGTCCGAGAACGCCCCGGGTCTAGTCTCTTCGGATCTCCACGGCGTAGTGAGCCTTCAGGTAGGCGATGATTCCTTCGCCGTCTTCTCGGGAATCGGGCGGCGAATGTGACCGCTGAACGCGCTCCCATGCACGCGCACGGGCCGCCCGGGCGGAAGCTTGCTACCGCTTCGGGCCCGACGATGAACGAGTGCACGGGGATGTCCACGTGACCGATCGGAATGGTCTTGACCTTGCCGGCCGCGACGTCCGCGGCTGTGGTCGTGCCTTGTAGTGTATCCGGAATCCGGTAGGCCATCGTCATCCCACTAGGTTCGTGCCCGGGGTGATCAGAGCACGGATCCAGGACAGGTGCTTGGTCCCGTACACGCCGAACCGTCTGGCACGACCAGCCGGACCGGGAAACGGTTCTGCATCGGCGGCGGCTGGCCATTCATCAGATCCGCCACGATGGCCCGATCGATGACCAGATCCGTCACGTCGAGGGGGTACAGGATCTCGGCGTCCTTTTCGCAAGAATCGGAAAGAACCCGTGCGCCCGCCCTCGACTCTCGAAGAACGCATCGCCGCGATCTCTTGCCCAGTGGCAGCTCGGCCGAAGCAGCGCGGCTCTCTACTGCGGCGGCGGGATCAGACCCGAGGGTTGCTCGTCTCCGGAAGCAGCAGATGGAAAGTCAGCCCGTGATCCGCGTTGCGGCAGGCCCACAGCCGTCCTCCGTGAGCCTGAGCGATGGAACGGCCGATCGACAACCCCATCCCCAGGCCATCCCGCTTGGTCGTGAAGAAGGGATCGAAGAGCTTCTCGAGGTCATGTGCCGCA
>JBKPAK010000258.1:0-11382 GCA_046726415.1 Candidatus Methylomirabilota bacterium
CGTCGAAGGACGGATCTCCGGCATCGGCAAGACCATCCGCATCAAGTCCATCCACGTCCACTACGACCTCGCCGTGCCGCCTGACGCGCGAGGGGCGACGGAGCGCGCCCTCGCCCTGCACCCTCTGGGGTGCCCCGCGCACCAGAGCGTGAAGGACGCGATTGAGATCACCTGGGACGCCACCGTGCGCGCGGGCGACGAGATCGTGTCGCTCTCCAGCGAGGACCCCCATGCCGCTACCGCCTAGAGACTTCCGCGCGATCGGGCCGAACATGGGCGATCGCTTTCCCGACGTCCGGCTGCCGGATCAGACCGGCGGCACGGTGGACCTGCACGCGGCGCGGGCCGGCGGCAAGGCCCTGGTCGTCTTCCATCGCAGTGCGGAGGGGTGACCCTTCTGCAATTCCGTGGACGTGGCCCCCATTGACGGCATGGAGCGGGGAGCTGTCCGCTGGCCCCCTCCGCGCCGATTCACTATCGATGGGCTGCCGGAGGAGTTCTGGGTCCACGAGGGGACGATATGCGGGTCGCTGCCCCTCACCTTCACAGCCGCTCCCGGGGGCCGGCGATCACGTGCTCCAGGTCACGGTCACCTACCAGGCGTGCAGCCGGGTCGCCTGCTTGCCACCCTCGGCGCTACGCCTCGAATTTCCCGTCGGGAAGTCGCCCTCGTGACGACGCGAGGAGAGCGATCTTGACCAGCGCTCATTTGAGCACTCTCGGTAGCCAGAGAGCGACGTCGGGGAAAATCATCATGATGACGACGCCGGCCATGTAGATCAGCACGAACGGCATGACCCCGATGAACACGTCGGTGATGGGGCCGGGCCGGATCCGCATGCCCTGGAGCACGTACATCACGGTGCCATCCGGCGGGCTGATCATCGCGATCTCCATCAGCATCGTGACGATGACGCCGAACCAGATGGGATCGTACCCGAGGGCCAGCACGACCGGGAAGACCACCGGAAGCGTCGTAATGATCATTGAGACGCCTTCCATGAACGTCCCCAGGGCCAGGTAGAAGCCGATGATGATGGCCATGACGCCCCACGCCGGCAACGGGAGGGATTTCACCAGCTCGGCCAGGGTCTGGGGCAGCCGGATCTGCGAGAGGACGTAGTTGAGCACGAAGCCGGCGAGGATGATGAGGCAGATGAGGCTCGTAGTCCGGGCAGTGGCCTGGGCTGAGGCGTGAAGCACCTTCACGGTGAGCTTCCGGTCCAACGCGGCGAAGATCATGGCGCCCACGACGCCCAGCGCCGCCGCTTCGGTGGGGGTGGCGAGACCCGCGTAGATGCTGCCCAGGACGAGGAAGATCAGCACCGACGTCGGCCCCAGGTCCCGGAGACTGGCCAGCCGCGCCCGCCACGTCACGCCCTGGGGGCGTACATCCTCGCCGCGGAAGGTGAGGCTGTACGCAAGGATGACCAACATGAACAATCCAGCCAGCATGAACCCTGGGATGAACGCAGCAAGATAGAGCTTCCCCACCGACGTCTCGGTGATGAGCCCGTAGATGATGAAGGAGATGCCTGGCGGGATCAGGTTGCCGAGCGCGCCACCGGCGGCCAGCGAGCCCAGCACCATGCGCTGGCTGTACCTCGTCCGCTCGAAGTAGGGCAGGGCCACGGATCCGATGGTCGCGGCTGTGGCCACGCTGGAGCCGGCGATCGCCGAGAAGACCGCGCAGGAGACGATGTTCGTGTGGAGCAGGCCGCCGGGAAGGCCACCGAACCAGAGGTTGAGGGCCCGGTAGAGCCGTTCGGAGAGCCCCGAGCGGAGCAGGATCTCGCCCATCAAGAGGAAGAGCGGGACCGCCACCAGGACGAAATTCACGCTCGGAATCCAGGTCGCCTCGCCCATGAAGAGATAGAGCGGCCGCCCCGAATAGACGAAGCCGGCTACCAGCCCCAGCATCCCCAGCGCGGCCGCGATGTAGATGCCGGCGCAGAAGAACACGAGGAACACGAGGGAGAGGACCACGAGGCTGCCTACCGCCCCGCCCGGGGCCAGGAACATCATGACCACCAAGAGGATGAGGAGGAAGAGGATGGTGATCATGACTTTGCCTCGGCCTCCACATCCGACATGTGGGCGGCCTCCAACGCCTCGGAGGCCTCCTCCTGGAGAGTGCGAGGACCGAGCAGCCGGTCGATCACGTCACTCCGGCCCAGCGCGAGCAGCACGAGCACCTCAAGCCACATCACCAGCGTGAGCGCAAAGAACAGGGTGATGCCCAGAGCCCACGCGCCCTGCGGATAGGCCAGCGGAACCGACAGCGCGCTCGAGTCGTGGGTGTTGAAATCCCACGAATCCTGGACCACCGCCCAGGCGCGCCAGCTCAGGAAGAAGCCGAGGACCCCGAGAAACGTGAGCGCGAGCGCATGCATCCAGGCCCGAACCCCGAGCGGCATCTTCGAGACGAGCACGTCGACCCGGATGTGGGCCCGGCTGGTGAGCGCCTCAGTCAAGCCCCACGCGATCCCGAGCGCGAGCATGTAGCCGGTCAGCTCGACGGTCGCCTTCGAGCTGATGCCGAAGAACTTTCGGCCGACCACGTCGAACGTGACGAACAGCGAGCAGACGATGAAGAGCCAGCCGGCGGCGACGTTGAGGAGCCCTCCCAGGCGGTCGAGCGACAGGCGCAGGCGATCAAGGAGGGCGCTGAGCGCGTTGAACTCTAGCCGGGGCCTCATGCGGCGAACGACGGAAGCCCGAACCCGGCGCTCTCCGTTCCAGACTCGCGGAGTCGGGGCGGCGCTACCGGGTCGTGGATTTCACGCCGGCGATCGGCGCCACGACCTGATTGAAGACGTCGTTGCACTTCGCGCCACAGCGCTTCACCCATGCCGGCAACACGGCCTCGGCCAGCAGGCGCCTCAGCAGCTCGCGGTCGGCGTCGGTCGCCTTCACCTCAGTCATTGGCTTGTCCTTGGCGGGGGTGCCGACCTTGCAGCCCGGGCGAGCCGAGTTACAGTCAATGCCGTCCTGAGTCAGCTCCACGCCCCCGAACTGCCACTGGCGGTCTGACAGCTCCTTCCACGTGTCCTCGAGGAACTTCCGCACCGGTGGGTCAAGCTTGTTCCACCAGGTCAAGTTCGTGAAGTAGCCGGACACCGACCACGACAACGGCAGCGTGTATTGGTGCGTCGTGACCTCGTACCACTTGGCCGCGTTGCCGCTGCCCGAGCCCGTAATCGCGCAGTCGACCACCCCGCGCTCCAGCGCCGTGTAGGTTTCGGCATAGGCGAGGCTCACCGGGGTTGCCCCCAAGGCGGTCATCAGGTCGTTGAGCGACGGGCCGAACGTGCGCACCCTGCGCCCCTTGACGTCGGCAAGACCCTTGAGCGGGCCGCGGCAGAAGAGGATCTGGGCCGGGTACGGGAACGTCCCGATGATCTTGACGTTGACGCGCTCGAGATCCTTGTTGACGACGGGAACGAGCGCGTCGAGGACCTTCCGTCCCTGCTCGACGGTGGGGTTCAGGCCGGCCAGGTCGCCGGCGTCGAGCACCGGGACGTCCTGGGCGATATACGTCAGCGCCGAGCTGCCGATGTCGATCTGGCCCTGGCGCGCCATCCGTACGATCTCGTACCCGGTGATGCCCATCTCGCTCCAAGTGCTGCCCTTCACCTCGATGCGCCCCCCGCTGCGCTGTGGGATGAGCTCCTTGTGGTAGACCGCGTCGAGCTTGGCGTACTGGGGGTGGGTCGGGATCGGGTGCACGACGACGGTCATCGTGAGCTTGGGCCCTGGCGGCACGGCGGCCTGGGCCTGAGCGACATCAGGATCCGAGCTCACTGTGAGGGCGACGAGGACGGCGAGCAGAGCCAAGCCACGCATGGATTCCCTCCTGTGAGTCCACCGAGGGAGGAACCGACTCCTCAGAGGCCGCTAGACTAGGCGGCTGTTCTGCAGCGTGTCAAGGCGCTTCTCATGGCTTTCCGGGGCTCGCTTTCGAGGCATTTCGATCGCCTCGCTGTCGCTGGAGGATCGACCTCGCGCGGCCGGCCTCGACACCGAGAGGTCTATCGCGTGGTCGCGCTAGTCGTCGGCGCCGGAAACGGGACACACCCGACGTTGACACTTCCAAGAATGCGAATGTAAGTCCCGGTGAGCGTGAACCTGTAGCCCTTCTTCCCGTTCTCCTCGAAGGGGGGCTCACACACCACGTTGACGTCGAGCTTGCCCCGTCGCGAAAGGCCCTCGCCCGTGAATCCCTATCGATCGTCCACGGCCTTCACCGTGCTCAGGTACTCGACGAAGACACGTCGAACGAGCGCGACGCGGCTGGCGACGCCCACCTTGCGGTACAGACGTTCGATATGGGTGTGAACCGTGTGCGGAGAAATCCCGAGGTGGTCCGCGATCACGGATTCTTTTTGGTCGTCAAACAGGGCCTGAACGATCTGAAACTCGCGCTGGGACAACCCGAGGGAACCTGTGAGGCGGCACCAGGTCTCGTTGGAGAACATCAAGCGTCCGAAAGACCGCGTGGATCGTGTGCTCTGCAGTCTCATTGGGGGACGCGTGGCATCCCGCGCACCTCGACGGCGAGACCGGCGCTGGACCAATGTGCTAGTCCGGCTTGTGCACGAAGGCTTTGAAGCCTCCGTGACCGATCAGCGGCGCAGCGGTGGTGAGACGAAGGATCCACCGTATCTGCTGTGCACGCAGTTGGCTGAGCGGGCCGTGACGCAGGGGCGAGAACCTCCCGAGCAGCCACCGTGCCCAGTCAGCCGACCACAGGAGCGCCCTTGGCATCGGGAAGTTGCCGGCGCGCTCGAGCAACTTCCATATCGGCTCCAGCGATAGCGGGCGCAGGCGGGCCTTCTTAAAGCCCCAGAACACCATCCGAAGCGGCACGGGCGGGAGAAGCCGGAAGAGGGTGAGCACCCCAATGGAGATATCTATCGTGCCGATTACAGGCATCAGCGCCACGCCCAGGCCTCGACCGATCCGGCACTAAGGAACGGGGCAGCACCAGCGGAGATTGTCGACCGGTGCGATGGTCGATGCCAGGCGCGCGTGAAGGCGAGCGATCTGCTCACGACATCGTCTAGACTCTCGAGCCCCCGTACAGGCATCGCCGCCCCTCTTCTGCCGTACAGCCAGCCGCCGTCGGACTCGACTCAACTCGGTGGCGAATCTTCCGAAGAGCGAACTCCACCCGACCCCGGAGCAGGCAACTTCTGTGCCGCGTGGGAATTCAATAGAAGCAACGGCCTATATCCGTGGGGGCGGTGGTGTTCAGATGGCGGACTGCGCGAATAACCACCACCAGCGAGCCGAGTCTGACTCGCGATCCAGCAACTGCCCGCAGGGCCAGACTTCCGGACCGTAACAAAAACAGCCAGGCGAGTCCGAAAATATGCAGATCTTGTCACTGACCTCAGCCATCTGACCACTATGTGTGTGTCCTACCGATTCACGGTCGTGTGCACGTTCGCGTCGCCAACCGTGGACAGCCCTGTCCCGAAGGGGGGCTGTCTCGCGCTAGCTGATCAGCTGGTCCGACCGCTCTTCGCCTGTCAGCCTCGCAGGCCGCTCCACTATCGAACGATACTGCAAAAACTATCTTTCGGTGAATGGCCAAGACGAGGCGCGCTGCAGTAGTTTCGCTGCACGCAATGTAACGCTCGGCGGAGCGAGTCGGCGAATCCAGAGTCGCCAGGCTAGACAAAGCATTGCTGGGAAGTAGACGTCCATCGTCAGTGCCGGAGGGGACCAGATCCCATGCGTTTGGAACATCCTCAAAAGGTGCTTGAGATGCGTCCAATGCGACGCTATGATGTCGCACTCGTCGCTCGTTCAAGGCAAAGGGCATGGCCTTCCCAAGCGATCGTCCGTCGTGGCGCTGTGAGTTCCCCACTACTGGCTACGCAACTTACCGGACGAATAGCTATACGAGGCCGCCAGCGGCCTGCAGGCTCCGCCCAGGCCGCGTTGGGGCTCACGTTTCCCGAAAATGAAACATCGTAACAGCCGTCGTTACGCCATAGGTCTTCCCGGCGACAACTTCAGCCAAGCCTTGGCGGTGAACGCCAGTGGCCAGGTTGTCGGCTTCAGCACCACCGTCACCCCCGATGGCAATACCGGGACGCGTGCGGTCTTGTGGACGCCGACAGGCCAGACCGACGAGGCTGGCCTGCCCATCTATGCGCCCAGGAATCTCGGCACACTTCCCGGCGGCAGCTCCAGCCAGGCCCTCGCGGTGAACGCCAGCGGTCAGGTCGTCGGCTCCAGCACGACGGTCAGCTCCTTTGGCAGCAGGCTAAGTTTGGTCGCCTGGGTTCCGCCATCTAGCCCACTCGATGTCCCTTCGATAGCCGACGGCCTCATAGCTGACGGCTCGACAACCGACTTCCACTCGCTCCGCCCACGCGGTTTGATGCGGCGATGACGATCCCCTGCCGTCCGTTGTCGCGTACACGCCGAGCGCCATCCGGCCGCCCGTTGCCCTCCGCGACAACGTGGTCCTGGGACAGGCTGTCAGGACTCCCTGCAGGAAGGCATGAGGAGGCGGACAGGCGGCCTGGACAGACACGGAAGGAGGTGGGTGCGTAGCGGCCTAGTCTCTCAGCGCCGAGCCATGGCGTTGGACGACCCTGCATTCCCAAGCCAGTCGAAGCAGACTGCGGAAGTGAGGAGAAGACGGAAGATGAAACGGCTAGGGATCTTCACAGCCTTGTTGACGTTGCTGACAGCCGTGTCGGCCTCGGTGGCGTTGGCCCAGGTCGCTCCGGGGACATACGACCCGAACGCAGGTAGCTTCGACTCCGCGAATGCCCCGGGCGCCTCAAACCTCAAATCGGGTGACCCCGAGTGCGTGGTTAATGCAGACCTGTCGATCGACTGTAGCGATTACGTGCTCGGGGGTGTCGGGAACACGAACGCGAACGTCGCCTTGGCAGCCAACTACACGGCGACCATCGATTGCACGAACCACGGCGGCAATCTGGTCGAGTCCCACACGGCGGTCTTTTCGGACACGAGTTCGGCCGTGGTGCCCTCGACGAGGAATGGGCAGTTGCGTGTCCCGGAGCAGTCAGTGAGTGCATTTTCGGCCCCGCAGGTCTGCCCGAATCCGAACTGGACGCCCTCGATCCGGGCGGGGACCCTAGTGCTCCACGGATTCACGTACACGCTCACCTTCGCGGGCTTCACGTCGCCCTACATCACGATCGACGGGATCGCCGGGAATTAACCGGTAGGCGGTGAGCCGCTAGACACGGAAGGGCCGGGGCTTCACAGGCTCCGGCCCCTTCTTCTTGCGGCAATCGGGGGTTGGGAAACGAGGACCTCGACAGCCACCTGTCCGTACGAGGGTTCGCCCTCTACGAGTCGAGAATGGGGGCGGAAACACCGCACCCCGGCCCACGCCCGAGAGGGGATTCGAGACCTTCAGCCAGGTCCCTCGGCGTGGCCCCCGTGCGAAGTAAGTCTGCGTCGGCACTGGCTGACGTGTCATATGGGTAGGAAAGGATCTGCCGGAGGAATACCGTCTTTCACGGGCGCGTGACGACGACCATGAACATCACGACCATCGGCAGAGGAGCGATCGGAGGCGGCCTTGCATGGCTCTGGGAGCGGGGTTCCCTTATCCAGTCATCAGTACCGGCGTCGCATCTGCAATCGTGCACGGATCGGTATTCGTGGCGTGGCTGTACACCTGGTATGCAGGCGTACCATGCCGATGAGCTGCCACATAACCACCGGCTGCAGGGTGCGCTCCTGTCGTCGCGCCCCTGAGGTTCCCCTGACACGGTACGACGCGTAGCGCGGCGGGTGGCGCCAACGGTCTTGACGCGCTCGGCACAATGGTAGCCGGTGGCTCCTGCCGTCCCGTTCCGCGTGACTCCGCTCCAGCCGACGCTCGTTCAGCCCTTCCACCGACCGGGGTTGGGTCTACGAGGAGAAGGTGGACGGCTGGCGGATCGTGGCCTACAAGACCGGGCGCGATGGACGCCTGCTGAGCCGGAAGGGCGTCGACCACACGACGTGGAGTCTCAGCTCCTCAACGTGGCGGTCCTCGAAACCGCGCCCCTGCTTATCGGTTGACTCCGAACGATACAACATGTCGTAGGTCGTGGGGCCGTGAGCACTCGAGGCGAGGCCGAGGAGGGTTTGGAAGGCCTCCATCGGCGTCCGCCGCCGGTTGAAGCGGAAGGCGAACTCGTCGAGGTAGGCCTGGAGGTGGTGCCGGCCACGTTCAACAGCGGCAAGAATGGCCAAGTAACTGCGACCATCACGCTCGAAGCACCAGCGTGTCCGCCGTCAGACCCGCCCACCTGCGGTGGCGGCCAGAACCTGGTGTTGTCTGCCATCAGCTGGACGAACCTTCAGCTCACGGACCTAACCACGCCCGTCGGGCCCGAACCTGCTGACCCGAGTTCCCTCTCGGCGGTGTTCTTCACTTGTCCTTGAGCCATTGCGGGCAGTTTCCTGGGGCGTGGACCAGCCTCTCGTAGCCTCCCGCAACTCACCCGGCAGGGCGGGTTCTCCCGCCCTGCCGGCCTTTCGCCGCGCTGCGGAAGGAGTTTGGCATGATCAACAGGCTAGCTCATCGAAGGCGCCCTTCGTCCCATCCATAGCGGGAGGGGCCAACCGGCATCTCCCGGTGGACCCCTGCGATCCTGCTGGCGCTGATGCTGCCCGTCGGCGGGTGCACGAGGAGCGAGCCACTGGCCGAGGTGGACGCGGAGGTCATCACGGCCAAAGAAGTCGAGACAGCCCTCGGCGCGTCGCTCGCCAGGCTCCGGGAGCAGATCTACAGTATCAAGCGCCAGAAGGTCGAGGCGCTGATCGCCGCGCGGCTCCTGGCCAACGAGGCGGCGAAGCGGAGCATCACAGTCCAGGCGCTGCTCGATGCCGAGGTGACCAGGAAGGTCGGGCCGGTCACCGAACAAGAGATCGAGAGCTTCTACCAGGCCAACAGAGCCCGGCTCCAGGGAGATGAGACGACGATCAGGAAGCAGATCATGGCCCACCTCCAGAACCAGAAGCTGGCGGCCCAACGCGAGTCCTTGATTCAATCGCTCCGCTCACAGGCCAAGGTCGTGGTCCACCTCAAGGCTCCACCCGTCTTCCGGACCCAGCTGAGTCAGGACGGGGCCCCGTTCAAGGGCCCGGCGACGGCCCCTGCAACAATTGTCAAGTTCGAGGACTTCCACTGCTCCTTCTGCAAGGGTGCCCAGGCGACGCTCGGGCAGGTCCTGTCCCGGTACGGTGAAAAGGTCAAACTCGTCCATCGGGACTTCCCGATCGATAGCTTGCACCCGCACGCGGCGAAGGCACACGAGGCCGCGCGGTGCGCAAATGAGCAGGGGAAGTTCTGGGCGCACCACGATCTGCTTTACACCAAGACGCCGGCTGAACCGCAGCAGCTGCAGGCGTACGCGCGGGCGGTGGAGCTGGACGTGCCGGCCTTCGAGCAGTGCCTGAGCAGCCGCAAGTACGGGGCTGCAGTGCAGAAGGACGTAGAGGAGGGGACGCGTAGTGGTGTGACCGGCACCCCGACCTTTTTTGTCAACGGCCGGATGCTGACGGGCGCGCAGCCGTTAGTTAGAGAGCTTCCTCCGCGTGATCGAGGAAGAGCTGGCACGTTGAGGGACTCGAGCTGCCGCGACGCCCTGGAGGGCGACCCGGCTGGGTCGCACCAGCTGGCCACCCGTTACAGAACTTCGCCCCTCCCGGGAGCCGCGCCACCGCACAACGAGCCCCTGAGCGCATAGCGAGCGCCCTGCTGGGGGTGAAGGCAAGCGGCCGCACCGTGATCCCCTGCGGCATCCACCTCGGATCGCCCCCAGGAACGCTACGAAGCATCGGCGCAGCCAATCGGCGCACTCAAGGTTGAGCAGTTGCTCGATGGGGACACACTTGGCCTCGTCGGGCTCGGAGGAGAGCGTCAGCTTCCCGCCTGTCGTTCGGCAGTGGAACGTAATTCCGATAGCCTCTTCGGGTGCCGGACCACAATACGAGGCCGCGATCGATCAACCCGAAGTGCAGCGTGTAGGACGGTGGGAAAGTGGCGCGTCCGGCTGGAGCGATTACGCGGACGAGCCGCGCGGTCGCCTGACCAGCTTGGAGACGCGGTTGAGCCTCACCTCGGCCATGTAGAGGTTGCCCTGCGAGTCGCCGTAGACCCCGTGCGCGCCGTATTCGACGGGCTTCCCCCGCGACACGATCTGGCCATTGGCCGCATATACCGTCACCCGGGGGATCTGGTCGGTGACGTAGACGATGCCGCTCCGGTCGATGTAGATGTCCATCGGGTGGTAGAGATCGCCCCACTCCCCGGCGTAGTCGCCCTCGGGACTGAAGATCTGCACCCGGTTGTTCTCGCGGTCAGCCACGAACACCCGATCCTGGCCGTCGACCCAGATCCCGTGCGGGGTAGTGAACTGGCCACGGCCCGCCCCGGGCGCACCCCACGAGCTGAGGTGCTTGCCTTCCGCCGAGAACCGGTGAACGGCGGAGTTACCGTAGCCGTCGGCGACGTAGATCTCGCCGCTCCGCGAGATCGCGACATCGGCGGGGTGGTTGAACGGCGCTTGCAGGGCAGGCCGCCCGCGCTGGCCGAGGATCAGGCTGATCTTGCCTTCCCGCGTGAGCTTGAGCACCTCGTGCTCGTCGCGATTGCACACGTAGACGTGGTCGTCGGGACCGATGTAGATGCCGTGGGCATCCCGGAGGCGACCTTCTCCCCACGCGTCGAGGAAGTGGCCCTGGCTGTCGAACACGAGGATGGGCGGATCCTTGCGCTGGTAGAAGTACACGCGATCGCGGGAGTCCACCGCCACGTGGCTGATGACACCGAACGTCATGTCCGGCGGCAGGGTCCCGAACGGGCGCACGATGTCGTAGCAGTAGTCGCCGGTGCCGACGACCAGGTTCGGTGCGGGTTGGCTCATTGCAAAACGCCTTTGTCTCGCAGGCGCTGCACGTCCTCGCGCGTGTACGCGGCGAGCGTGGTGAGGACCTCTTCGATGTCGGCCCGGTCGCTGTACCAGAGCTTGCGGGCCCGGTCCCCGTGGGGCGGCCGCTCGATTTTGACGACGTCGGCGCCGAGCCAGGCCAGCACCTGGGTGCAGGCGGGCCCGGCCTGGTCGTGCGTGAAGTCCACGACGCGAATCCCTTCGAGGGCTTTGGCCATTGTCGTTTCCTCCTCGGTCTGCTGGAAGTGGGAGCTGAAGCGCGTCAGCTACCCTCCCGCCGCGATCGGGTCAGCGGCGCGCGCCTCGGCGCGCAGGCGCGCCGTCACGGCCGCATCCACGGTCCAGGTCTGGGGATCGATGGCGACGCGGTAGTCGCGGCGCGCCGCCTCCAGGCTGACTTTCTCGTTCCGCACGTCGTCGAGGACCCGTTCCGGGTCGCGCT
>JBKPAK010000259.1:0-9928 GCA_046726415.1 Candidatus Methylomirabilota bacterium
CCGGGATGCAGGCGGCCTTCGTCGACATCGGCCTGGCCAAGGACGCATTTCTGTATGGCGGCGACTACACCGCCAACACGGGCGGGCTGAGCGCGCCGTCTCTCAGCGCGGACGATGCGGACCCCGAAGCGGAGACCGACGTGGATGAGCCGGCACGCCGGGAGGCGGGGGCGCCCATCGAGGATCTGCTCCGCAAGGGCCAAACCGTGCTCGTCCAGGTCTCCAAGGAGCCGCTGGGCAGTAAGGGGGCCCGCGTCACCTCGTTCATCTCCATTCCCGGGCGCTATCTCGTGTACATGCCGCAGGCCCGCCATGTCGGGGTCTCCCGCCGCATTCACGACGAAGAGGAGCGCGATCGGCTGCGGGCGGTGGTGCGCGCCCTCAATCCGCCTCCCGGCGGCTTCATTGTCCGCACCAATGCCGAGGGGAAGGGCGAGGAGGAGTTCGCCGCCGACGTCGCCTTTCTGGGCCGCCTGTGGGGCCAGATCCAGAGCCGCTTCGAGCAGTCGGCGGCTCCTGCGCCCCTCCACGCCGAGATGGATCTCGCTTTCCGCGTGGTGCGCGATCTCTTCTCGCCCGACGTGGAGGAGTTCGCGGTGGACACGCGGGAGGTCTTCGAGCGCTGCCTGAGCTATGCTCGCTCGCTCTCGCCGGCCCTGGTCGACCGCGTGCGCCTCGCGGAGGGGACGCCGCCGCTCTTCGAATCGCTCGGCATCGAGAAGGACATCGAGAAGGCTCTGCGCCGCCGGGTCTGGCTGCGCTCGGGCGGCTACATCGTGATCGACCAGACCGAGGCGCTGGTCTCCATCGACGTCAACACCGGCAAGTACGTGGGCAAGCGCGACTTCGAGCAGACCGTGCTCAAGATCAACTTAGAGTCGGTCGGGGAGATTGTGCGGCAGATTCGCCTGCGCGACCTGGGGGGCATCATCATCATCGACTTCATCGACATGGAGCAGGAGGAGCACCGGGAGCAGGTATATCGGGCCCTCAAGCGGGCTCTGATCGAGGACAAGGCGCGCACCAATGTGCTGCAGATCTCCGAGCTGGGCCTGGTGGAAATGACGCGCAAGCGCGTGCGCCAGGATCTTCGCTCGCTCCTCACCATGGCCTGCCCAGCGTGTCGAGGCACCGGAGTCACCAAGACCGACGCCACCCTGTCCGCCGAGGTCTTCCGCGCCCTGCGGAGCAAAGCCGCCAGCGATCCCCACCGCGAGCTGGTGGTGCGGGTGCACCCCGATGTGGCGGCGTACCTCGAGACGGAGGCGCGGGACAGCCTGGAGAAGCTCGCCGCCGCGCTAGACCGCAAGATCACCGTGCAGGCGGTGACCGGCCACGCGCACCGCGACGAGTTCGAGGTCCTTCTGCGGTAGGGCACCGGATGGCGCGCACTTCTCCCTCGCGCGTGAGCGCCACGCGGATCCTGGCCGACCTCCGGGCGGCGTCCCGCAAGGGTGACCGCGCCGCCCTCGCGCTGGCCGTGGACCAGATGAAGACGCTCGCCCTGTCGCCACGCTACTGGGAGCGGTACCTTCTGCTGCTGAAGAACCCGCTGGCGCGCTTGGTGGACCTGCTGGTGATCAAGCAGGGCGAGCGGATCGCCCGGCAGAAGGGATGGACGCGTCCTCGCCCCCCTCGGGCGGCTCCCGCGGGGGCGAAGCGCGCGCGGGACCGCTCCTCGACGCGTCGCCGGCGCGTGCGGCCCCCTGACGAGCACCAGCCGATGCTCTTCGATCTGAGATGAGCTCGGCCCCGTCCCCCGTCTCGATTGACAGGCCCGGGGCGGCTGGCCATAATACCCCCCAGGGGTAACGAGGCGTGCTCGACAGCGAAACTGGCAGCAAGGCCCGGGGCCGCCTTCGACGCATCGAGGGCCAAGTGCAGGGCCTCCAGCGGATGATCGCCGCCGACGCCTCCTGCGCCGACATCCTGCTCCAAATCTCCGCGGTGCAGGGTGCCCTGGCCCAGGTGCAGAAGTTGCTCCTGGGTCACCACCTCGAGGCGTGCGTGCTCGATGCCGTCCGCTCCGGCTCTCGACTCGACCGCCAGCGGAAGATCGAGGAGGTGCTCCACGTCTTCGCGCGCTTCGCAGGCCGCTGATGGGGCCCATCCGGTCAATCGCCGAGGCCGCTGATGGGCCCGATCCCGTCGTCATCGCGGGCCTGGCTGCGGCTGTTGCGTCGGTGCCGGTGATGACCGCGCGTGCTCGTCTGCGGCGCTCGGTGATAACCGCGCGCGCTCGTCGGCGGCACTGCGTGATGACCGCGCGCGCTCGTCTCCGGCGCTGCCGTCTTGCTGGCCTCGCGTGAATCTACCTCCGCTCCTCGAAGGCCGGCCAGCGTACGAGCGCGTGATGCACGGCTGGTCGGACTGTACCGCCGGGGGCGACGCCTTCCTGCACACGGTGCACCTTGCCGATCCCGATCGGGAGGTCGAGCTCAGCGCGGAGGCTCAGCCGCCGCCCGGGTACGCGATCCGTTCGCTCCACCCGCGCGTGGTGGCCGGTACCGTGGATGCGCGCGCGCTTGAGGGGCTGGGCGCGCTGGCCGGCACGGCCATGGTGGCGGGTCTCGCGCGTCGGGCGCGCGAGGCGATGGGGAGCCTTGCCGGGACCTCGGTCTTCGTCGACGCGCTCATCGAGGTCGCCCGGCTCGCTCGGCAGGTGGTCTGCCTACCGCGCGAGCGACCGGAACGGGCAGCGGCCGAGGGTCCGGCCGCCCTCTGGGCGCTGGACCGTGAGGCGTGGTTCGATCTGCCGGACTCGTGTTTCACCTATAGCGACGCTGGGGCGGCGCTCTTCGACCGGCGGGCGGTGACGTGCGCGGCGACGCCCGACCTGTACAGCCCCCGGCCGGGCCAGCGGCGCGTCTTCGCGCGGCGCAAGGTGGCTCGACTCGAGCACGACGGGCACCGCCTGCGACTCGCCCACTCCATGCACGACAACGTCCACGGCTTCGATCTCGTCTACGACGTCGATCTGGCCACCGGCCGCGTCGTGCGCGCGGAGTCGAGGATCTCGCGGCTGCCCTACGCGGGGATCTGCTCGGAGCCGCAGGCCAAGATTCACGCAGTGCTCGGCGAGAGGCTCGACGCCGGACTGTCCAAGCGCGTCCAGTCGCTTCTGGGTGGTCCGACGGGCTGCGGCCAGCTCTACGATCTGACCGCCGACCTCCTCAGGCTCGTCGCCGCCCCGCGTGTATACTGACCGACCGATGGCGTTCCTGCCGGTCGGCAAGCTGCGCCCCGCGCTGCTCGGAGGCCTGCTCGAAGGACACCCTCCCAAGGATCCGCGCGTGATCGTGGGCCCGCGGCTCGGCGAGGACGCCGCGGTGATCGACATGGGCGACCGCTACCTCGTCGCCACCGCTGATCCCATCACGTTCGCCACGGACGAGCTGGGATGGTACGCGCTCCAGGTGAATGCCAACGACATCGCCGTGCGGGGCGCCCGCCCTCGCTGGTTCCTGGCCACGGTGCTCCTGCCCGAGGGGCGCACGGACGAGGCGGTGGTGAGCCGGCTCTTCGCCGAACTCGGCGGGGCCTGTGACGAGCTGGAGGTCAGCCTCGTCGGGGGGCACACCGAGGTGACGCATGGGCTCGATCGCCCCATCGTGGCCGGCACCATGCTGGGCGAGGTGGCCAGAGACAAGCTCGTCACCACGGCCGGCGCGCAGGTGGGCGACGCCGTGGTGCTCACGAAGGGCGTGCCGCTGGAGGGAGCGGCCATCATCGCGCGCGAGAAGGAGGCCGAGCTGCGCGCGCGGGGCGTCCGCGCCTCGGTGATCACCCGCGCCCGCGGATTCCTGCGTCGACCCGGCATCAGTGTCCGTCCCGAGGCGGAGATCGCCTGCGAGTTGGCTCCCGTGCATGCCATGCACGACCCGACCGAAGGCGGGGTGGCCACCGCGCTGCGGGAGTTGGCCGAGGCGGCGGGAGTCGGGCTCCGGATCGACCGAAGCCGCATCGCGGTCCTTCCCGAAGCCGCCGAGCTGTGCGGGGCCTTCGGGCTCGACCCGCTCGGAACCATCGCCTCCGGCGCTTTACTCATGACCTTGGCGCCGGCTGACGCGGGCATCGTGATCCATGCTCTCGCGCGCGAGGGCATCGACAGTTACTTCATCGGCCAGGTCATCCCACGCGAGCACGGGCTCCTGCTGGTGGACGGAACTCACCAGGGACCGCTCCCCGCGTTCGACCAGGACGAAATCGCCAAGATCTTCGCCGACGCCCCGCATGCCGCAGATCGGCTATAGTCATCGGCCAGTGGCCCTGGGACGCGGGGGCATAGTCGCCTCGGCCCATCCCCTCGCCACCCTGGCCGGGATCGAGCTGTTGCGAGCCGGCGCCACCGCCGCCGACGTGGCGGTGGCCGTCAACGCAGTGCTCAGCGTGACCCAGCCCTACTGCTGTGGCGTGGGCGGCGACTTCTTCTGTCTGTACTACGAAGCCGCCACGGGTCGGGTTCACTTCTTGAACGGCGCCGGGCGTTCGGGCAGTCGAGCCGGGCTGGACGAACTCACACGCCGAGGCCTCTCCAACTTGCCGGCGGTGGGCCCGGCCACCGTGAGCGTCCCCGGCTGCGTCCGGGCCTGGGCGATGCTCCTCGAGCGGTTCGGGACGCGGACGCTCGGGGAGCTGCTGGTCCCGGCCATCCACTACGCCGAGCACGGGTTTCCGTGTACCCAGCTCGTCAGCCAGGCGGCGGGAGAAATGGCGGCGCGCTTCGACGATGGGGAGTGGCGCCGCATCTTCCTGCCCGGGGGCCGCCCGCCAGCCCTGGGAGAGCTCCTCGTCCAGACGGACCTCGCGCGTACCCTCCGCGACCTCGCGGGGGCGGGGCCCGACCTGTTCTATCGCGGGCGGATCGCGCAGGCCATCGCGCAACGTCTGGAGCGCGACGGGTTCCTGAGCCACGACGACCTCGCCGGCCATCGCGGCGAGTGGGGCGAGGCCATCTCCACCACCTATCGGGGGGTGACGGTGTATGAGACGCCTCCACCCACGCAGGGACTGGCGACGCTCCTCGGGCTGAATCTCCTGGAGGGCTTCTCCCTCGCCCGCCATCCCCTCCACTCCGTCGAACACCTGCACCTGCTCCTCGAGATGACCAAGCTGGCTTACGCCGACCGCGATCGCTGGATTGGCGATCCCGTCCACGCCAGGGTGCCGGTGGCCGCCTTGCTCGCCAAGCCCTACGCGGAGGGCCGCCGGCGCGCGTTCGACGCGAAGAAGGCCCTGAGCTACGCGGCCGGTCACCCGGACGGAGATACCACGGGGTTCGTGGTCGCCGATGGGCGGGGCAACATGATGAGCGTCATCCAGAGCCTGTTCAATCCGTTCGGCTCGGGCGTCGTCCCGCCGGGCACGGGCATCGTCCTGCACAATCGCGGCCGGCACTTCAGCCCCGATCCCGCGCACCCGAGCGCGTTCGCGCCGGGCAAGCAACCGTTCCATACCCTCATCGCGGCCATCGTGGCGCGCGGCGAACAGCCCCTGGCGGCGTTGGCCACCATGGGTGGCAACGGTCAGGCGATGTTTCATCTGCAGATTCTGACCAATCTCCTGGACTACGGTCTGGACCCTCAAGAAGCCATCGAGCGGCCGCGCTTCCTCATCGGCGCATTCCTGCCCGACGAGCCGTCGGACACGGCGCGCATCGAGTCTCGCGTGTCACCGCGGGTGCTCGCCGCCCTCGGACGCCGCGGGCATCGTCTGCGGGTGGAGGGGGAATTCCTCCACCGCGCCGGCCACGCGCACGCCATCGCGATCCGCGACGGGACCCTGATGGGCGGGGCCGATCCGCGCGGCGACGGCGTGGCCCTAGGATTCTGAGCGAACGATGACGCGACGCCGCGGCCTGTGGCTCGCTCTTCTCCTCCTGCTCCTGGTGGCGGGCGTGGCTGCGGCTCCGCGGCGAGGCGCCCATGGCCTCGAGTGGGGATTAATCGAACCGGGCCTGACGACGATGGAGGCGGTGCGCGCTCGCTATGGCAACGCCACGCGGATGTCGACGCAGAAGGTCGACGGGTACGACTCCAGCCAGTGGGTATACGAGGGTGAGCGGGCGCCGGTGGGCATGGACCGCATGGTCATCGACTTCGGGCTCCTCACCCCCGAGGGCTACCGGCCGCAGGTGGTGCGGAGCCTGCTCCTCCACCCGAAGCCCGGCGCGTTCAATCGCCGCCTCATCATCCAAGGTTGGGGGGAACCGACGGGCGTGGGCGAGCAGAGTGGCGCGCCCGCCTTCATGTACGAGGAGGGGCTCTTCGTCTCTTTCGATCAGAACGCGTGGGACGTGAAGACCATGCTGTTCACGCCGAAGCAGACGATTCCACCGCCCGTATCCGCGCCACCGCGCTGACCAGTCCCCGCACGGGAATGGGGAGCCAGGCAGGTCGATGGCTGGCCTCGTAAACGATCTCGTAGGCCGCCTTCTCCAGCTCGAAGGCCGCCAGTGCTCGATCGAAGGCCGCCGGGCCGACGGGAGTGAAGGAGTGGCCGCGGGCCACCGCGAGGTAACCGGCCACGAAGGCGCGCGTGCCTTCAGCCTCCCAGATCTTCGGCCACGTCGCAGCCGGAGCGCCCAGCCCGGCAGCGGCGTAGCTGATGGACCGCGTCAGGCCGGCCACGTCGCGTACCGCGGCGTGCTTCCGGCGGCGTTCGGCGAGCGGGCGCAGGGGCTCGCCCTCGAAATCGATGATGATGAAGTCAGCGCGCGCGGGAACGTAGAGGGTCTGGCCGAGATGGAAATCACCGTGGTGCCGAATCTTGGTCCCCCCGGCCAGCCCCGCCAAAGCGGCGCCGACATCGGGAATCTCCACGGGAAGCTGGCCGCCCACCGCCGCGCGGCCGGCGTCGACCTGGCGGTGCACGCCTTCGGCCCAGCCGGCGATGTCGGCGCCGGTGATTGGCTCCGGCGCGAAATCCGGGTCCTGCCCATCGGAGGCCAGGGCAGCGTGGAGTTCGCCCGTGCGCTCGCCGAGGCGATGCAGGGCATCCAGGCTCGTCGAGGCCAGCCGCCGGATGACCGCCTCGTCGCCGGATTGCGGGCCGAGGTGGCCATCCAGCTCGCGGAGCTGCTCGAGCATCCAACTCCAGCCGTCGCACGAGCCAGCCACGAACTCGTGGGCGACGGCGAGGGTGCCCGCCGCGCCGGAGGTCGGTTCGTAGGTGAGTGAGCCCAGGAGCTTCGGCGCGTGGGCGAACGGCGTTCGCTCGGTGAGGAAGCGCGTGATCTCCTCCTCCGGATTGACGCCCGCGACCCACCGCCGGAATTGCTTCAGTGCGATGGCGTCGCCGAAGGCCACCGACGTATTGCTCTGCTCACCCCCGAGCTTTCGGACGGTCAGCGGCTCGGGCAGCGCCGGCGACAGGGCCAACGTCGGGCGGCCGGTGATCGCTCCGGCGTCGCCGGCCACGCGGGCGCCCGAGGCCATCACCGCGAGGAGGTCGTGCGCGAAAGCGGGCTCGGCCAGGACGTCCAGCGGCGTCGCGCTCAGGGCCAGCGGCAACGCGTAGCGATCCTCGACGCCATCGTCGAGCCCCACGCGCGCCACCACCAGGGCGGCGCCGCCGAGGGGGATGGCCGCCTCGATGACGACGCCCTCGATTCGCCGCGCCTTGCCGGCGAACCAGCGCTGCTCGGGAAGCCAGGCGGCCAGGGCGGCCGGCGACGGCAGGATCACGGCGTGGCGTCACCTTCGGTGGAAGGCGAAGATCTGGGCGGAGTCAAAAGCGGGATCGAGTAGCACCGCGCCACGGGGCCCACGCCACTCGTACCAGCGATCGCTCAGCAGCTCGTGCATCATATACGGCTCGTCGGGGCCGAGCCCCAGCTCGCCCACCGGCACGTCCACCAGCGAACCGCGCGGGCCATGAAGGTCCAGGTTGGCGGCCACGAAGATCGCGTTGTCCCGGGACGGCGTCATCTTCCCGTACCAGACGATGTTGGGGTCGTCGGCCGGGTAGAAGGTCAGATTGCGGTAGAAGTGGAGGGCGCGGTTCTCGCGCCGGATCCGGTTGACGGTGGTCATGAAGTCCACCAGGTTGCCAGGAGCGCTCCAGTCCCGCGCCTTGATCTCGTACTTCTCCGAGTTCAGGTACTCCTCCGAGCCCTCGTGCACCGGCACGTTCTCGACCAGCTCGTAGCCGCTGTATACGCCGTAGAGGGACGAAAGCGTTGCCGCCAACACCAGGCGCATCTTGAACGCCGCCCGTCCCCCCTTCTGAAGGGTCTCGTGCAAGATGTCGGGAGTATTTGGCCACAGATTGCCGCGGAAGTACTCAGCCATCGGGGGCTGAGTGATCTCCTGGAGGTATTCCACGAGCTCGCGCTTCTCGTTGCGCCAGGTGAAGTACGTGTAGGACTGGGTGAAGCCGGCCTTGGCCAGAACCCGCATCATCTTGGGCCTGGTGAACGCCTCCGCCAGGAAAATGACATCCGGGTGCTCGACCTGGATGCTCCGGATGAGCCACTCCCAGAACTTCACGGGCTTGGTGTGGGGGTTGTCGACGCGGAAGGTCCGCACGCCGTGGGCCACCCAGAACTCGACGATCCGACGCATCTCGTCCCACAGCGGCGCGGGGTCGGGACCGTAGAAGTTTAGGGGATAGATGTCCTGGTACTTCTTGGGTGGATTCTCGGCATACTTGATGCTGCCGTCAGGCCGATGGAAGAACCACTCGGGATGCTCCCGCACGTAGGGATGGTCGGGGGAGCATTGGATGGCGAAGTCCAGGGCGACCTCGAGTCCGAGCCCGCCAGCCGCGTCCAAGAAGTGATCGAAATCCTCCAAGGTGCCGAGCTGTGGGTGGACGGCGGTGTGGCCTCCTTCCTCGCTTCCGATGGCCCAGGGACTGCCTGGATCGCCCGGGGCGGCGGTGAGGGAGTTGTTGCGGCCCTTGCGAAAGGCGTGGCCGATCGGGTGGACGGGTGGCAGGTAGACGAGGTCAAATCCCATGGCCGCGATCCGCGGGAGCTCGCGCTCGGCGTCCTTGAAGGTCGCGTGCTGGCCGTCGCCGCGCGCCGAGCGAGGGAACATCTCGTACCAGGCGGCGAAGCGCGCCCGCTCGCGATCCACCACGACCTCGTACTCGCGCTCGCTGCGCGTGGCGGCGCGGCGATCGAGGTGCCGGTCCATGAGCGCGGCCAGGGGGGCCTCACAGGCCGCGGCCACCGCCTCCGCCTGACTGGGGGCGTTCGCGATGCGCTCGGCGATGGCGCGCAGATCGCGCGCCTCGGCGCCCCGCGCTCGGCGGGCCGCCGCCTCGATCAGCGCGCGCCCCTCGAGCAGTTCGCTGGCGACATCTTGTCCGGCCTCAGTCCGCTTGGCGAGGTCGGCCAGCCACGAGAGGAACGGATCTGGAAGGGCCTCGAGGAAGAAGCGATAGCGGCCGTTCTGCTCCAGCGCGAACTGGCCGGCCCAGCGATCGTTATCCACGAAGCGCATCGGGGTTTCTCGCCATCGCGTGTCCCCGGGTCCGCGATAGCGAAGGAAGGCCACCAGCACGTCATGGCCCTCCTTGAAGATGTCGGCCGACACGGTGAGGAGATCGCCGACTTCCCGCTTGACTGGATACCGGCCGCCGTCGACGGCGGGATCCACGTTTTCGATGATTACCGTCTGGAAGAGGGCGAGCCGATCTGGCTTGAGTACGGCGGAGCGCCGACGCGCTGGCGCCGTCGTCTCGCGAACAGGAGCGCGGGTGCTGGCGGTCATGCCGCAAATCCCAGGACGCGGGCGAGCGGGGTCAGCACACTGCGCGCCTCTGGCCGCTGCGTCCACAGCGCGAAGAAGCGGTTCTGGGCCGCCCAGTGGCCGAAGCCGCTGCCCAGCCGCTGAGCGCCCTCCACCAGGGCCGTGGCCTTGGCCACGGTCGCCTCGGATGGCGCCTGTCCGACGCGGTCGAGGGCCCGCTCCACCGCGTG
>JBKPAK010000260.1:0-10346 GCA_046726415.1 Candidatus Methylomirabilota bacterium
GCGCGGCTGGCCGAGCGGCTCCGGACCACCGTCGGCCTCGTCCGCCGAGTGCTCGCCCAAACGCGGGCGCGCATTCTCCGGGGCGAGACGCGGTACCCAGACAAAGTGGTGAGCCTCTTCGAGCCACACACCGAGGTCATCCGCAAGGGCAAGGCGGCCAAGCCCACGGAGTTCGGCAAGCTCGTCAAGATTCAGGAGGCCGAGGCGCAGTTCATCGCCGACTACCAGGTCTGTTCTACACGGGTGCCGGACACCACCCTGTGGGGGCCGGCCCTGGAACGTCACGAGCGGCTCTTCGGCCGGCCGCCGCGCTTGGCGGTCGCCGACGGGGGCTTCGCCTCCCGCGCCAACGAGCAGCTCGCGCGCGAGCGCAATGTGCGTCACGTGGTCCTGCCGCGGCAGCGCCGAGAACGGCATTCGCGGACCGTTCGAGCGGCCTTGGGCTGGCGAACGGGCTCGGAAGGGCGGATCAGCGTGCTGAAGCGCCGGCACGGCCTCGCTGGGTGCCGCTATCGCGGCCTGCTCGGCATGGAGCGATGGGTCGGCTTGGGGATCATCGTCAACGACCTGCTCGTGCTCGGGCGCGCCAGCCCCGTTCACGGATGACCAGAGATATCGAGCGGCGGTGCAGCGGGAGGATGGGGAAATGAGCCGATCGCGCAGCCGCTTGCATCTTTATCCCGCCTCCCACGATCCTGTCCGCGCTCATTTCTGCACCGGAAAGTAGCTAGCCGTCCTTGCCGTCCACGCGCGGAGCACCATGAGGCGGGAGCGCCGGCGTCGGCTCCTGCTCCATGCGCCGGCGCCGGCCGACACGCGACGGGTGAGCCTGTCGAGCCGAATCCACGTCACCACCGGGTCGGGCTCGCGCGGGAAGTCGCCGGCAGAGACCAGGCGGGGGGTCATCTCGACCTCCGCAGCTCGGCTTCGATGATCTCGGTGACAAGCGCTTCAAGACTCTTACTCTCGCGAATAGACCGTGCCGTCAGCCGTTCCGCCACGTCACGCAGGAGCGTGATGGTGAGCGTGTAGGCGACCCGCCCGGATGGCGTCGTCGGCCGTTTGGCGGCCGCCTTGCGCGCGACCTCCTCGGGCGGGCTGCCAGCCCTCTTCGGCGAGAACGCCAGTTCAGGTTGGTCGGTGGCTCGAGCGGGCTGCCGCCTGGCCACCGCGGTCAGGTGCTCTCGGTTCGGATCAGCGCATCGACCGCTGCGTACTGGACAGCGCGCCACGGCGTAGCGTCGTGGCCCTGGCCGAGCCAGTGAGGCACCGGGTTGACGTCGTCTCGGCAGAATTCCGCCCACCAGACTAACGGTGACCGCGTCAGGCGCACGTCGAAGCCAGATCGTGCATCGACTCGACGACGTGGCCGACACCCGACCAGGAGTCCAGCCAGGCCCGGAGAATCTGGCCCTCGGGGACGTCGGTGGGTAGGAGGGCGCCGACCAAGGCGGTGGTGAGGAGGGAGCGGCGGAGGGAGGCGTCAGCCACCGGCCGACTCGCTCATGGCCGCCTCCGCCTGCTCCAGATAGAACCGCATGTCCATCTCGCGGTACATCGTGGTCGCGGTGGTGAGGTGCTCCTGCGCCTGGTCGCGCTTGCCGGTGCGCGTGCAGAGCCCGCCGAGGTTGAGGTAGCAGGGGGGAACGAGCAGGTGCATGGGGAGCTGATCGGCTGTTGGCGTCACCAGGCGATAGGAAGCGCGACGGGGCCACGGAAGGCTGCGTTCGGGCGCCAGGTGATGGCTCCGGGGTCCGAGTCCAAGCGAAGGGTTGGCAGACGCGTCGCGAGAAGCTCCAGCGCCACTCGGCCCTCGAGTCGGGCCAGATTTGCGCCCAGACAGAAGTGCGCCCCGCGCCCAAAGGCTAAGCTCTGGGCGCCGGTTACAGACGGTGAGCGCGCAATGTCAAAAACGTCCGGGCGGTCGGGGAAAGCTGCCTCGTCGCGGTTGGCTGAGCCATACAGAACTTGCAAGCGTGCACCCTTCGGGATCGGCACCCCACCCACCCGCACGTCCTCGGTCGCTGTGCGCCACATGCCGCTGACGGAGTTGTCGTAGCGGAGCGTCTCCTCCACGGCTCCGGCTGCCAAGCCTGGAGGGTCAGCGACCAGCGCATCCCACTGCTCGCGCTGCATTAGCAAATGAAACAGGGCGTGGGCCAGGAGATTCATGGTGGTCTCGTGGCCGGCGGCGACGAGCCCCATCAAGTGGCCGACCAATTCGCCCGTGCTCAGAGGCTGCTCGCCTTCGATACGGATAGCCACCATTTCCGACACGAGGTCATCACGGGGTTCCTGGCGCCGGGCATTGATCAACGCGGCACAGTAGCGCTGAAAGTCAACGAAGCCCCGTGCGGCGACCCTATACTCGTCCAGCGGGAGATTGCCCCATTGGACTGCGAACTTGTCCTCGCTCCACCGATGCAACTGGTCATGGTCCTCGCGCGGAACGCCGATGAGATCCCCTACGACGATCAGGGGGAGGGGGAAGGCGAACCGCGACACGAACTCTGCTCGGCCGCGGCCCGAGAGCACCATCTGGTCGAGCAGCCCGCTCGCCAAAACGCGAATGCGCGGCTCGAACCCGGCAATTCGTTGGTTCGTGAACGCCGCATTGGCGAACTTGCGCAACCGGGTGTGCAATGGCGGGTCCGTTGCCAGCAGGGGGGGGCATGGCTTCGAACGCGAACCCTTCGGCCAGGATGGCCCCTACCTTCGGCGGTGGGGGCGCGAGGGGGCGCGTGGCGCCGGCGTTGCAGAAACGCACCGGGTCGCGGAGTACCGCGCAAATGTCTGCGTGGCGGGTGACGACCCATGCGTCCAAGGCTGCGCTGTAGAACACTGGGTGTTGGCGCCGCAGTCGCGCCCAGGCCGGGTAGGGATCGTCTCGCAGTGGCGGGATAAACGGGTTGTACTCCACTCGACCTCCGCAGGACTCTTCGGCAGTGGCCATATCCACTCCTTGGAGGTATGCGCCAATGACGGCCCGGGTGCAACCGTCTCGGCGAGACCGAACGTCATGGATCCCGGTGCGCCGTTGCGATGAGTCGTTGGCGCTAAATCCTTAGAACCCCGGCGGGACAATCCCGCGAACGCCGGGAGCAGCTGATCCCCTGGGTCAGTATCCACTGCTGCGCGTCTCCGCCTCCGCCTGCTCCAGATAGAACCGCATGTCCATCTCGCGGTACATCGTGGTCGCGGTGGTGAGGTGCTCCTGCGCCTCTTCCCGCTTGCCTGTGCGCAGGTAGAGCTTGCCGAGACCGAGGTGGCAGTGGGCGACGAGTGGGCGCATGCCGCGCGGTTCGGCCAAGGCCAACGCCTGGCGGTAATGGGCCTCGCCGCGCTCGGCGTCGAACCGGTCGGGATGGGTCGCGATGTCGCCGAGCAGATGCAGAGCGTGGGCGGCGAGCCCGGGCTGAGACCGATTGGCTTCGACCGCCCGGTTGCCCAGGTTCCACGCCTCGTCGAGCCGGCCGAGCAGCAAGCAGGTGCGCCCCAGCCAGTGGTAGGTCCCGCGGCCGCCCGCACCGGGTCCCGTCGCGTAGAGGCGCTCGATGAGTTGCTCGCTTTCCCGGAGCCGGTTCAGCGCCTCACTGCACTCGCCGTGCTGGGCCAGGACCCAGGTCGAGGCCGCGAGAGCAGCAAGCAGGTTGACGACGTTCGCCGTCCTGAGCACCGCGATCGCGTGTTCGATCAGTGGTCGCGCCCGTACCCAATCGCTCCTCTGGAGGTGGAGCGAGCCCGCGGCCGAGTACGCCAGACCGATGGTGTGCGCATGCTGCGTCACCTCTGCGAGCCTGATCATCTCGGCTTCATACGGAGCCGCCTCGTCGAATCTGCCAAGATAAGCCAGGCTCAAGACCAGCCAGTGGCGATCGTAAACTGATGCCGGCGCTGCGGCACCTAACACATGCTCGGAGACCCAGTCGGCGGGCAGGGCCTCGAGGTTCTCGGTCGCCAGCTCGACCGCCCTCTTGTACTCTCCCCGGAAGAAGTGCGCCTGCTCGAGAAAGCTCGCGGCGAGAATGCGCAGTCTCAAATCCCCGAGGCGCCCCGCGATCTCCAGCGCGCGGCCCCCGTAGGCAAGCCCTTCGTCCAGCTCGCCGAGTTGGGAGTGGATGTTCGTCATGAACGCGCAGACACGGCCCCGCCGGCTGTCGTCGTTCAACCGCTCGGCGAGGGCCTCCGCCTCGCACAGGCGCGCCTTGGCCAACCGGATTTCACCGACCCAGCTCAGCACCGTTCGCAGCTCGAGACGGATCTCGAAGGCCTGCTCCAGCGAGGACCGGTTTTCTGGCAGATGCGCCAGCGCGGCCAGTGCGCGGTCGAAGCAGGCAAGCGCTTCTCGGTTGGCCGAGCGTTTAGCGGCTCTTGCCCCGGCCCTGCGGAGATGGAGGACGGCCTGGTCCCAGACCTCGCCCTCAGAGTAATGCTGACCGAGCGCGAGATGATGCGGCTCCAGGTTTCCCGCGTGGAGTGTCGCCAGCGCCTCAGCCACGCGGCGGTGGAGCACCTTGCGGCGGGGCACGAGGACCCGACTGTACGCCACCTCACGCACCCGATCGTGTGTGAAGTCAAAGCGCTCGTCCACGCTATGCAGCAAGCGACGGCGTGTCAGCTCCTCGACTCCCCGCGCCACCTCCTCCTCGCCAAGCCCGGAGAGGTGCTGGAGCAGAGCGAACTCGAACTCGCGCCCCACGACAGAAGCCTGCGTCACCAGCTCGCGGCTCCGCTCGCAGAGCCGATCGAGCTGGCGGCCAATGATGTCACTGACCCGTTCAGGGAGGGGCAGCCCCTCGAGCCCGGGGGAGAGCGCGTGCTGGGTGGCCGCCCGAATCGCCTCGACCACGACGAGAGGATTTCCGCCGCTGGCGCGCCACACCTCCTCCTCCAGGCGCGCCGCCGTCGCTCCGTCACTTCCCGGACGCGAGAGAGCCGCCACGAGATGGAACGTGTCGGTCCGGGACAGTGGTCTGAGCGCCAGTCGGGTCACGTCGGACTCGCGCGCCAGCTCGCCAAGCGTCCGGTGAAGCATCGGCGCATCTACCAGCTCCTCCTCGCGCGCCGTCACCATGACTAGGAGGTGCCACGCCTGGAGGCGGCGGCTGATGAACGCCAGCAGCCTGATGCTCATCTCGTCCGCCCAGTGGAGGTCTTCGAGGATCAGGACCGTCGGCCGCCGGTCGGCGACACGGCTGAGGAGCAAGCTCACTCCCTCGAAGAGCTGCAGGTAGTCGGGAGGAGCCGCCGACTCGCCATTTCCTGGCCCGAGTTCGGGAAGCAGGCGTCCCAGCTCGCGCCGCATAGCCAGCGGCAGGGTCTCGAACCATTCTCGGTCCTCCCCCACACGCCCTGCGCGGAACGCGTCCACCCAGGGGCCGAACGGCAAGATCTGCTCGCTTTCGTGGCAGCGTCCGATCAGCACTCGGGTACTCCCCGCGGGAACCTCTGCTGCCAGTTCCGCGACGAGTCGTGTCTTGCCAACGCCGGCTTCGCCAACGAAGGCGACAACACGACCCTGCCCGCTGACGGCCTCCGCGAGCGCCGCTCGCAACCGGGTCATCTCTTGGTCGCGCCCGATGAGAGGCGTGTCCCTGGTGAAGACAAGGGGCGGGCGCCGGATGCTCGCGAAGGGATCCGACCCTCCTGAAGCCGCTGGCTTGGAGGGCGTCGTGAGGAGTGGTCGGCGAAGGATCTCCTGGTAGAGCTGCTTGGTCTCTTCCTCCGGCTCGATCCCGAGATCGCGCTGCAGGATGCCCACGCAGAGCTGGTACTGGTGCAGCGCGGCTCCACGCCGGCCAAGCTGGGCGTAGAGACGCATGAGCGTGCGATGCAGTGGCTCCTGCAGCGGATCGAGCGCGATCAGCCGTAGCCCGGTCTGCAACGCGGCGTCCACCGCGCCGGCCGCCCGCTGAGCGGCGAGCAATCCAGCGAGGGCCTCGACAGCCAGCTCGCGCAATCGCTCCCGCTCAGCCATCAGCCAGTCCTCGAACGGGGGCTCTTGCAGTGTGAGGCCGTCGAGTAAGTCACCGCGATAGAGCTCGACGGCCTGCGCAAGCGCCGTCGGTGTCCGCTCGCCCACGAGCCGCTCGAAGCTTATCGCGTCGATGTCGACGACGTCCGGGTTTAGGGCGATGGTCGCGCCCTCGATACGCAGGCAAGCTGGTCGGACCGGCGCCACGGCCTGTCGAAGCGCAAAGAGCGCCTGGCGCAGGCTGTGGCCGGCGTGGCCCTGCGACAGATCGCCCCAGAGCAAGACGGCCAGTTTGTCGCGCGCGTGCTCCCGTCCCGGGGGGAGGGCGAGATAGGCGAGCAAGGCCTGGATCTTCTTGGTAGGCAGTGTGAGGGGCGGACCGGCGCCTAATCGCGCCTGAAACCCGCCCAAGAGCGTGAGGGCAAGCCGCGCCATAGACCTCCTCGCAGAGAGCACCCTAACCTAGCACCGCCCACCGCCGCACCCAAGAGTTCTTGACGCACTTTTGACGGTCACCTGGATGGATTGATGACGCTCGGCGAGTCACTCTCCGCTGCGAAGCCACCTCGCGCAGCAGGAGTGAGCGGCAAGCCCATGACGTTCATCGTTCGGATCTTCATTGACGAGGGAGGTGTCATCAGCGGCGTGGTGGAGCAGGTCAGGACAGGCCGGAAGGAATCTATCCACGCGCTCGAGGCGATCAGCCGCGGTCCGGACTCGGAGAGGTGTTGACACTTTTGCATTCCCAGAGTGGATCATGATCTCAGCTTGCCGCCGCGCCCCAGAAGACGTCGAGCTTCAGGCGTTGTTGGCCGAATCGCTCGACGAAAAGGCCCGCGCGCGACGATCGTTCTGACCGGCGACCGTGGTCGAACCTGACCTGCCGGCAAGCCGGGCGCAAGCTCTCCCCACCGGTACCCTCACCCTGCTCTTCAGCGGCGTAGAGGGCTCCACCGCCCTGCTCCAGCGGCTCGGCGCGCGCTACGCTGAAGTGCTGGACGAGCACCGGCGGCTGCTGCGGGCGGCGTTCCAAGGTCACGAGGGCCGGGAGGTGGACACCCAGGGTGATAGCTTCTTCGTGGCCTTCGCCCGCGCCACCGACGCTGTCGCCGCGGCCGTAGCGGCGCAGCGGGGGCTAGCGGAGCACCCCTGGCCGGATGGTGCGGCAGTGCGGGTCAGGATGGCGCTGCACACCGGCGAGCCGGCCCTGTGGGGTGGCGGCTACGTTGGCCTCGACGTCCACCGTGCGGCGCGCCTGGGCGCGGCCGGGCACGGTGGCCAGGTGCTGCTCTCCCAGGCGACGGCAGCCCTGGTGGCGCCCGAGCTGCCGGGTGGCGTGGGCATACGGGACCTCGGCGAGCACCGCCTGAAGGACCTGCCGCGGGCGGAGCACGTCTACCAGCTGGTCATCGACCGCCTGCCCGCCGATTTCGCACGGCTCCGGACGCTCGAGGTTCGACCTAACAACCTGCCGCTGCAGCGCAGCCCGCTCATCGGCCGGAAGCGGGAGCTTGCCACGGTCACGGAGCTCCTGAAGCGCGACGACGTTGGCCTGCTCACCCTGACCGGCCCCGGCGGGACCGGCAAAACCCGCCTGGCGCTCCAGGTCGGAGCCGAGCTGCTCGGCCCTTCGGCAGGCTCAGGACTCGAGGGCGGCGTGTTCTTCGTCGAGCTGGCTTCACTGGCCGACCCCGCGCTGGTCGTCTCGGCCATCGCTCAGGCGCTGGGGGTGCGCGAGGCCAGCGGGCGATCGCTGCTGGAGAGCCTGAAGGACTACGTGCGCGACAAGCGGCTGCTGCTGGTGCTGGACAACTTCGAGCATCTCCTCCAGGCCGCGCCCGTGGTGACGGAGCTGCTCGGCGCCGGCCCGGGGCTGAAGGTGCTGGTGACCAGCCGAGCGGTGCTACGCCTCTACGGCGAGCACGACTACACCGTGCCGCCGCTCGATCTGCCCGCCCGTCAGCCACTGCCGCCCCTTGAGCGACTGACGCAGTCCGAGGCGGTGCGGTTGTTCATCGAGCGGGCGCAGGCGGTGAGGCCGGGCTTCGCCGTGACCGATGAGAACGCCCCGGCCGTGGTGGAAATCTGTCATCGGCTGGATGGGCTGCCGCTGGCGCTGGAGCTGGCGGCGGCCCGCGTGCGGGTGCTGCCGCCACAAGCGCTGTTGGGCCGATTGGAACATCGCCTGCCCCTTCTGACCGGTGGGGCGCGCGACCTGCCGGCTCGGCAACAGACCTTGCGCGACGCCATCGCCTGGAGCCACGACCTGCTGGACGAGGCGGAGCGGGTGCTATTCCGGCGGCTGGCGGTGTTCGCCGGCGGGTGCACGCTCGAGGCGACGGAGGCTGTGTGTGGGAGCGACGTCCTGGATCGGCTAGCCTCGCTGGTGGACAAAAGCCTGCTGCAGCAGCGCGAGCAGGAGGGTGGCGAGCCGCGCTTTACGATGCTGGAGACGCTCCGTGAGTACGCGCTCGAGCGGCTGGAGGCGAGCGATGAGGCTGAAGCTATCCGGAGTCGACACCTTGGCCACTTCCTGGCGCTGGCGGAGCAGACGGAGCCGGAGCTGCGCGGGTCGGCGCAAGTTGCCGGGCTGGCACGGCTGGAGCGTGAGCACGACAACCTCCGGGCGGCGCTTGGTTGGAGTCAGAAAGAGGTGAAGGATGCAGAAAGTGGCCAGCGACTGGCCGGGGCCCTGTCATGGTTCTGGTCTCTCCACGGCCATTTCAGTGAGGGTCGTCGCTGGCTGCAGCAGACGCTCGCCTTGAGTGACGAGACATCCGCGTCCGTCCGAGCGAAGGCGCTCTACGGGTCGGGCCTACTGGCGGTCACTCAGGGGGAGTATGGACGGGCGGTGACGCTACATGAGCAGGCGCTTGCCCTGTCGCGGGAGGTCGGCGACCTCCAAGGGGTCGCTCGTGGACTCACCTTCCAGGGTGTCGCGGCGGAGCTTCAGGGCGACTCTCAGCGGGCGGCGGCACTGCTCGAAGAGGGCCTTGCCCGGTTCCGAGAGCTGGATGACGAGTGGAACATCGCGCTGGCGCTCCGCAACCTGGGACGGGTGGCATTGCGTCAGGGCGACCATCAGCGCGCGACGGCGCTCAACGAAGAGAGCCTCGTGCTGTCTCGAAAGCTGGGTGACAAGTGGGCCCTCGCCTGGTCGCTCCATGACCTTGGACATGTGCTTCACAGTCAGGGCGACACTGTCCGGGCCACGGTCCTGCTGGAGGAGAGTCTGGTCCTACACAGAGAACTGGGCGACAAGCGAGGCACAGCCTGGGCGCTCAACAGCCTGGGTCGGTTTGCCCACCTTCGGGTTGACTATGGCCGAGCAACGGCACTCTACCGGGAGAGCCTACGTCTGCGACTCGAACTCGGCGAGAAGTCGGGCATCGCCGCATGTCTCGAAGGACTAGCCGGGTTAGCCGGAGCGCAGGGGCGCCAGGAGCGAGCCGCGTTGCTGTTCGGCGCCGCGGAGGCGCTGCGCGAGTCGATCAGCTGGCCGGTGAAGCACTTCGAACGCGCGGGCTACGAGCGACTCGCGGACCTGAACGCGATCCGGGCCGGTCTCGGGGAGGAGGCGTTCCGGGTTGCCTGGGCCGAGGGGCGAGTGATGCCGCTGGAGCAGGCCGTCGCCTACGCGCTGGAAGCGGGCAGCCCGCCAGAAGGATGAGCTTCAGCGGAGCATCATAGGGCCAGGTAGCACGTAGCCCTGTCCCTCGACAAAACTCGGCCAATGGGCAAGTAGTTGATCTCTCAGCTCTGATCCGGGAGACAATCCCAGCTCGATGACTCTGCCACCTGCTTCGGCTCCTCCCCTTCCTCTTCGGCGGCTATCGCCAGCTCGCCATCGAGAACCTGGCTTTGCGCCACCAGCTCTCCGTCTACAAGCGGACGATGATGCGGCCCAAGCTTCGTACGTCGGACCGCCTTTTCTTCTCTGAAGCGGTTTGTCAAGAGCACTGCTTGTTGGTCGTATCAGCTCCTTCGCTCTGCGCCTCCTCCGTGAGGGCGATCAACGCGTGTGGGTCGTGCCCGCTGGGCGAGGTTTGTCATCCTTCTCTTCGCGCTGGCAGTGGCGAGTGGCGACTCGCCCGCGCATGATGGGGGTGCGATCGGGCGGCGGCGCCATCTGGGTCACGGCTCTCAACAGCAGCCAAGAAGAGGCTCGCGCTCACCGCCCATTCACCTCGTCTCACAGCTGAGCGGCCGATCAGTCTGCCCGTCCTCTTGCCGTCTAGGCTGTCCGGACTCGGAAAGGTGTTGACACTCGTGCGCTCCCAGAGTGGGGCATGGAGTTAGCTCGCCACCGCCGCGGCGCCCCAGAAGAGGTCGGCGGGCATGTGGCCGAGGAGCCGGTAGCCTTGGTGCGGCC
>JBKPAK010000261.1:0-29289 GCA_046726415.1 Candidatus Methylomirabilota bacterium
GTCCCGCTCCTCCGGCTCGGCGCGCGTCCGCAGCCCCCGGCCGCCCGCCTCCAGGAAGGCGCGCTTCCACGCCTCCAGCTCGTGGCCCGGCACCTGGCTCTCGCGCGACACGGCGTCCAGCCCCTCGCCGCGCAGCAGCCTCAGGACCAATTCGGTCTTGCGCTGGATACTCCACCGTTCGGGCAGCTCCTCGCCCGCCGCCAGGGTACTGCCGTCACTGTCGGGTGGCGTCCGTCTCCGAGGTCTGTTGGCCATCCCCATCCTCCTTGGTCACCATCTTCGGGTTAGTCAGGATGGTGTCCAAGGAATTCGGGTGCGGTTTACTATCCTGCGTACGGGTCGGCGCTAACGTTGCGATCAGGTACCTCGGGACGCAGAAGCCCAAGAAGGGCGGCAACGCCTATCACAACTTCGAGACGTATGCGACGAAGTCGACATCGTCCAGGCAACGCGGGTGGTGAGCGAACAGGAGGCCCAGCCTCGACAGAACGTCGACAGCAATAGGCTGCCTAATGTTCCCGGCGCCGGACGACCGGGACGTCGTTGCCGCGGCACGCCAGATCTTCGAAGGCGACGTCGTGGACGTCCGGCGCGCCCCCGGGGCTGATCGCTTCCCCGAAACGCTCGACCTAGGAGCCCGCGTCATCCGCAACACGCGCCACAGTACGCCCTGCGCGACATGTGGGCGATGGAGCACGTACGCGGACACCGCGTTCTGCGCCCCTTGCGCGCAGGCGCTCTGGAAGGCCTGGCGATGCGGGGTGTGGCGCGCCGCCGTGGCGGCCCGGCGGCCAGAGACGATGGCCGCAGCGTTCTTCGATGCGCTCCTCGCGGATATCACCGACGGACTCATCGAGATCCGGCGGCTGCCCAGCGGGCACCAAACATTCTGGGCGCCCAGGCACGCGCGGAGATGATCGGCGCTGTGCTGGATGCGAGCCACACTGAAGATGTCTATGTCGGAATCGCGACCCGCCAGGACGACACCAGCGGCGCGCTCGCAAACTGCCTGCACTTGCCCGCGCTGTTCGTCGATCTCGACTTCAAGACGCTGCCCGAGGCCGAGGCGCGCCACCGGCTTGCGACGGCACGCCCGCGCCCGAGTCTCTTCGTCGCTAGCGGCGGCGGGCTACATGTTTACTGGACACTCGACACACCAATCGACCTCAGCGTCGATGCAGCGAACGCGAAGACGCTACTCCGACGAGTGGCGCGCGTGCTGACCGCCGATCTGGCCGCGGCCGAGCCGGCGCGAATCTTGCGCGTCCCCGGGACGCTGAACCACAAATACGAGCCACCACGCCCAGTCACACTCGAGCGTTGCGATGCCTGACCGCTATTCACTCGGGGACATCGAACAGGCGCTCACCGAGATGGAGCAGACGCTCGGCATCGCGGCAGCCGCCCCCGAGACGCCGCGCAACGGAGCGCGCCCGGCCACGCCCCCGGGCCGTGTCCGCGTTGAGACACTGAGCCGGCTCGCTCCCGTCGTGGCACAGTGCGACTTCGTCCAGTCGTGTTGTGGCCACCAAGCGGATGTTGGCGAACCGCTCTGGTACGCCCTGCTCAGCAACCTCGCGCGTTGCGAGGGTGGCCGCGAGGCAGCGCATGAATTCTCGAAAGAGTACCCGCGCTATTCGCCGCAGGAGACCGATGCCAAGTTTAGCCATGCGCGGGATGCTTCAGGACCCATCACGTGCGAGCGCATCCGTGAACTGGGGTTCGGAGGCTGTCCGTCAGGGGGGCATGGCGTCAAAAGCCCGTGTGGGCTCGGATGGCCCGAGCGAAAGTGCCAACGGACCCCAAGGACTCGCCCACTCCCGCACGCCGGGCCTCGCCGGTCTTCTTAAGGCGGGCAGTGCGTACTACGCGCCGGCCGCCTCCGCGGTGGAGATGGTGGAAGCGATTCTCAAGGACAAGAAGAAGATTCTGCCGTGCTCGCGTATCTCGAAGGCCAGTACAGGACGAAGGGCCTCTACGTGGGCGTGCCGGTGAAGCTGGGCCGCCGCGGGGTGGAGCAGATCATCGAGATCACGCTCACGCCCGATGAGCAGGCCGCCTTCGACAAATCGGCTGCCGCCGTGCGCGAGCTGGTGGACAAGCTCAAGCTCTAGCCGGAGATCGATCACGGCCAAAGCGGAAGCGAGGAAGCGGGCGCCCGGCAGCGCGAAGAACAGGCCAAAAAGGTCAGCCCGGTGCCGAAGGGCTACCATACGATGACGCCGATTACGTGCCGGCGATAGAGTGAGCCCCTAGTGCGGTATTTTCTTGAAGCAAGGGCGGCTCTGCTCGAGATCGTGGCGCGGCACCCTCGATCAGGCGCTGCTTCGAGAATCCGCGCGTGAGCGGGTTCCCGCCGGAGAAGGTCGTGGTCCACAACCGTCTCCCGGGTGGCGGCTTCGGGCGCGGTAGTGCGTTTGGACAAGTGAAAGCTGCCATCCTTGGCACCGCCTTCGTCGTTGTTTCCGGATGCGGCGTCGTGCTCACGCTTCTCAGGGGTCGAGGATTCCTGATGACGAAGACCGCTTCTACTGGCCGCATGGAGACGCTCGGCGAAAGTCGGCGCCGCCGCGGGCCGCTGTCTACGCTACGCGAAATACTTCGACGGACTCGCGACGGCCGCGGAGCGTCATCGGGGCCATGGGCTCGGCGTCGATGCCAGCGTGATACCGCACCGGCTCCGATATGAGCAGCGTCGATCCAAATTCCTTGTTCAGCGCCTCGATGCGAAATGCGACGTTCACGACGTCTCCGATTACCGTGTACTCCTTGCGATCGGCCGATCCGACATTGCCGATGATGGCCGGGCCGGCGTGCAAGGCGATGCCGATCCGCGTCGGCGACACGTCGCCCGCGGAAATGAGACCGTCGAGGTCGAGCATGATCTGGCGCGCGGCGGCAATCGCATTCGCGCAGTCGACGCGGCCGCTCGACAGCGCCGCGCCGAACACGGCGAGGAACCCGTCGCCGAGAAACTTGTTCACGATGCCGTTGTGCTCGTTGATGATCCGTACCATGAAGGTCCACAGCGTGTTCAGGTAACGCACCACCTCATCCGGCGCGCGGGTCTCGGAAAACGCGGTGAAGTCGCGGATATCGAGCACCATAACGCACACGTTGCGCAGCTCGGAGTGCTCGCCCGTCGATTGGTAGAGGAGCTGATTCACCACGATGGGCGACACGTGCTGGCCAAAGAGCGCCACGACCCGCTCGCGCTCATGCACTTCGCAGATCGTCTCGACGATCGTTGTGCGAATACGCTGGCTGACAAACGCGGCCGCGAGCCCGCCGCCGAATAGCAGTACGATGCGCATCACAAACGTCAGGCGTTCGATGGCGGCAGACCCCACCCACTGTAGCGCCAGAACTTCCGTGTACGCCCCGACCAGGGTGCCGTAGCCCAGGGCCGCCAGCGTTCCGCTGAACAAACACAGTCTAGGATCGAGGCGCAGCGGTGACAGGATAATGATGAGAAAGTACACGTAGGTGATCGAGCTGGTCAGGACGTTGAGCGGACGGTCGTACTGGCTCACGATCGCCATCATGGCCGTCGGCATGGCGGCCTCGAAGGCCGCGCGGATATAGGCTCGACTCCTGACCGGCTCTCTGCCCTCGCGAATGCGGCGGCTCACCCAGATGAAGTTGTGCGTTTCGACGCCGACCCAAGCGGCCATCAAGAAGAGCGTGTACCCGCGGCCGAGCAAATCATCCTCCGCGAACCCATACGCGAGGTGATAGATCCCTCGACCGACGACGGTGACGGCGAGAATCGATGCGAGAACGGCCGATCGCCGCTGTTCGGTGAGCAGCATCCGACCTTCGAGCTCTCGCTCAACGTCAGCGCGGGCGGGTGAGAATTTTACGCTCATCGTTGCATTTGCGCCGCGTGGCGTTGCATGTATCCCTCAGGCGCGCGCCGTGGCGAGCGCGGGGCGCCCGAGACTGGTCGACGCGTGTCAAGCGTATCGCGCGTCGCGGCCCACGAAGACGCGGCCAGCCGGCGCCTCAGTCAGAGGCCGGCTCGACTCGGCGATTGTAGGTCGCCGGGCGGAGGCGGTCTACCCTACCTCCGTCGGGGTGGAGCCATACGGCCAGAGCCCTTCGGAGCCACGAGCCACCCGACCAAGGGAGGGTAGACCCCGCGTCGCTCTACCGCTAGCCTGACTCTCGTGGGCCAACGCGACCGAACGATAGAGGGAGGCATGGAGGACGACTACGGGGCCGCCGTAGCGGTTGTGGACGACGACGAGTCGCTTCGTCGATCTCTGAGGAACCTCCTGGGATCGAAGGGCTTTCGCGTGGCGGCGCGTCCGCGGAAGAGTTCCTCGCGTCGACCGACCGGGAGACCGTCGGCTGCATGGTCCTCGATCTGCGACTAGAGGGGATGAGTGGCCTCACCCTGCTCCAGCACCTGGCGGAGACAGGCTCGGGCATCCCCGTGATCATGCTGACCGCGCACGGGAACGAGCAGACGTGCAGGCGCGCCCTCCAGGCCGGCGCGGTCGCCTTTCTCGGCAAGCCGGTCGCCGGGGACGTCCTGGTCGAGACGGTCCGCCGGGCCCTCCGCGTGGACACCAGGGTCCGGAGTGAGCACGGGTGCCGACGACGAACGTGGCCATCGGTACGCAGAGGCGTCGGGTGTCGTTGCGGCTTGACCTCGCGCCGGGGCTGCCGTCGGTGCTCGGTTGCTCATCAACCTCGTCATGAATGCCATCGACGGTGGGCACTTTTTGCTCGCAGCGCAGCCATGCGCGGCCCGCGGGAATCGCGACGAACCCGACCAGCGTCTCACAGACAGGAGGAACACCCATGGACAAGCTCGAGGGCAAAGTCGCGGTCGTTACCGGCGCCGCCAAGGGCATCGGGGCATCCATTGCGCGACATCTCGCCGAGGAGGGTGCTGCCGTCGTGGTCAATTACGCGTCCAGCAAGGACGGTGCTGACCGCGTCGTCGCCGATATCGTCGCCAAGGGTCTGCGGGCCATCACCGTGCAGGCCGACATCGCGAGGGCGGCGGACGTCGAACGCCTCTTCGCCGAGACGGCACGCGCGTTCGGTCGGCTCGACATCCTGGTAAACAACGCGGGGGTCTACGAGTTTCGTCCGCTCGACGAGGTGACCGAGGAGCACTTCCACCGGCATTTCGATCTCAATGTCCTCGGCGTCTTGCTCGCGTCGAAGGCGGCCATGAAGCACTTCGGCGCCGCCGGGGGAAGCATTATCAACATGAGCTCGATGGTCAGCACGGCCGGCGTCGCCAACGCATCCGTCTACAGCGCCAGCAAGGGCGCGGTCGACGCGCTGACCCGGACACTCGCCGCCGAACTGGGTCCGCGCAAGGTCCGCGTGAACGCCATCAGTCCCGGCGTGGTGGAGACCGAGGGCACGCACGCGGGCGGGTTCTTGGACGGTGACTTCCGCAAGGACGTCGAGGCGCGTACGCCGCTCGGGCGTATCGGACAGCCCAGCGACGTCGCGCGGGTCGCGGTCTTCCTGGCCTCGGACGACGCGGCGTGGATCACCGGCGAGATGCTGCCAGTCACCGGCGGCCTGCGCTGATCAGGAGAAACCCATGAGCTTCATCGTCGCGAAGGACGGCACGCAACGTCGAGGCTCGACCGAGCCTCTCCTGAGAGGGGCCGAGACCTGACGGCGGGCGGCGAGCGGCGCCCTCGACCCTGACGCCAGAATTCGACTCGCACGCGATGTAGAGGGTCACGAGCCGAGGCCATCCACTCGTCCGCGCACCGAGCTCGCAGCGCCGACCGCCCGTGTCATCGGACGCTTGCTGCGCAAGATCGGTGCCCGATCTCAGGTGGGATGAACTACGGGGCAGTTCCGTCCATCGTAGCGGCGCTTAGGACTCTGAGACCTGCAGGTCCTCAGCGCCTTGCCGGCCCCTGTGAATCCCGAACTGTCGTGATCGCTCACGAGATGTCGTGGATTTGGCGCCGACGGCGAGGCCGGCCAGCGAGCCACCGTGAGTGACGCGGGAGGCGCCCTGCTCCGAGGGCTCCGCCCGCGGCGAGCTCAGCGCTCGCGGAACATGTCGTATTAGCGGAAGGAGTCGCGCGGATGGACTGTCACGGGTGGCGCCCCTTCAGCTCGATCACCTGGCCCATCGCCTCGAGGCCGAGAACGTGTATCTCCGCACAGAGATCAGGCGCGAGACGGGCTTCGACAAGATCGTCGGGGAGAGCCAGGCCATCCTCCACGTTCTCAAGAACGTGGCCCAGGTGGCGGCGGTTGACAGCTCGGTGCTGCTTCTCGGCGAGACGGGCACGGGCAAGGAGCTCCTAGCCCACGCCATCCATGACAAGAGCCCGCGCCGGAGCGCGCCGCTCGTCACGGTGAATTGTGCGGCACTACCCCCAAGTCTCATCGAGAGCGAGCTGTTCGGCCACGAGAAAGGCGCGTTCAGCGGGGCGACCGGCTCGAAGACGGGTCGCTTCGAGGTCGCCGAGGGTGGCACGCTGTTCCTGGACGAGATCGGCGAGCTCTCTGTCGATCTACAGGTGAAGCTGCTCCGGGTCCTGCAGCACGGCGAATTCGAACGGGTCGGCTCCACCCGTCCCCGTAAGGTGGACGTGCGAATCGTCGCCGCGACAAACCGGGACCTCGCGCAGGCCATGGCCAACGGCGCCTTCAGGGAGGATCTCTACTTCCGCCTCAGTGTCTTCCCCATCCACGTCCCACCGCTGCGAGATCGACGTCAGGACATTCCCCTCCTCGTCTGGGCCTACATCAACCGCCGCCAGGCCCAGCTCGGGAGGCGCATCGACCGTATCCCGAAGCGCGCCATGGAGGCGCTGATGGCCCACGCCTGGCCAGGCAACGTCCGAGAGCTCGAGAACGTGATCGAGCGTGCGCTTATCCTCTCGACCGGGTCCACGCTACGCCTGGAACAAGCGCTGGGCGCCTCGGCCAGCGGGGCGGCGGGCCATCATGTCACCGAGCGCCTGGACGAGGTCGAACGGGTGCACATCCGGCGGGTGCTGGAGGGCTGCGGCTGGAAGATCGACGGGAAGGGCCACGCCGCCGAAAAGCTCGGTCTCCATCCCAACACACTGCGCTCGCGGATGGAGAAACTGGGGATCTCGCGGCCGGCGCGCCGCGCGTAGGCCGGCTCGGGCCGTGTTGTCCGGCGCGTATCTACGCCGACCTCTCGAGCTCGGGGTTCAGCCATCGACGCTCGTGCCCTTCTATCCGATCTGTATCCGCACCTATATCGACGATGGACAGGTGAGTACGCGGCCGATCCGGATCTTCCACGGTGGCGCCGATGACTGGTTGCCGGTCGCGGCCTGTCGCCAATACGTGGACCGGCTGCGCCAGGCGGGGAAGGACATCCAGCTCACGGAGTACGCTGGAGCACAGCACGGCTTCGACAACCCTACCTCGCCGCCGACGCTTCGTCTTCCCAACGTGCAGGCCGGACCGGACTGTCGGCTCGAAGAACGAGCTGGCGGACAGATGGTGTTCCGCGACACGGGGCAGCCGTTCGCGGCCGGCCACCCGTGTGTGCGACGCGGAGCGACGATTGGCTATGATCCGGAGGCGCACCGGCTCGCCCTCGTCGCCGTCAAGGCATTCCTCGTGTCGGCGCTCAAGGCCGCGCCCTGAGGGGGGACTCATCGTGGGTGGCGATGGCTCGTGCCGGATGCCGAACGACGACGGCAGCATCACGCTGCTGCTATTGGACAGGTGAACTGCCTTACACCCCAAGGCGCTCGGGCTGACGATCCCGCCTCGGTGCTGCGGCGGGCGGATTAGGCCGAGATCTACCCGGAGTTGGTGACTACGAACGCTCAGGGAGAGCCGACAGGCGTGCGTTACCACGTGCTCCCGGCCATGCTGCTGAACGAGCTGCAGCGGCAGCAGCGCGAATCGGATGCCAGGTTCACCGCTCAGCAGCGGGAGATCGACGAGCTGCGAGCGCAGGTGCGGGCGCTCATCGGTGGAAGAGCGGCGGTCAGAGAGTGAGCGACCGTTCTAGGCCAGGCCGCCTCTGAGCGCTGGCGCGCGGTGCAGTGGGCGGCACTCGATGCGTTGATCAGGACCGAGGAAGGCGAGACGTGAGGGGATGCTCCGCCCCTCAGCCCCCGTCCTCACACGGACGTCGATCAGAACACCTTCCGGTGATGCGGCTCCTCGCATGGCTCTACCGCCCGCTCCTACGCTGGGCCCTCTGCCACCGTGTCTTGACCCTGGCCGCAGCTGTGCTCGTGCTGGCCGGCGCCCTGGCCCTCGTCGCGCGGTTCGGCCGCGAGTTCATGCCGCTCCTGAACGAGGGCGACCTGATGTTCATGCCCATCGCCGACCCCGCCATCTCGTTGCCGCAGGCACTCACCATCACCCGGCTACAGAACGAGGCGATCCAGAAGGTGCCGAAACGCGCCGAGGTCGTGGCGAAGGTCGCGCGCGCGGACACCTCGACCTCGACCGATCCCGCGCCCCTCAATATGACGGAGACCATCGTGGCGCTGAAATCCTGGTGTCGGTGGTTCAATCCTGTCCCTGCCCACCATCCTTTCCAGGTAGTTGCAGCTCGGCGAATCGCGAGCATGCACATCTTGCGCCGAAGCCAGTGGCGCAGCCGGCCGGCGGGCGGATCAGCTGGACCGCGCTGGTCGCGGTGCTCGCCGTGATCGTCGGTGGCCTGCTCCGAGCCTGGGAGGAACTCTACGGGGACGCTAGGACCTCGTGGAACACGCGGTCGTACTCCGCCGCCATCCGTTCGAGTGCGTGGGAGGCAACGCTCGTCAGGGCGCTGCGCCCGATGCGCTCCCTGAGAGCGCTGTCGTCTGCGGCTAGGTTCATCGTCCTCCCGAGGCTGTCGAGGTTCCCGCGCTCGAACAGGAGGCCGTTCTCCCGGTGGCGGACAACTTCTCGTGCCGCTGGGATGTCGGAGGCGATCAGTGCGCGACCGCAGGCCATGGCTTCGAGGTAGACCCGTGACAGGCCCTCACTCTCGGAGGGCTGAACGACCATGTCGGCGATGTTGAGAAACCCGGGCATGCGGTCGTACGGAACCCAGCCGACGAACCGGAAGCGATCCATGACCCTGAGTCTCCGGCAGGTCTCCTTCATCTCGGCGAGCAGCGGCCCCTCCCCGACGATGACGTAGACCAGATCGGTGGCTTGCCCGATCTTGCTGGCGACCGTAACGAGGTCGAGGGGACGCTTGATCGGCTCGATCTTCGACACGTGGACGACGACGATCTGACCGTGACGGATTCCGAGCCGCTCGAGTAACGTAGGGTCCTTCGCCTCCGGGCGGAAACGACCGAGATCGACGTGGTTCTGGAGCGTGCAGACCCGACTCAGGCCGCGGTCGCGCAGGCCGTCCTCGAAGAAGCGGGAGACCGTGACGACGCGGTCGGCCCTGCGAAATGCCTCAAGCCAGGGCCGCCCGTGCTCTTCGGGAAACGAGCCGTCCACGATCCGGGACGTCGGAGTGCCCCGGAGCAACAGGACACAGGGAAGGCTGTGTTCTCGCGCAATCTGGGGCACGTACCACGCCAGCGGTTCCTGGCCGGCGACGACGACGTCCGGACGCTCGGCCTGGATCAACGCCGGCAAGCGGCGCCGGATCGCGCGCTGCTCGATCCGGCGGTAGTGTTGGTCGAACGGAATCGTGTCGTAGATGTAGAGGAAGTACGGAACCAGATAACGGGCGAGGCGAATCCCAGGCAACTCCGGGACGAACGTGCGGTCGAAGTCGCGCCGCTCCGCCGTGATCGGCGCGAGGACCCGGATGCGATGACCGCGTCCGTGCAGCGCGGTCGTGAGCTGGACGAGGGACACTGCGGTGCCACCATGACGAGGCGGATACGGCCCCACGAAGAGCAGATTCAGGGCATGCACCCGAGCCGCGGCTCCCGGCGACTCAGGCCCTGGGGCCGCTCGTCTCCCGGAACGGGTCGCAGCACCGGCGCGTGCCATCGACGTACGCAACGTCGGCCGGCGAGAGCTAGTCGACGTACCTTGCGACCACAAGGGCTGGTCAGCAGCAACGGGAGGCGACGTAGGGCTGAACGCCCGGGGCATCGGAGGGCTCGGATGAACTCGGACTCAGACGTTCTGCCTCTCAGGAGCCGTGAGCACAGCCCGCGCCGACGGGCTCGAGCTTCAACGCTTCTCCCAAGAGTACCTGTTTTGGACCACGCCGCCAAGGCGAACCAGCTGGTCCTCACGCTCTCGGGCGGCGAGCAGCAGATAGTCGCCCTCACCCGGGGCGTTATCTCCCGGCCCCGGCTCTTGCTAATCGAATCTTCCTGGGGATGATCCGTCGCGCCGATCTTCACCTCGAGGCCGATCCAGGCTATTCTCGAGCTGTTTGACCGCCGGCTGTGGCCGGCGTGCGGAAGCGGACGCGGGGTTCTGCCAATCGGTATCCTGGGTTCATGGGCACCAGGGCGAGCGAGGCGCTCGGGTTGCTTCGATTCGCCCGAGGCTTGCCCGACTACTTGCGCCGGACCATCTCTCTCGACGAGGCCAAGGCTACCGTTCGACTCGGCATGCAACGGCGGGCCACTGCCCTGATCGAGCTGGTCACGCGGCGCGTGTTCGGGTATCCCGGCAGTCCCTACCTGAAGTTGTTTGCCGCAGCCGGTTGTGAGCTCGGTGACTTCCATGCCCTGGTCGGGCGAGAGGGTGTCGAGGGCGCGCTGCGCGCGCTCTACCAGTCCGGCATCCACGTGAGCTTCGAGGAGTTCAAAGGACTCACGCCAGCCATCAGGGGGAGCCAGCGCTTCAATTTCCGCAGCACGGACTTCGACAATCCCCTGATCACGCCGCACTTCTACAGCAGCAGCGGGGGCAGCCGCGGCCGTCCCAGTCGGATCATCATCGACCTCGACCACTATGCCCAGATGGCGCCCCACTGGGCAATCTGGTTCGCGGAACACGGTGTGCTCGCAAGTCCGCTGATGTTCCTCAGCCCATCGCATCCGGGCGTGGTGGCTCATCATCTGATCGCCGCCAAATTCGGCAATGGCTTCGTGAAATGGTTTGCGACAGGCAGCGGCGGCACGGCGACGTACCGGCTCGTCTCGGCGTACCTGCAGCGCGTCGCTCGGCACGCGGCTCGGTTTCCTCGCCCGGAGCCGGTTGCTCAGGACAGGCTCGGGCGGGTGGCCGGGTACCTGGCCGAGCTGCTCGCGGCCGGCGCGCGGCCGGCGGTCAACACGTCACCCAGCATGGCCGCCCAGGTCTCGCTCGCGGCGTGCGAGAAGGGTCTCTCGCTGCTTGGCGTCACCTTTCTGCTCGGAGCCGAGCCGCTGACCGCGACGCGCAAGGCCATCATCGAGGACAGTGGGGCCAGGGCGACCGTGACCTACGGCTTTTCGGAAGGCGGTAACGTCGGCAACCAGTGCGCCCGCGCCTCGCGTCCCGACGAGGTTCACGTCTCGCTGGATGTCTACGCGGTCATCGGCCGGCCAACCACTCCCGAGGCCGATGGTTGGGCCAGCCTCTTGATGACCGCGTTTCGGCCCGCCTGCCCGAAGGTGTTGCTCAATACCGAGATCGGCGACCTGGCCACGTTTGACACGCGTGGGTGCGACTGTGCCTTCGGCGGGCTCGGCTACGTCCAGCATTTGCATACGATCCGGAGCAACCAGAAGCTGACGGGCGGCGGGGTGACGGTACTCAGTGCCGACGTCCAGCACGTGCTGGAAGGGATCTTGCCGGCGCGCTTCGGGGGTGGGCTGGGCGACTATCAGCTGCTCGAACAGCAGGACGCGCAAGGCCTGCCTTGCTATACCCTCATGGTGAGCCCGGAGCTCGGCTCGGTGCCCGAGGACCAGCTCCGCGCCGTGTTTCTCGATGAGCTGGGCCGATTACGGCGAGCCTACGGCTTCATGATCAACCAGTGGGCTCAGAGCGGTCAGCCCACGATCGTGCGAGAACGACCGACGTACACGGAGCGAGGCAAGTTCCTGCCGGTCCGGTTGCTCGGGCCGGGCCGCGCGAGGCGTTGACGTGACGGCCCGCCGGGGGCCGAGTGGCTTTCGTCACGAAGCTCAGAGTGCCCCTACGCGAATGACAGCCCGCTGGACGTCGCGTGTGCGGCCCGCCTTTGTCTAGTCCCTACCTCTGCCAACCTGAGTGAGACGAAAGGAGTGTCTTATGGGGAGGCTGAGCACCGTTCTTCTAGGCGTTTCTCTATTCACGCTCATATCGAGTGTGGCCGCCGAGGCACAGGAGTTTTTGGAAACACCCCCAGTTCCGGCAGTCAGGTTGGACCTCATCACGTGTTCGCGAGGGACTGTTCACTGGACCAGGCCGGCCGATGACGATCACATTTAACGACAAAACAAGCTCTTCCGGTCCCTTCGAATGCCGCCCAGGTAAAAGCTGCTCGATTAGCCGCCCGGCCAGTCTCATTGGGATGGGAGAGTCTCCCTTTTCCTGCACGATCAGCGCTGTTCCTGCGCTGACGGCTAGGGGCCTTACGGGCTCGATCTGTGTACAGGTGAATATCATCCGTGATGGTGACACACCGTGGAAGCAGGACTTTTGTTTGCCGGCGGTGCCGTGAGCATCAGCTTCTGATCCGCATTCTCCACGGAGATCACGGCGTTGTAGGTCACGACGTTCTGAACGACCTGCGCCCTTCCGAACCTGATCCACACGGCCTACGAACGTTCGCCGCGGAAAGGAGTCGACGACGAAGGTGGCCGGCTAGCCCACGGCCACCCGACCGATGTCGGCTTCGTCCACGTTGGTCTCGACCTGCATCTGGGTCAGGTCACGAGCGATCGTGAACAGGGTGGGGGCGTGAAGGGTCGCGGCGATCGTCTGCCCGAGATCGACGTTACCCGACACGACGACACCATCCACCGGGGCATGGATGTTCGTGCGTTTGAGATCGACCTTCGCCTGCTGGAGGGCCGCCTCTCGCTGCCGAACTTGGGCAAGCGCGCTGTCGATCTGGGCTTCGGCGACTTTCAGCTGGGCGGTGGCCGCATTGATGGCGGAGTGCTGGGCCTGTTCCTGCGCGAGCGTTGCCTCGAGCTGGGCGAGAGCCGAGTCATGCGCCACCTGGGCCGAGTCCTGATCGGCTTGCGCGATCAGCTCTCGTCTGAACAGCTCGGCCTTGCGGCCGAGGTCACGTCGCGCGTCTGCCACCGCGACCTGGGCCTTGGCGGTCTGGGCCTTGGCCACGGCGAGGGCGGCGCGGGCATTGTCGACGTCCGCCCGCGCACGCTCCAGCTGGGCACGGGTGTTCACCACGTTGACGCGGGCCGATTCGAGCTCGGCCGTGGCCTGCTGGCTCTTCGCCAGGAACGCCTCCGGATCGATGCGGGCCAGAAGTTGCCCCTTCTGTACGGGCGCGTTGAAATCGACGAGCAATTCCTTGATCTGGCCCGAGACCTGCGTTCCGACCTGAACGTTGTTGACGGCGCTGAGAGTGCCCTTGGCGGAAACGGTCGCGGTGAGGGGACCGCGCTCGACCGTAGCCGTGCGGTAGGTGACGGAGTCTTTCTCTCCTCCGTAACGCACATAGGCCACGCGGGCGGTGTGCAGCGGCGTCTTCAGAACGAGTCGCCGCGGATCGCGCAATACTACCCGGCGCAGAAAGAGCCGCAATCCGTCATGCCAGCGCTTCAGGTCGCGCGGCGAGAGGTTGGCCAGATCGAAGTACTGCGCATCGTGATCGGGGTTGTTGGGGAATAGCCACCTCGAGTACGGCGAGGGCAGGCCCATGTTGCATAGTGCGATCTCGTCCTCCTGCGGCGTGTCGAAGGCGGCCGTCATGTCGTCCATCGGCCGGCGCGCCGACATCAGGTGGGGGAGCAACGTCGGTACGATCCGACCCGAGACGAGAAAGTGCAGCAGCGCGAAGCACTGATAGGTCGTCGGCGAAGTGAAGCGATCATCCAGCACCAGCAGCTCGTGCAGGAGGGTGGTGCCGGTGCGCCAGTGGCCGATGACAAACAGCGGCGGGTGGCCGAGCGTTGTGCGCGAGACCCGACGGGAGAACAGGAGCCAATCCAGCCCGTGCAACAGCGAGCTGAACGTCGCGAACAGGCTCAGCCGCAGTGTTGGGGGATGCGACGAGGCGAGACGGTGAAGCGATTGCGCCACAGGTGTCGGAGCCAAACCGACATCGTCATGCCCTGCCACACGCGGGCCTTGAAGAAGCTGAACTCTGGCGCACTTTGGCCGACGGAGCGTAGGAAGTTCAAAAGTCCTGCACCTCCCGCGCGCGCCCAGGATCGCGCCCGGCGGCGGCCACGTCAAGCGGCCGCAGCACGCCAATCGTTTGTGAGCGGCCTCCATGGGTCAGGGTGGTCTCAAGGCGCTGACGGCCCAGGAAAGGCCCCACGAACAGGCCGGCAGCGAGCCCGCGATTGCACTGGGCCCTGCGTTCGTGACTGGCGCTTCAGTGTCGTGGCTGCCCGCGGCGGTGGGGGGCGGGATGATCAGCGAGCGCCAGGCGGCGTGGGGAGCTGCCTCGCCACGTCCCTGACGGCGTTTGTCCCCGCACGCGATCAGTGCCTCCAAACGAGCGAGGTGCATGTGGACCTCGGCCGCGTGCGCGGCGCGCTGCTCTTCGGATCTCACATCGGTCGCTTTCGTGTTCCGATCGTGCGCGTGGGCGGGCGTGCTGGCCGCCGCGCGCGCCGCCGGCGTCACCTCACGTACACCAGTCGCGCAGTCTCGGGGGCTACGGCGCAGTGGGACCGGGTGGGCACGCATGTTACCCGACGCGCGCCCCGCGCGCGCCGCCGACGAGGGCGGGGCACAAGCCGCGAGTGAGCGGCAGGGCGGCGGCGCAGAGCAGCGCCATCACGAAAAAGCCCTGCGCGCCGAGGCTCGCGTAGAGCCAGCCCGACGCCAGGATCAGCAGCGCCGTGGTCGCCACGGCCCCCAGCGAGTACATCGCCTGCGCCGTCGCCGCCAGCTGCGGCGGGACGATCGCCGCCATCAGTCGCATGCAGGCCAGATGCAGCGCCGCGAACGTGAGCCCGTGCAAGGGCTGGACGAGGGCGAGGGCGATCACCTCTGCGGTCCACGCCATGACCACCCACCGAAGAACGCCGGCGCTGGCGGCAAGCGCGGCGACGCCGGCCGGGCTCAGTCGCATCACGAGCGGAGGGCCGACGAGGAAGAAGACGAGCACCTCGGCCGCCACCGCCTCGGACCACAGCACGCTCGCCATGGCCGGCGTGACGCCGGCCGCGCTCCACCGGATCACCGCAAACGCGTCGTACATCGCGTGACCGCCGAACACCAGGGCGGAGACGAGCATCACGCGGCGGAACAGCGGCATTCGCAGGAGCTGGACGACCCCGCCCGGCCTCGGAAGGGCGGCGGCTGCTGCCCCGGCCCCTGGCCGTGACGGCTCCGGCACCAGCATCGCCGCGCCGGCCGCGGCGGCGAGCAGCCCCCCCTGCAACAGGACGATCGAGGCGAGCCCCCAGGCCCCGACCACTTGCCCGCTGACGAGGGTGCCGGCGATGAAGACCGCCGATCCTGTCCCGCGGACCCAGCCATATTCGAATCGCGCCTCCGCCGCGCGCGGCGCCGCGGAGCCGAGGGCGAGCGCATCGGCGATGGTCGTGGTCGGCGCCAGCGCCGCGGCGTGGAGAGCGCTGATCGTCAGCACCGGCCAGAACCCGCGCGCCGGCCACAGACCGAGAGCCGCGAGCGCGGCCAGCGCCCCGCAGGCGGCGAGGACAGTGCGAAGGGCCTGGGTGAGGTCGGCGAGGCGGCCGCACAACGGTCCGGAGACGAGCCGGATCGCCGTGCCGGCGGCGAACACGACGCCGAGCTGTTCGGGGCTCAGCCCCCGAGCCTCGAAGAAGGCGCCCAGGAACGGCGACGCGACGCCGAACGCGGCGTACATCAGCGCATATAGAATGACGAAACGGTGGAGTGCGCTCATGCGACGGTGCTTCGAGGGCGGGGGTCGGCGGCGAGGTGCCCGCGACTCGGTGGCAAGGGCAGCCGCGTGCGGTCTGGATCACGAGTCAGCTCAAACCGATGATGCCTGAACTCAACAAGGAGATCGCGCATCTGTTTGCGGCGACTGGTTGCCGACCTCAAGGGCCATTCGCCGGAAGGGCCGAGAATCCTCCTCAGCCCATCGGGCCAACACCTCGCGCAGGGAGAAGTGCGAAGAGAGTGGACAAGAGGGTCGAAAGGTCTCGACTCGCGGCGATCAACGATCAAAAAGGTTAGCGTAGCGCGACGCCTTGTTCCCAGACTACACGGTCCTATGACCGCCGTTCCGGCCGAAGACTTGGCTCTACGACCCCTCCCCGCCAAGTCTCTGGCCAATCTCCTTGCTGTCCACCGTCCGCAACGCCTCCGCACCCGCTCGCCGGCCGTCGAACAGACGGCGCGCTGCCTCAGCTCGGTGCGCAGGACGCGACGGGAGAGTGTTTTGGTGTAGCTGGTTAGAACGATCCTTTCCTCCTCGCCAAGATGAGCACCCGCGGCCGGTGCCTCAAGGAGACAGGCAAGGAGATCCAGGCTCATCGAACGTGCTCCAAAGGGTGAATGGGTGAACAGCACGCGCCCCCGGCCGTTCCGTCGGACTCAGCCGGCGGACGCTACTGTTCTACCGGGCGGAGCGTTGACGCTCCGTGTGCGGGAGCGTCAAAAATGGCGTTTGCTAGGCGTTGGGGCGTCAAGATCGGGGCGCCGAAGGGTCCGCCCCTCCGGCGGCCTGGCGGCAACTGTTACGGCTCAGCTACCATCCGGGGATGCCCGACCAACCAGCATCCGACAGCGGCCTTGCCGACCGAGACGCGCCCCGCCGGCTCCTGCCAGCCCTGGCGATTGCCTCGCTCCGCGACGATGTTCCAGAGCGCCGCATGCTCTGCGCGTGGCTCGATTCCTGGTCGGCGTGCATGCGGCGATCGACGCGATGAACGGCCACGAGCTACGACGTGCAGCTCAGCCAATCGCCCTTCGCCTGGTGGCAGAGTTCTGCCGCTCGCGTCAGCACCCTCCCGAAGTGGCTCGGCCAAGCCACGACGCCGAGCCAGGGCGGGCGGTGCGCTTCGCGGCCCTGGATACGTTGAGACGGGCCGGGAGGCGAGTGAGTCGCGATGGCCAAGCGCCAGCCCGTCCGCGCCAGCGACGAGCCCGAGCTGGTGTTCCCGACGAAGAAGAGTGGCCGCTCGTCGGGGGAAACGGCGCGCGCGGCGGTGTCGCGCCGGCCGACGACGCCATCCGGGCGGGTCAGCTACACGCTCACGCTGGGGCTGCCGTGGGACCTGGCCGAACGGCTCACTGCCCGGGCAGTCCGCGAGGGGAGGAACATCGAAGCCCTCGTGACGGAGATCCTCGAGGCGGAGGCACGGCAACGGTGATGGATGATCCCATGTGCAACACGAGCGTGTCTCACTCACCAGTCGGCCGACCAGCCCCAACCCGACGGTCAGGCGGATCGAGAAGAGGGTCTCTAGTTATGCAGGAATGGTGGCAGAGGACGTGTACGGCCGCGCTGTGGGTTACTTTGGGTGCCTGCGCCACCGTCACGACGCCGGCTACCTGGCAGCCCGGGAACTTACAGCCCCTCATCCTGGGCTGGCAAGGGTACTTCGAGATTGTTTGGGAGGTGACTCGCCAGGATCGAGACGTCCTCATCGAAGGGTACATCACCAACACCTGGGGGTTCGCCGTCCGAGAGGTGAGCGTCCTCGTAAACGGTTACGATTCCTCCGGAGCACAGACGGGCCAAGTCATCGCGTGGGGTCCCAACGCGATCCAGCCGGGGGATCGCGTGTACTTCGACGTGACCGTACCTGCCGGGGCCGCCACCTATGACGTGAGTATCTTCTCGTGGAAGTGGACGTGGCCGCCAAGCGGCGGGGCCGGACGTGACGAGGAAGAATCGCGGACCGCAAAGCGCGCGGCCAATGAGCGATGACCTGGACCCCTGACTCCTGCGAGTACTCCGACGGTCCCGACACCGTGGACGGCGCGGCGTCTGGTGAACTGAGAGGCGTGACTTCAAGGTATACGGCGCTTGGAGACGTGCTCCTCATCGCTTCGATTCCTCTGCCGTCCTCAGCGGGCGCTGTTCAATTCGTCTCGGCCACCACGTCGTTCCGGCGGATGTCGCGCGAGCCGGTCTTGCCGTGGTGGCGATCCGCGATCTTGTAGCCGAGGGCGTCCTCGGCAATGAGAATCTTCTGCACGTTCGCGGAGCCCTCGCCGGTGAAGAAGAGATCGGCGTAGGACTTCAGCCAGAACACCCGGTTCTCCTTGGCCAGCCCGAGTGCCGCCGAAGTAGATGCAGCTGGGGCACGTAGAGCCCTGCTGGTTGTTGCACGACGCGAAGCGAACGTCGTTGCGGGCCATCTCCTCCTGGATCACCGTCGCGGCGAAGTAGCCCAGGTTTGTGCCGCCAACGGACTCGGGGAACACGGCGCCGTACCGACCCGCTTCACCGGCCTTGCTGATCAGCGCTCGCGGGAACTCGCCGCGCTTCTCGTACTCGTCCATGACGGGCACCACCTCGGTTTGCATGAAACGGTTGACCATGTCGCGTACTCCTGGGCCTGGTCGGCGTCACTTCTCCGCCGGTAGAGCCTGCCGAGGCCGAAGTGGCAGTGGGCCACAAGCGGGCGCATGTCGAGCTCGAAGGCCAGGGTCATCGCGGCACCATAGTGAGCCGCGGCCGCCGTCACGTCGGGGCGAGCATGATGCGAGGCGATGTCGCCTAGGAGGCGGAGGGCCCACGCCTCATAGCCGCGTTCACCGCGCCCGCGAGCGAGCATCACGGCGCGGTCGGCGCCGGCGCGGGCGTTCTCGACCTGGTCCGCGAGCAGATACGCCTCGGCGAGCTGCTCGACGCTCAGCGAGTGGTGAAACCCGACGATCCCTGCGACTTCATAGGCGGTCAGCGCCTGCTGCAGGCAGGAGAGGCCCTCCTCGATGCGTCCCGACCACGCGTACACGTGCCCCAGAGACGCTGTGGCGATCGGAGTGTGACTCGTGGTGTTCCACTCGCGGCACTGAGCGAGCGCACGCTCGATGAGACCGGCGGCCTGGCTCAGTTCCCCCCTGATGGTCTTGAGATACGCGAGCTCGAGACATCCCACGACGACGCTGAACGGGTGATCGAGCGCTTCGGCGATCCGGATCGACTCTCGTCCCTGCGCGTCTCCCTCGTCGAACACGCCGCGTTCGGCCAGGGCGCGCGCCAACTGGGCACGAGACCAGACGGCGGAGACGCCACGAGACCGAACCGCTCACGGGTTCGTTGGCCGCGTAGCGATTGCATCAGTTGCCGGCAGCGATGTTCGGTCCCGCGATAGTCGCCTGAGAGGTGCGAGGCGGCGGCAAGGTAGTACTGAGCGGCGATCTGGAGCGGAGCATCGGCGAGACGCTCGCCGATGGTCTCGACCAGCAGCTCGATGACGGGCAGGTACGGCGTGGTCCTCCCGTAGGAAACCGACCCGCCTTTCGAGCACCAGCCAACCGTCGGTGCGCTGCGACCGCGTGAACTCCCTGACGAGGCGGGATTTCCCCACGCCGGCCTCGCCCACGATGGCGACCACTTGCCCGTGTCCCGGGCCGGCACGCTCGAGCGATCGGCGGAGCACCTCGATCTCGGTGTCCCGGCCCACGAACCGGGTGAGCCCGCGCCGCGCCGCGGCCTGCAGTCGCCTGCGCGCGGGACCGATGCCGGACAGCTCGTAGACCTCGACGGGTTCGCTGCGACCCTTCACCGGCACCGGACCAAGGGACTTCACGGCGACGAACCCTTCGACCAGGTGGAGCGTCGCCGGCGCGATCAGCACCGTGTCCCGGGCGCGCAGCCTGTTCCATGCGCGCGGCCAGATGAGCATCAATCGTCCTCGCGGGCGATGCATTCGGAACCCCGTCGAGGGTACCCGAGTACTCGGAGAACAGGAAGCGCTGCATCGATGATGGCGATGGGTGTCGCGGGCGAACGGCGGCACCAAGGGCAAGCTCGCTGCGCTCATCGCTTCCGGCGACCCTTGACCCCGCCGCCCGCCCGTGGGGGCGTGGCAACGATCGCCGGAAAGCCAACCTTTCCGGCAGGCGGGCGACCCCGATTTCTGAGTTCGGCAAGCGCTCAACCCACAGTCAGCGCCACGTGCGGGCCTCAGATGCGCGATCGGATTGTCGGCGGGGGAGAAACAGGACCCGCGTCTCAGCGCGCCGGCACAACTCGTTGAAATTCCCGCGTCCAGATTCGATCATCATCGTTCGTTGCCGCAAACAGCTCGGGGCTGGATCGCGCCGTAACTGCCCTGTCTGCTGAAGCTGTAGTCCCGCCTTCGCCGTCGTCGAGGGCCTCGCACCGTAGCCGCTCCACGATCAGTTTTCGGAGGATCTGGCGGGTCTACGGGACATGCCGTCCCAGCAGCGCACGGACGTCCTTCAGTCGCCCGCGGAGTCCGTGCATCACCTGCTTGGTGTCGGTGTTGCGAACCGGGTTTGCGCCCGGGCCGGCCAGTTGGGCCTCCAGCGTCTGTTTCCGCGGCCGCTCGGTCTCCAAGGCCTCCCGCAAGACATCCGTAGCCTTTCCACGTTTCACGGCGGCTAGTGGGTGGCCGATCTGCTCCTCGGCCTGGGCCAGCTCCTTCTCCAGTGCTGCGCGCTGCGTCTGGGGCCGCTCCTGGCCCGCCTCGATGGTCTGGAGCGCGCGCTTGGCTGCCCGCTCGTCAAGCGCCATGGCGGGGGACGGCACCACGACGGCGTCGAATCGATCTGGGCGATCAGAAGGGAGTTCTTTCAGAAGCTGTGACGGGGCGCCCGACGAGGAAGTTATCTTTGGCGGCCCGGACGTAGGCTGTCCTGGCGCGCTCTAGACGCTCGTGGGCCGACTTTATCGGGCGGGAGGAGTGCCTGCGACTCATGGACTTGCCGAGGCCCCGGCTGCCATTCCAGGTGCTCATCATGAGCGAAGCGTCGCCAACGATGCTATAGGGAATCGGAGGTGGCCGAGGGCCGCATTGGCGATTGACGAGCGGCACAATGACATGTGCTCCTTAGGCGGCCACGTGGCGCTGGCGGCGGTGCTGTGCCTGGCTATGAGTCTGGCGGTCGGTGTAAACCAGCTACTACCCCGAGGGACCTAATCATGGAAAGACAAACGATGCAGCGTCTGGCACTGGGAGGAGCAATAGGCGTCGTGCTCGTGGTCGCCAGCGGATCGGCGGCCGCCCCGCCGTCGCAGCCGGTGCACGTCACCAACACGCCCTTGCCCGTGACCGTCGCCATAGCCGGCGCCCCGGTCAACGCCTTTTCCCGAGTGAGTAGCCCCGCCAATCAGGTCGATAACACCGTCTTCACAATCCCGGTCGGGAAACGCCTTGTCATCGAGTACGTCTCGGCGAGAGCGACGGTGCCGAGCGGACAGAGGGTATCGGCTATTCACCTCAACATTCCGGTCGTGCACTTCCTCGTCGTGGCCGCTCAGGGTACAGACCTCGGCGGCGATAACGTATTTACGGCTGCTCAGAGCCTGCGGACCACGGTTGGTCCCTTTGGCGTGCCGATGGGCGTCGTCGTCAGAGCGGACCGGAACGCGTTCGGAACCTCCGCCACGCTCGACGTGACCCTGGCCGGACGGCTGATCGACTAGTCGGGCCTCGACATCGATTCGACGAGGGTGCTTGTGAGAGTGGCGCCTGACCGCTTTCGAAGTCCATTCGCTCCAGCCGACGCTCGGCAACGTACGCCTTGTCGGTCGTAAGGACGTCGAGCGCACCGTCTGGTTTCCCATTGGTCAAACCTGTCGCAACGCTGCCGGGCGCGGCCGAGATCTCAGGCGCGTCCCACGGACCACCGGATCGCGTTGAGGTGCGTCGGGTCGCCTCCGGTCTGCCGCCACGGACGATCCCAGTCGGACGAGAACGGACGGCCCGGCCACTGGTGTGGTGAACGGCGCAATCCACCACCTACGACCAACCTCGCATCCGCGTTCCGATGCGGTATCGTGCCGGATCTTCAGCAGCTGCCGACGCTGGAACAGTCTATGCCCTCCCCCCGAGCATCTGCGGTCGATGGTAGAGATCGGCCAAAAGCAGAGGTGGTCTGGATGCCCTCGCGGCGTGCGCGCTCCTGCGGTGGCCTCCGTTCGCGAGCGCGAGCGACTATGCTCGCCGCGAGGAGGCCGTCTCGATCCCGACGGTGACTATGACGGGATTCAGTTCCTCAGCAGTGCGAAGGACAGCAGGCGCACAACCATGTGCCTACCGCGTGGGACCGCCGCGGTCTGGGATCGCCAACCCCACAACAATCCTGCTGACCGTTGCCGGCCCCTCGAATTGCCCTAGCGATTGGCGCCGTCGCCGCGCGGCGTAAAGACGAGATGAGGATGGCTTCATGGTCTCGGATCCCACCAGTACGTGGCTTGCTCTCATGTGCTTGCTCCGACCGCTGCCCCATCCTGCACGTAGGGCCGCTGCCCCCAGCGTGGATGCTGGGTCATGACGGGCAACTATACGGTCCCACTGCGACGAGAGACGTCCACCGCGATGGGCGATTCTCGTCGAGGCTCAGCCCAAACAGGCATTCACACCAGCTTCGGCTTCACCGACCCGTTCACCGGCCGACTCGACGGCGCGGCGGGTGAGTGGGTCCAAGCGAATCCATGCGACCCGCGGGGCGGGCCAGTGGCGGGTCGGCAGACCCGGCTGGGTCTCGGGCAGCCTCCCTCCAGCCGCACGGCCGATGCAATTAGAGCTATCGCCGAGATTTTTCCGGCGAAGTGGCCGACGGCGACGTTACCATCGCCGTTCGCCAGAGCAGGCAGGGCCGCAATGCCGCCCACCACATTCGCCGGTGTCCTCCGTTGCCCCCGGCGCGCCTAGGCCCCTAGCGCGACATTGTCGCCCCCCATGACGTGGCCCAGGGGGTGCCGCCCCTGCGCAGGGACGCGGAGAGATATTCGCGACCCCTACGATTCAATGATGTTTGATCTGCCCTCGAACTTCGCCTGAGGGGTACGTGATCGTGTGGACATTGGCGTACGTCTTGCCGGCCCGGATCGCGCGCACAACCGCGCCTATTTCTCCTGCCGCGACCGCCTGACTCGGGAGGGCGACCACGTCGGCACCGGTCAATGTCCCAGACAGACTTCCTGGCGACGCTGGGCATGCTGCCTTGCCCCCGCTGCCGCAGAGGTGGATCACGATCGGGGCCTCCACGCCGACCTGACCCAAGTGGATGTGGGCCTGCAGGACCGTGCCTCCCTCCAGATCTTCATAGACCAGCACGTAATCGATTCCGGCGTCGTCTGGATGGATACGTACGAAGAACGCCCCGCTCCCGCGCGTCGTGATGACCGGGACCTCTTCGAGCCCGCTCAACCCGGTCCCGAGGATCTCCGACCATCCTGAGCTGGGGGCGCCCACCGCCGCCACAAGCGCAGCGCCCATAAGGAAGTATCTGGCCACCTGCTTCATTCCTTTTCCTCCTCTTACGCCATGTGTCACCAAACCTCCGTGACCAAGAACCGCTCGGCGAGAACCCGACCCGCGCCCCGAGGACGGGGGTGCCCTGACAGCCGGCCCAGACCGCCAGGCCGCCGGCGCGCCGACGGCGCTCCACACATCTGTTCCTGATCCACTCACGCTGATACCGAAGCTCCCCTCAGGATCGCTGTCCGGGCACAAAGACGGTGGGCTCAGGGACACCGATCCGAGCGACGTCGTCCATTCAGTTCTCGAGGCCATCCAGTTCGTGTCGGCGTGGCCGCACTAGCGGCTGACCGCTCACGTAGCTTCGGGCAACCTCTCCTTCACCGCTCGTGGGCGACGCATGCGCGCCATCCGAGGTGACAGGGTGGGGGAAGCTCCCACCAGGGGCGTGGGCGGACGGTAGCAGCTGACGTGAATCAGTTGCTGCTTGTCCACGAACGCCACCGCCTCGTCGCGGGGTAAGGGCTGAAGACAGATGGGACAGTTGACGCCAGCCATCGTTCGGCTCCGGTGCGAGGGTGCGACCAGGCCCGCCAGTGCTAGAGGGGCCGCCCGATGTTTGCCGCAGCGCGATTCCTGGGTCTAAGCTGGCGCGGCTCGCATCGATCCGGGTCCGTCCCGGACCGACGGGTGACCGAGCAAGCTGTATGCCGAACCTTCGCAAGCAGGGAGGGGGAAGGCGCATGGCTGGAATTGGGGAATTTATTCGGAGTTCGGCGCACCTCACCAGCCCACGATGCGCCTGTGTACATGGCTTTGTAGAAGCTGCAGCCAGGAGGGCCGTCGCGGCAGATGTGACTCCGCCGGAGCCTGGTTGACCTCCGGCGAGTACACCATCGAGAGATCGTTGGGATACCCCCGCGCCCTATCATCAGGGCGCCCTCTCCTAAGGGCGCCCTCTCCTAGGAATGGGAGCACGCGGGCTCGTCTTACGGTCGTGACTTCCACGTCGTGAGTCAAATTGGCCTGTGCATGGCAGTCCTGGCCGCGTCCGCTCGCCCTGTTTCACGAAGTATTGCGCGGCGACGCTCCGGCGTGCCCTCAGGCAGCACGTCGACGCTTGGCCGTCGGTCGCGAGGTGCGCCGCTCCTTCGCCTCGCCGGCCCCGGGGAGGTTGGCTACGCGTGGCAGCACTTCGCGCGTGAAGAAGGCGAAGAAGCCTTCCTGATCTGGGCCGATCTGGTGAACGGCCACGTGATCGAAGCCGGCCTCGAGGCACTTCTCGAGGGCCTGCACGTACGGCTCGGGATCCGGCCCACAGATGATGGTCTTGGCGACCGCGTCCTCGGTGACCAGCTTGACGGCGGCCTCGAAGTGCTGCGGCGTTGGCAGCTCCCACGAGAGCGCGCTCTCCAGGGCCGCTGTGGGCCAGATCCGATGGGCGGTTTTGCGGGCGGTGGCGTCGTCCTTAGCCCAGCAGACCGTGACGCTGCCGTAGCGGGGCTTGCCCCGCCCGCCCGCCGCCTCGAACTGCCGGACCATTTCGCGGTCGGGGTCTGTACTGATGAGGCCGTCGCCGAGGCGTGCCGCCAGTTCGGCGCTTCGCGGCCCCCCGACGGCCACCAGGAGCGGCGGCGGCGTGTCGGGCCGCGTGTAGAGCCGGGCGTTCTCGACGGTGTAGTAGCGGCCGTGGTGGCTCTTGTTCCCGCCCTCCCACAGCAGCCGGATGACCTCGATGGCCTCCGCGAGGCGGAGCTGCCTGATCTCGGTCTCCGGCCAGCCCTGACCGACGATATGCTCGTTGAGGTTCTCACCGGTCCCCACTCCGAGGAAGAAGCGTCCGGGCAGCATCGTGGCGACTGTGGCCGAGGCGTGAGCGATGACCGCGGGATGGATGCGCATGGTCGGACAGGTCACCCACGTCCCCAGTCGGAGGGTGGTGGTGACCTGCGAGATGGCGCCGATCACGCTCCACACGAATGGACTCTGTCCCTGCGCATCAATCCACGGATGAAAATGGTCGGAAATCGTCGCGTACGCGAAGCCGTGCTGCTCCGCCATCCTCGCGTAGCGGATCAGGGCGTTGGCATCGTGCTCTTCACTCGACAGCTGGTACCCGATCTCGAGTGCCATGGGCTCCACCTTCACCCTATCGGGGCGGACACTGCGACCTCGCCTGGGCTTGCCGGGACGGAGCCAGACGAGTCTCGCCCCTCGCGGTGCGCTGCCGAGGGGCGAGTGGCTGGCTCACCCGGACTTCTTACCTCTCGTGGCCTTGCGCGCCTGCTTGGCCCGCGCCGCCCCGATGGCGGTCTTGACATCTTTCTTTTCCTCGGGCGGAGGCAGGACGGCGGGTAGGCCGAGCGACTCGATCCACAGCTCGCGGCACCAGCCGGTTGTGTGGTACAAGTGCTCGTCCTCCTGGTCCTCGACCTCGCGGTAGGCTTCCTTGAGCGCCTTGGCCTCGGCACCCTTCAACTTCTCCGACACCTGGTGGATGAGCTCCCAATTCAGGTGATCCTTCGTCTCCGCGAAGACGACGCACTCGGTGGCCACCAGCTCGGCCGCTTCCGGGCTGCCCTTTTCCTTGGCCATCTCCATCGCCTCCACCAGCGACTCGCCGATGTGGCGCACGACCTCTCGGCCGGGGGTCTCCTTCCCCGGGTCCAGTCCGAGCTCGTCGAGGACACCCAGGAGAATCTGCTCGTGATTGCGGGTCTGCTCGAGATACTCGTTCCACTCTTCCTTCAGGTTCTCGTTCACGGCGCACTGCACAGCGGTCTCGTATACTTGCACGCCGCCCTTCTCGGTCTCCAGGGCCTGGTACAGCAGTTCCGCGACCTGGTCTTTGTTCATTTGCCGTCCTCCCATTCGGGGCTGGTCATGTGCGCATCAGAGGAGCAAGCGACATGCCCACGGCCTGGCGCGGCATTGCCGAGCCTTCCATGTTCGTCTTCACGCGCCCAAGTGGTCCGGGTCCGTACCTGGACGCCTCGCCCGCTTCCGCCGGGGCGGGGATGTCTGGAGCCCTCACGGCGATCCCCGCGCATGGCGACCCCCGGCATGCGGCGAGAGGCTTCCAATGGACTTGGTCGCATCTACCGGCACGGAGCGGAGACGACGGACGGCGTGCCCCGTTTGGGGGCCGCTGGCCACCAAATCCTGGATGGAGCCGCGGCGGCGCCCGCCACCGCGACCCCTGCTCGGCCCAGACCGCGTATCCGCAGCACACGGAGGCATTGGGCTTGCAGCCCTTGGAGCAGAAACGAGGAGGGAGGTGTCCACGATGGCGACTATCGAGCAGTCGATTGAAATCGACGTGCCATGCCGTACGGCATACAATCAATGGACGCAGTTCGAGGAGTTCCCCAAGTTCATGGAAGGCGTGAAGGAAGTCCGACAGCTCGACGACACGCACCTGCTGTGGCGGGCCGAGATCGCGGGACGGGACAAGGAGTGGGAGGCGGAGATCACCGAGCAGCGGCCTGACGAGCGAATCGCCTGGACGAGCCGGGGCGGCGTCTATAACGCCGGCGCCGTGACGTTCCACCGGCTGAGCGACTCGCGCTGCAAGACGATGCTGCAGCTCGACTACCAGCCCGAGGGTGCCGTGGAAAACGTGGGCGACGCGCTTGGCGTTGTGTCGGCGCGCGTCAGGGGTGACCTCCAGCGCTTTAAGGCCTTCATCGAGTCGCGCGGGCGAGAGACGGGCGCCTGGCGGGGTGAAGTCGAGCCACCCGGCCGGGTCGCCTAGGCGGTAGGTCAGCGAGCGGCGGCAGCCGGAGCATCGGGGCGAAAGCGGGCGACCGCCGCATCGATCCGCGTGGTCACGACTCGCGCTCGCCCTGATGCCCGGGCTTGCACACTGCCAGCGCGCGCGTCCCCCTCAGCGCGCTGAAGATCGGAGTGGCGGTCGTTGCAACAAAGCGGGGCGTGCCCGCCGCCGCCCCGCCAGCCGCAATGTGCGGGGCGTCCTCCGGCTTGCCACTCGACCCGCCGGAGGCCCTGCGGCTTAAGCGCGGCGCTGCTGATCCAGGCGGTGAACAATCCAGCCGCTGGAACCAGTACGGGTCGGCATCGTCGACGATGCCAGCATCAACGCCGCGAGCGTGGCGGCGGCGAGTTTTAGTGGCCCGCGGTCGCCTCGAGAAGGCCAACGACAAGCACCTTTGGCCCCCGAGGTCGCCCATGACGAGCTAAGGCAGTCGCAACGCGCAGGCCCTCCGGCGACTGGGGCTCAACGTTGGCATGATCATCCTGGGCCAAACCCTCCTGGGCAGTGGGGGTCACCTCGATCGCAGGGCAACTCGTGGCCGCGCCACGGCGTCAGGAAGAGTATGGGGTGGAGATCGTGGAACGGACCGGTCGACAAAGAGGTGATGATCGAGACGCTGACCTGGCCGATGGAGACACCCGGCTCGGGAGGCGGCGGCGAGCTGCTGGTCAGATGGAGATCTCAACATGGCTCCGCGCTTGGAGCGGCCTGGAGGGCGACCATGACAGCGTCCAGAGCGGATCGTGACCCGGCGGACCAAGAGCGCGGCTACCAGGGCACGCGCGGACAGCGAGAGCGTCAGGAAACGGGCTGGCCGGATCCCGCCGGCCTCATGCGTCGCTTCGGAGACGAGATGGAGCGCCTGTTTGAGCGCTTCGGACGAGTACGCGACTGGCCTTGGGGGCGATTCCAGGAAGGCACATGGGCCCCAGACATCGAGGTGCTCCGCCGTGGCGACCACTTTATCCTCCGCGCCGATCTTCCCGGTCTGAAGAAGGAAGACATTACCGTGGAAATCCGCGAGAACGCCGTCACGATCTCAGGCGAGCGCCGACGAGATCAGGCAGAAGCACGCGAGGAACCGTACCGAAGTGAGCGCAGGTATGGCAGCTTCCATCGCGTCATCCCATTGCCCGAGGAGGCACAAGCCAACCACGCGAAGGCGACGTTCAAGGATGGGGTGCTCGAGATCGCGATGCCTGCGGCGCCACGTGGGGTCCCGCGAGGTCGGCGGATCGACATCGAGGACGAGCCTGGGCCGGATGCCCCGAGGACCAACCCCCGCACCGAGCGATGAGCTGTCACACGAGGATCGTGGGGCCAGGGGGCTTCAGCGCACTCGTCCGGCCGGCTCAACATCGTGAGAGCGAGCGCACCAGGCATCAGGAGAGGGTGGGGAGACCGCCTGGCCACCTGACGGTTAACCTCTGGGCCGAGTATCACTTTGCCCGGTGCGTCAAAGCGGGCGGGCAACCCCCGAAGGTCGCTGGTGCGGTTCCGGGAGTGGCGTGGTGACCAGCCTCGTGGCGCTGCCACCGAGGCTGGAGGCGCGACCACCTAGAACCCGTCGTCACGCCGCTCGCCAAACCGTGCCAAGATGACATCTACCCACAGTGCCCTCCGCGATGCTATGGTCTCCATTCTTCCCCGAGGGGGTCCACATGCCACGAATGATGCTGGCGATCGCCCTTTTACTTTCAGGTTGCGCCTCGATCATGAACGGCGCCAACCAGAAGGTGCACCTCGACTCCGTGCCTCCCGGCGCTCACGTCACGATCTTTGCGATCGAGAAGTCCACGGGACAGCCGGAGTCGGCGGGCGCGCCACGACCGACGCCGACGACCGTGGAGTTGAGTCGAAGCAAAGTTTATCGGTTGCTCTTCAAGGGCGATGGGTTCCCGGAGCGCGAGATCACGCTCGGTCAATCCGTGTCCGGCTGGGTTTGGGGGAACCTCCTCTTCGGGGGCATCGGCTTCCTGGTCGACATGGGCACGGGCGGGATGTTCAAGCTCGTGCCTGAGCCCGCGGTCATCGACATGGCCTCGGGGAAGATGCCCCGTGACGCTCGGCTCGACGCGCCCGGCGTCACTGCGGCGACGCCGCGCTAGAACCACTTCGGCGCAGTTTCGCCCGGCGCGGCCGGCTGCC
>JBKPAK010000262.1:0-46625 GCA_046726415.1 Candidatus Methylomirabilota bacterium
TGAGCGCGGCTCACCTCACCGGCATCGGCGCCTTCCGAAACGTGGTCCTCGGGTACTTCGACTGGGAGACCAAGCAGTACCGAAAGATTCCCGTCCGCGAGCAGGTCGAAGTCCTCTCGCTGGTGGGGGACATAGCACTCAAGGATGGTCTCCCATCCCTGCACGCACACGTCGTCGTCGGCACCGCCGATGGCACCGCCTTCGGCGGACACCTCCTGGAGGGCCACGTGCGGCCGACCCTCGAGATGACCGTTGTCGAATCGCCGGCGCACCTGCGCCGTGAACACGACCCAGCGTCCGGGCTGGCCCTGATCAAGCTCTGAGCCGCGGGACCCGGTGAAGTGGCACACGCCACGGATTCTGGGCCGACTATGTACTGCCTTCGCGGTCAGATCGGTCACACGATGCTGGCGGGCACCATGGATTCGCGGGCGCAGCTCGGTGCGGCCTTCACCAGTGGGAGATGTCGACCGCTGCGCCTTAGGACCTCGAACACTCGGGCGGGGCTTCCGAGGTCGGTCCAGCGAACGCCCGAGACCCGATGGACGAGACAGTATTCAGGCCTGGCGGCCAGCACGCGCTCCGAGAAGCCGAGGACGGGAAGGTCGGCATAGATCCGCTCGAGCTGTCGCTCGCGGGCGGGACCGGGCCGGATCCAGCGGAGCGGTTCCAGGATCGCGGGGAGATCGGGGATGGTCGCCTGCGTCATGCGCAGAAAGGCGCCCACCCGGCCGACCATTACCATGCTATTCCAGAGACAACCGCGCCGCAACAGGGTTTGAGCAATGGCGGCATTCGGCTTCTCCCAGAAGCGGCGCACTGGATGGATCGGGCCGTGCGGCGTGCTCGCAAGCCGGGCTGGCTCGATCCAGCCGTATTCCGTCTCGGCGTATGAGGCGTCGACTCCGAGGAGGATCGGGGAGGCGGCGCACTTCGATGTCCAGCGGAGGGCCGCATCCACGTGGGCCATGAAGGCGTTGTCGTCGCTCACGTCGTGGTCGGAAGGAAGGATGATCACCGGAACGTCGCCCGCCATTTCCTCGATCGCGTGGAATGCGAGGAGCAGCGCGACCGCCGTGCCTCGGTTGTCGGGTTGGACCACGAGGTGGGTTCGTGGCAGCGCGCGGGCTGGGGGCGCCCAGTAGGGTGCGTGATGCTGGGTTACGACGACCACGTGATGGTCCGATCGCACACTGAGCGCCGCACGCCGGAGGGTTTGGTCGAGCAAGGGCTGATCGCCGAGCAGCGCGCAGAATTGCTTGGGACGCGAGTCGCCGGTAAGTGACTCGGTGACGGACCGAAGGCGGATGCCGTCACCCCCAGCAAGAATGATAGCCCAGGCGTTTGTCGTGGTCGGCCGCCCTCGCAATGAAGTAGTTGCCGCTTCAGCAAAATGGCTGCCACCGACTCAAAAGTTTCCCTTGATCGGACGATTTTTCGGTGGGCTCTTTCTTCAATACGCTAAGTGAAGTGTGGATTTGACAAGGCGCGGCTCGTCGGATCTCGGACTGTACACGCGTGCAGGGGTTGGAGGGGCCAGGAGCCCCTCCAACCAGGCGGGGAGCTAGCGAACCTGAGTGCCGGGAGGTGCGAACGTGGTGTCGATGACCACCGTATCGCCCTTGCGAATCTGCCTCACGGTGTCAGGAGTGAGCCGAACTTCGAACGAACCGGTGTCGGTCTTGATCTTGACCTCCCCATCGCGATCGACGTCAGTGACGCGGCCGTAGATCGTCCGCTTCACGGCCGTCACCGCGACGGGCGCAGGCGCCACTACCGTGGGTGCCGCCGGGGCGGCGACCACAGCGGGAGGAGAAGGCGCAGGTGAGACCGCGACTGGCGCAGGGGCCGCCGGAGCGGCAACGACGTATTGTCCGTTGCGCAGGGTCACTGCCTCGGCCGAGCGGAGCACCACGACGGATCCCGGCCGGACGGCGCTGAGCGGAACGGGCTGGTTATCGACGAGGAGCACGGTGTTCGGAGTCATGCGGTACATGCGGCCGTCCTCCAAGACGACCACGTTGTACGGCGCGTCCAGGTTGACCACCGTGCCGCGCGCGTCCAGCGACGGTGTCGAGGGTTGGGCCGTCGCGACAGCCACCATGGTGAGGCTGAGCGCGATGGCAACGGCGCTGGTTCTCAGGAGCATGGCAAAACCTCCTTTGGCGATTCGAAGTTCAGGTTGCTGAAGGAGCAAGGGACCTGCCAGGCAATGAGTCGCGACTCACTTCCTGGCGCGGGCTCACGGGGATCTCGGTAAAACGTATGGGCGGTTGCCCAGGAAAGTGTGCCGTTAAAAGCGGCATGGCCACGTTGTAGACCGGGACATCGCCGCTTGTGCGCCCCTCGAGCTGGCCGCGGTGAGCATGGCCGTGAAATACCGCATCGACCGGGTACCGGCTGAGCGGTTCCTCGAGGCGGCTGGACCCAAGAAATGCCAAGATCTCCAGCGGTTCTCCCTCCACCGTGGCGCGGATGGGCGAGTAGTGCAGCAGAGCCACCCGCTGGGCGGTGCGCAGGCGCGCCAGGGCGGTCTCGAGCTTCAGCGCCTCGTCGAGCGCCTCGTGAACGAAGCGCTTGATCGTCTCCTCGCCCCAGGGACCGAGCGCGTGTGATCCGAAACCACCCGCGAATCCCTTCACCCCCACGAATCCCACGCCGGCTATTTCTCGCGCGTCGCCGTCGAGCACGTCGACCCCGGCGTCGCGGAGAATGGCCACGATCTCCTCGGCCTTTCCTGCCTCGACGTCGTGATTGCCGAGCACACCGAGGATTGGGATGCGCACGCTCGTCAACTCCTTGGCCAACACGCGGGCCTCCTCGGGCAGCCCATAGTCGGTCAGATCACCGCACAGCACGAGCACGTCGGCGCGCTCGGGCAGCGCGGCGACCAGGGGCTGAAACGTCCCCGCCGAGTTCTTCGTGCAATGCAGATCAGCGATCGCCGCGATTCGCATGGTTCTCGGGTGGCACTTCAGGAGGAATTCCAGCGCCGTTGATGGCCGCGGTCCAGAGGCGTACCTGGTCGGCCGTGAGAGCGCCGCGGGGCACGAGCCGTGCGTCTTCGTAGCCATGCTCGGAGATATCCGGCAGGTACTGTTCGCGCGACAGCAACGTGCCCTGGCACAGGAGCCGCGCGGAGGAGGCCGGCTGGCGCTCCAACTCCAGACGGCCAATCAGCGCATCCATCACGCGGGCGGGTACGATGGCGCGGTGGCCGGGATAGACGAAGCCGAACAGGACGAGATGGCTGAGGAGCACCCGCCAATGGCGACCGAAGCGGCGCAGGAGTCTGTCCCAGTCCAGTCGGTGGCCCTGCGCGCGAATCAGATGTGCCACGTCGGCGCCATCGAACCGCTCGCGCTCCATGATGAACGATTTCGACCAGATCATTTCCTCCACCGGATTCAACCTGACCGGCATTTGTAAGAGCTCCGCATCGATGGCGTGCTCGAACCACAGATCGTCCACGGCGGCCACGCCGTTGCCGGAGCTGAAGATGACATCGAGTACGTTGTCGCCGCAGAAGGCTTTGCCCAGCCAGTGGGGGAAGCTCAGCTCGGTTCGATACCCGGCCGCGGCGAGACTCGCCAGTGCTCGCGCCTGGTCCGTCGGCCGCACGAAGACGTCCAGGTCCTTGGTGTCCCGGGCAATGCCGGTATAGCGCTCGTAGGCCCAGGCGCCCCCCACCAGGAAGTCGACCTGTGCCTTCTGCAAGGCGCAGAGCGCGGTGACGTAAAACTCGAGCCCCTTGTCAGTCGATTCGATCGTGGCTGTCGCGTTCATATTCTCCGGTCGTGCAGCTTCGATGCCGGTGGGCCACCTCCGGGCTCCATTCGAGGGCACCGGACTTGAAAGTCGTCGAGGGTGAGCCCATTAGACCCACGAGGAGGAGTAACATGCGAACGCGCAAATTGACGGTATTCGGTGCGAGCGTCGCTGTTGCAGGCCTTCTGGGTGTCTGCGGTCTTGCGGCTGCCCAAACCAAAGCTCCCACCCCGGCGGACTTCGACTCGTGTAACCGCGTCGCGGAGGCTCGGGTGGGCGTGGGAACTAGAAGTGGCTCCGATTCAGCCCTGCCCCGGGCCGGGGGAATCGGCGCGAGCCAGATGCCGCCCACCACACCGACGCCCGGCTCGTCCATGCCAGGTCCATCCACCCCGGATGCGTCCATGCCGGGAACATCGACGTCGCCGTCTGTGGCGCCGAGCGCCACCACGGGCCCTCGCGATCAATCGTTGCTCGGGATGGATCTCGCCGGCCGGGACAATATCGCCTACGAGCGAGCCTACCGCGACTGCATGAAGGGGCGCGGCTTCTAGACGTCGGTCTCGTCTCCCTACGATCAGGCGGGGCGCGACGGAGCCCCGTCTCGATGGCTGTGAGGCCGTGCCCGGACCAGCGCCCTATCTCTCGCCTGGCATCAAGCGCCGCTGGGAGTACTCACGGCCGCGATCGAAGCCACGCCGATACGCCGCGTGATGGTACACGTCGGGATCGCGCTGGCGGCAGTGCTGCTCGCTCTCCTCGAATGACTGTCCGCGCAGGCGCACGGCCATCTCGAAACCGCGGCGAAGGACACTCTCCTCCTTCGCAAAGAGCGCAGGATCGCCGGATGCGAGCGCGTCGATGTCGCGTAGGCCGACCCACCACTCCTCGCGTGCCGCGTCGAGCGATTCCGCACCGGCCTCCTGCAGGATCCGCCGGGCGCGTTCGGCGCGCTGGGCATCGGGGGTCAGGACAATCACCACGGTCCGGCCTTGGCGCAGCGCCTCTTCGTAGAGGTATAGCTCGTCCTTCGGAAGCCCCTCGGTAAGGGTCGTTTCGATCGCGTGGCCCGCGGCGGCGCCCCCGATTCCAGCCAGGAGAGCCGCCACAGCCCCCACCGCGAGGACCGGACCTACGCCTGGCACCATGCCGGTGGCGGCGGCGGCCAGCATCTGGACTCCCACCGCGGCACCCGTTGCGCCCCCGGCAACGCCTCCGATCACGCGACCAAGGCCGGGCTGCTCCCCATCTGTCGCCGGCACGGTCGATGGATCAGACCCTGGGGTAAGTAGATTGACGTCCTCGTCGCTGAAGCCGGCGGCGCGGAGCGCTTCGACAGCCCGCGCGGCGTCGGGCCGAGCCTGAAAGATTCCGGTTGCGTTGTGCATGCTCAGCCTCGCGATCGCCTACTCGGGGAGCTGCAGTGATCCGCGACGCAGGCCGCGTCACGCGGAGACGTGACGGCGGTCAGCGACCGCTCTTCCAGCGTAAGCTTGTAACCAATCTGCACCATTGGGCGCTGCCTCCTGCCAGAGTGCGGGCGCAACTGACATGCCGTCGATTCAATCGCCGTGGTGTGGACCACAATTTTCTTTCAAGGTTGGCACGGAGGCTGCTGGTCACTCTCGCACTGAAGACGAACTGGGAGGGACTCACATGCCGCTCAAAGGCGTCACGGCAAAGCAGCAGCGCCAGTATCGGAAGATCAAAGCGTCGGCTCAGAAGTCTGGGCACGGACGGCGGGCCAAGGAAATAGCCGCGCGCACGGTGATGAAGCAGCGCAGTCGGAAAGAAGCCAAGAAAGCGACCAAGTAGTGAACATCGCGCGCCCGCGCTTTGAAGAAACTGCCAGTCAGGGGGATCTGCTACTGCCCCTGCCGCCGTTCCAGTGGTAAGCCAGTCTGCGGGCTGGCCGCGCCTCCGCGCGCTCTGCGGCATGCTGCTGCTGATTTTTGGAGTGCTCGGTGTCGTGCTGCCGATCATTCCCGGCATTCCGTTCGTGATTGCCGGCGTGGCCTTGCTGGGTCAGAATCACCCCCTCGTTCGGGCATGCGGGAAGTGGGTCAGCCCTCGGCTGTCGGCCTCCTACCGGTGCTGGCCGTTCTCGCGCGGACGGAATTCTTTGCAAGGCTGAGCCGCGAGGAGGCCGCGGTGGCGTTCCGCAGACGTTCCATCCCTCGGCTTCTTTCGCTCGATCTCCAAGACCTGATTCTGATCCAGATGCCAACCCCCAGCCGCCGGTGCTTGAGATACCGAAGCTCAGTGCCAGCGTCGAGTGGGAGGCTCTCCTCTTCGGACGTCTGGTGGCGAACCTGTCAGTCGACCGGCCCACCTTATACGTCGACCGGGCGCACTTCCGCCCGATCGAGGCGGGGTGGCAAGAGGCGCTCCAGGCCATCTATCCAAGGTCGGCGAGTTAAGGATCAACGAAGCTACCATCACGTATGTCGACGACGCGGAATTTACACCCCTCAATCTGAGCGATGCAAATATTCGGGCCCGCAACATCTGGAACATCAGGTCCCGGGAGCGCACGTAATCCTTCGAGTATCGAGGCGGATGCCGTGGCATTCGGCCCAGGACGAGTTTCCATCGACGGCGACACCGACTTCTTGGCTACGCCCACGCCGGCATCAAGGCTCAGGTGATGCTCCATGGCATCGCTCTTCGATACTTCGCACCCATCGCGGAGCGGTACGGGGTCACGATCATAGGGCTGGGTGGCACCGAAGTTGCGCAGTGAGGAGGAGGGCTAGGAATCATTCTGCCGAGAGGGGAATCGAACCATGCTGTATGGCCTAGGGGGGAATGCCCTCGTGCTGGCGGTGATGGGCGTCGTGGTGACATCCGCCTGCGCCAAGGATCCCGTCAGGACGCAGCCGACCGCGCGAATCGCGGTGGCGACGCCGCAGTCAACGGCGCCGGCTGAGACGGCGCCCACCGAGGAACCGACACCGACTCCTGAGGGGCAGGGCATTCCTCGCATCCCGGGAGGGGATGCGCCCGGCACCGGTGTTAGCTCCACACCGCCCACGGGGGAACGGCGCCCGGCCCCCGGTGAATTCAGGGAGGTCCGCGAGTTGCGCGACGTCCTCTTCGATTTCGATGGCTACGAGATCCGCGGCGAGGCGGAGCGAGTCATGGCGTCGAACCTCGAATGGATGAGGGCGAACGGCACGGCGCTCATCCTCATCGAGGGCCACTGCGACGAGCGCGGTACGCCCGAATACAACTTGGCCCTCGGGCAGCGCCGGGCGCAGGCGGCTCGCAACTACCTCGTGGCGCGTGGCGTGAGCGGGGAACGCATCACCTTGATCAGCTACGGCAAGGAGCGCCCCGCGTGCTCGGAGTCAAGCGAAAACTGTTGGGCGCGTAACCGGCGGGCGCACTTCGCGGCGAAACCTCGATAGAGGCGAAACCTCGATGGACTCGGTTGATTGATCCCGGGCCAACTGCCGACAAGGGAGTCATGAGTTGTTCGCACAATGACGCGACAGAGCGCGCGGCCCTAGAGCCCGCTGCGGGAATTAGTCCGTGAGCAACGAGCGAGAAGGAGGATCGAGTGATGTGGAGAACTAAGCAACTCACCGCGATGATCGCGATCGCCGGACTCTGGGTGTCCACCGCCTACTCGCAACAGACGCCGGCTGCGCCCGCGCCGGCCCTGCGAGGCGTAGAAATCACCTCAGAATCCCTCGTGGGCAGCAAGGTGCGGAACACCGATGGCAGGGAGATCGGTTCCGTGAAGAGCCTCATGATTGAACCAGTGCAGGGCAAGATCAACTCGGTGGCGATTGCGCTGGGCGGAGTCCTCGGCGTCGGCACCAAGACCGTCCTCGTGCCGTGGCAATCAGTCATGGTCGGACGCGACGGACAGACCATCGTGGTGACCGTCCAGGAGGCCTTACTGGAACAGGCACCCGCGGCTAGCCCGCGCGCGACTGACCAGCCGCCGAGCCCGCAGCCGAGTCGCTAACGAGCGGGGTCCGGGCGATCGGCCGCCCGGACCCCGCAGGTGGCGGCAGCCGAGATCGGGCTAGGCGCCGCAACCTCCGCACACCCCTCAGACCCCGGCGTTCCTATACTCCCGGCTGCCGGCGTTTCCCAAACTCCCGGCTGCCCGGCGACCAGCCTCCGATTCACTCAATTAAGAGCTTAAATTAGTTAAGTTTCCCGGCCATATTGCGATACCCGATCGAGAATGGTACCTTTCGCTGAACGCCGAACCATGAAGTGGGCCGGGCGCGGCTGGCGCTCAGTTTGTCGCTCGATGGGACAGCCGAGGGTGCCTGCTGAAAGCTCCTGGCCCCGCTTCGTTCTGGAGGCAACGACATGCAGGAAACGACCAAGGAGACGAAAGCACAGCGCGCGGAGCGGCTGAAGCTCGCCCTCAACCCGTGGACTGCATTCTCGGAGATCGAGCGCTTCGCGCGACAGGGATTCGACTCGATTCCGGCGGAGTGGAGCACTTATTTTCGTTGGTGGGGGATCTACTCGCAGGGCGATGGCATCGGCGCCGTGGGAGGCAAAGGCGGGGAGGGAAAGGCCGTCCCCTACTTCATGGTCCGGGTCCGCGTACCCAATGGCTTTGTCAGCTCCGATCAATCCCGGACGATCGCCGATCTGGCCGAGCGCTACGGGCGCGGCGTGGCCGACATCACCGTGAGGCAAAACTTCCAGCTCCACTGGATCACCATCGAGGCGCTGCCCGAACTCATTCGACGACTCGAGCAGGTCGGCATCACAACGGTCGGCACATGCGGTGATGTGACCCGCAATGTGACCGGTTGCCCGGTGGCGGGCATCGATGCCGAGGAGATCGCCGACGCGTCCGACCTCGTCCGCGAAGCGACCGATCTCCTGAACGGCAACTCGGATTTCTACAACCTCCCTCGCAAGTACAAGACCTCGATCAGCGGGTGCCCCGTGTGGTGCACCTATCCCGAGATCAACGATGTCGGACTGACCGCCATCCGCCATCCGTCGCACGGCGAGGTCGGGTTCTCCATTCGAGTGGTGGGCGGCTTGTCGACCGAACCCCATTTCGGCGAGCGGCTGGACGCATTCGTCCGATGGGATCAGGCGCTCGATGTGCTGGCCGCGGTGTCCGCGATCTTCCGCGATAGCGACGTGCTCCGCGAGAACCGCGAGAAGGCGCGGCTGAAGTATCTCTTCATGCGCCATGGCTGGACGGCGGCGACATTCCTGGAAGAGCTGGAGCGGCGGCTGGGCGCGAGCCTGGGGCGCGCCGTGCCCGAGGAGGCGCCCGACGACGTCTACCGCGATCACGTGGGGTTCCACGCGCAGAAGCAGCCAGACCACGTGTACGCAGGACTGGCGATCCCCCGTGGGCGGATGACCGCCGCGCAGATCCGAGCGGCCGCCTCGGCCGCCGAGCGATTCGGGAACGGAACGCTCCGAACGACGGTCATGCAGAATCTCTTGATCCTCAACGTTCCCCGGGGGAGCGAGAGCGCACTCGAACGGACGCTCGGCGCCGCGGGCCTCGCCGTTGGCGGCTCCCCATTCCTGCGCGGAACCGTGGCCTGCACGGGCACGGAATTCTGCAAGCTGGCCCTGACCGAGACGAAGGGCTTTGCCCGATGGCTGGTGGATGACCTCGAGACCCGACTGCCGGGCTTCGACCAGCACCTGAAGATCAACGTGACCGGCTGCCCCAACAGCTGCGGTCAGCACTGGATTGCCGACCTCGGACTCGACGGCAAGAAGACCAAGGTCGATGGCCAGATGGTCGACGCCTACCAGTTCTCGGTAGGAGGCGCGGTCGGACGTCACCGCAGCTTCGCTCGGCCCACCGGCGTCAGGATCCCGGCCGCCGACGTACCGGCGGCCGTCGAACGACTGCTGCGCGCGTACCTTGCTGATCGGGGTCCCGGCGAAAACTTCCGACAGTTCTGCGCCCGTCACTCGAACGAAGCGCTCGCTGCGGTCCTCACGGGTCACGAGGTGAACCGGGGCGCGCCCGCCGGGGCTGAGGCCGAGCCGGTTGAGCACGGCCTCTGACCGGGGGAACCCGAGGGGTGGCTCGACTCGTGTCTCATCCATCGGGCACAGGCGCGACGGGTCCAAGCGTGGGCGGCGTCGGACCGCCGGAGGGCCTACGTGCACCGTACCCGATATTTCTGGATCTGCGAGGGCAGTCCTGTGTCGTCGTTGGAGGCGGGCGGGTGGCCGAAGGCAAGGTGGAGGGGCTCCTGGCCAGTGAGGCCGACGTGACCGTGGTCAGTCCCGTCGTGACCGAGCGCCTCCGCCAGTCTATCCGGCGCGGGCGCTGCCGACACGTCGCCCGAAACTACCAGGCGCGAGATTTAGCCGGGCGCGCTCTAGCGCTCGTGGCCACTGGTAATGCGCGGGTGACGGCGCGTGTGCATCGCGACGCCCGCCGGGCGGGCGTGCTGGTGAATTCCGCCGATGATCCGCAGCACTGCGACTTCATCCTGCCTGCCATCCTCCGCCGGGGCCGCCTGACCGTGGCGGTGTCGACCGGGGGGGCGAGTCCGGCCCTGGCGCGGGCCGTGCGCGACGAGCTGGAGCGTGCGCTGCCGAGGAGCTACGCGCAACTGGTGGAGGTGGTGGCCGAGGTGCGCGCGCGAGCTCGCCGGCACGGGGCCGCGGTGTCGCCGCACCGGTGGCAGGCGGCCATCGACGATCGCCTTCGAGCCCTGGTGGCCGAAGGACGCACCGGGGAAGCCGCCAGGCTGTTGGCCACGAGGCTGGCGGGATGACCGAGGACAGGGGCGTCGTCTACCTCGTGGGAGCGGGGCCCGGGGACCCCGGACTCATGACCGTCCGAGGCCTGATGCTGCTGCGCGACGCCGACGTCGTCATCCACGACCGACTGGTGAGCCGCGCGCTCCTCGACGAGGCGCGGCCGGATGCCGTCAAGATCTTCGTTGGGAAAAGCCCCGGTCCGGGCGGAGTGTCGCAAGCGACCATCAATCGCCTGCTGATTGGCCATGCGCGGCTGGGGCGATCTGTCGTGCGCCTCAAAGGCGGAGATCCCTTCGTGTTCGGGCGCGGCGGCGAGGAGGCATTGGCGCTCGCCAACGCCGGCATCCGCTTCGCGATCGTGCCGGGGGTGTCATCCGCGGTCAGCGTACCCGCGTACGCCGGCATCCCGCTGACGCACCGTGGGCTTGCCTCGTCATTCGCGGTCGTGACCGGTTCGGAGGATCCCGAGAAGCTGACGAGCCGGGTCGCCTGGGCCGCGCTGAGCACGGCCGTGGATACCCTCGTGATCGTGATGCCCACGCGCAATCCGTCCTGGATTTTTGGGGAGGTGCGCGCGAACGGGCGAGACCCGGACACGCCCGTGGCCGTGATCAGCCAGGGAACGCTGGCCACGCAGACCGTGGTCGAGGGAACGCTCGCGAGCGTATCGCGTCAGCTCGACGAGGTCGCCCTCGAGCCCCCCGTGCTGGTCGTGATCGGAGATGTCGTGAGCCTGCGCGACAGGATCGCCTGGTTCGGCGAGGTTGCGGAGCAGGCGCACGCCGCTCTCTCGTAGGCTCCGCCGATGGTTCGCCGAACCCCCCAGCCCGGGCACCAGCCGAGAGCGGCAACCGCCACGATCTAAAACCGCCTGTTGACAGGTGCGCCGCGGCCCTGCTCGCGTCCCCCGCGTCGGGCTTGTGCAGGGCGGAGTGTCCGTTCCCCGGAGCGAGTTCGACGTCCTGTCCTGTCCCAACGTCCCAGAGCCGCGGGAGGGTTTCTGATGGCGACAGGAATTCAGCGTCCCCGAACGCTTTCCACCGACGTTGTTCTCGCCGTCCTAGTCGTCTCGGTGATCGTGGCTATCGGACCCCCTGTCCAGGCGGCGGAGACCCCGCGCCGAGGCGGCATACTCCTCGCGGCCATTGGCGCCGACGCGCCGAGCCTCGACCCGCATCAAGAGAGCACCTTTGCCACCCTCCAACCGGTCGCCCCGCTCTACAGCACCCTCTTGCAGATCGGTCCCTACAGTTACCCGAACGTCATCGGCGACGCGGCCACCGAGTGGAAGATCGCCGGGCGACGGCCTGAGCTACACATTCAAGATCCGTCCAGGCATCCGGTTCCATGACGGCTCGCAACACGACTGAATCGCGCCGGGTCTTCCGGAGGCACCTCCATCGCCGAAAGGCCGGCAGTGCCGTGCCGAGTTCCACGGCTGGGACACGACGATCGGGAGGAAGTGAAGCGGATCGCCGAGGTCCGGCGACTTCTACAGAGCGTCAACCTCGGCGCCACCGCCATCGGCACCACGGTGACGGCGGCCCCCGGCTACCCGGCGCTCGCGGTGAAGCATCTCTCCGCCATCATCGGCATCGAGTTCGGCCTGGCCGAGGACCTGATCGAGGCCACCTCGGACACCGGCGATTACGTGCTGCTGTCCGGCGTGCTCAAGCACACGTCGGCCAATCTCACCAAGATCTGCAACGACATCCGCATGCTGGCCTCGGGTCCACGCTGCGGGCTGAACGAGCTGAACCTGCCGCAGATGCAGCCGGGCTCCTCGATCACGCCGGGCAAGGTCGACCCCGTGATCCCGGAGGTGGTGAACCAGACCGGCTTCCTCGTGATCGGGCTGGACCTCACCGTCACCCTGGCCGCCTCGGCCGGACAGCTGCAGCTGAACGTCATGGAGCCGGTGATCACCTTCGCGCTCTTCGCCTCCATCGCGACCATGGAGCGCGCGGTCACCAGCTTGAGAGTGAACTGCGTCCAGGGCATCACCGCGAACGCCGAGCGCACCCGCGACATGGTGCTCAACTCCCTCGGCATCGTGACGCTCAAGCCGTCGCTCGGCTACAAGCAGTGCGCGGAGATCGTCCACGAAGGGCACGTGACGGGCAAGAGCCTGCACGACATCGTGGTGAAGGAGCGGCAGCTCCTCACCCAGCAGAAGTGGGACGAGGTGTTCTTCCTCGGCAAGGATCTGAAGGACGACCCCGAGTACCAGGCGCGCCTTGCGTCCGGCGCCATCCCTCCGCCCAAGGCTGCCGCGGACCGACCGCCACTCAAGCCCGGGGCGACGCTGTCGGCGGTCCTCTTTCTGATCGCCGTGACCCTGGTCGTGCTCTTCGGCTTCTTCCCCTCGCTGCGCGAGCTCCCCGGCGCCAAGACTCCGCTCGCCATGCCGATCGTGATCGAGATCGTCATGCTCTCCGTCGCCGCGGTGATGCTGATGGCGACGATGGTCCCGGTGGACGAGGTGCCGAAGACGTCGACCTTGCGCGCCGGCGTGGTGGCGGTCCTCGGCATCTTCGGCCTGGCCTGGCTGGGCGACAGCTTCATCGCCGCGAACTGGGACACAGCCAGGAGACTCCCGTGGGGTGTCCTGATGCTCTTCAAGAGGAGGGCTCACGCTGGCCGCTGCCATCGAGGCGAACGGCGTGTCGGCGTTCATCGGGCACGCGAGCCGGGGCCTGGCCGGACTGCCCCCCCTCCTGCTGGTGCTCGCGATCACCGCCATGACCGTGTTCCTCTCTGAGCTCACCTCCAATACGGCGCAGGTCTCCAGCATGGTGCCGGTGCTGGCCGCCCTGGCGCCGGTCCTCGGGATGAATCCCTACGTGCTGATCCTCGCCTGCACGCTCGGCGCGAGCAGCGCCTATATGATGCCGGTGGGAACGCCGCCGAACGCGATCGTGTTCGGAACCGGGCTCGTGCGGCTGCCGCAGATGATGAGGGCCGGCTTCTTGATGAATCTCGTAGGCATCCTGGTCATCACCGCGCTCGCCGCGCTGTTCATTGCGCCGTTGCTGGGCAACCCGCGCTAGCAGCCCGTGGTGAAAGTGTCTGAGGGGCCCGTCGCCGCCATGCCGACCTCTCAGAAATCGGCCAATTTTGCGGATTTCCCACTGCCCAAAACGCGCCAGCGGACTTTTGCCCGGGCTGTTAGGGCTGATGATTCAGGAACGATCCGGGCTCGTGCGGTCGACGAGGCAGACGCCAGCACCTCCCGAGAGACGACCCGTCACGAGGAGACCGCAATGACGGAAACATGGCGCGTAGTGGCGCTCGCGCTGGCGATGATCGCCGTCGCGCCGTCCGCCGCCGTGGCCCAGACGGCGACCGAGGCGACGCGCGCCGAGCAGGCGCCAGCGACCGGGTCAGGCTCGCGCACCTGGCGCGGGGAAGGCGAGTTCGTACGGTCACCCAACGACGCGCCACTTCCTCCGCTTCCCCCTCCCCAGCAGGGACTCCTCGAGACGAACTTCCCGAGTTTGCGGGAGGCCCTGGGAAAGCTTCCGCCGTTCTTTCGCGACATGGACGTGAACGTGCGGTTGCGGAGCTTCTACTTCAACCGCCAAAACGACAACGGCACGGCCAGCGAGGCCTGGACCCTCGGCGGGTGGGTCAACTTCGCGTCGGGCTGGCTCCTCGACACCTTCGCCATCGGCGCGACGTACTACACCTCGCTGCCCGCCTATGCTCCCGCGGACCGGCCGGGGAGCCTGACTCTCACGTCCGGGCAGGGAGAGATCGGCGTGTTCGGTGAAGCCTGGGGCGCGCTCCGGTACAAGGACTACGCGCTCCTGAAGGGATATCGCCTGCGGATCGACGAAGGGTACCTGAACCCCCAGGACAACCGGATGCTGCCGAACACGTTCGAGGCGGTCACCTTGTCCGGCACCGTCGACTGGGCCCAGTACGACGTCGGGTACGTCACGAACATCAAGCCGCGGGACTCGAACAACTTCATCTCGATGTCGAGCCAGGCCGACGCGCCCGGCAGTGACAAGGGGCTGATCCTGACCGCGCTGAGCCTCACCCCGGGCGCGAACCTCGCAATCTACGCGGGAAACTACTACGCCCTTGACGTGTTCAACACGGCGTTCGCCAAGGCCGAGTACACGCACCCGATCAGCGAGGACCTCAAGCTGCAGTTCGGTCTTCAGTATACGGACCAGCGCAGCGTGGGGGAGGCGCTGGTGGGCGACTTCGCCACGTGGAACGTCGGAGCGGGCATTCGGGTCGTGTGGCGTGGTCTGACCCTGGCGACGGCGGCGCACTTCACCGGCGCCGACGCCTCGATTTCCTCCCCGTGGGGCACGTGGCCTGGATACCTGTCCATGATCGTCACGGACTTCGACCGGGCGAACGAGAAGGCGTTCGGGGTGGGCCTCAGGTACGACTTCGGCGGCAGCCTGCTCCCATTCCGCATTCCCGGCCTGACCGTGTACCTGGCCTACGTCCAGGGCAACGATCAGATCGACCCCACGACCGGCCGCGCACAGCCGACGACGCGGGAAGGCGATCTGGACATCATCTACAACGTGCCGGGGGTCAAGGGCCTCTCGCTGCGCTTCCGCAACGGCTACGTGAGCCGGGGCAGTCCCACCCTGCTCAAGGACTTCCGCATCATCGTCAACTACGAGCTGGATCTCCTCTGACCGACTCTCGGCCGGCTCCGGGTTCGCGGGACTGTGTCAGAACCATTGGTACTCACATGACACCAACGGTCGGAACAGCGGGAGCCGAGCACCTGAGAGGCCCAGACTAGTGTCAAATGGTGTCCATAGTGGCCAATAATGCCAATAAGATGAACTCCGGCGATCCCAACGAGTCAGCGAGTGTCCGGGCCCGGCCACGCACGTCGTGGCCGGGCCGACCGAGGACCGCGGCCCTTATTGCGCGAGCTTGATGTCGACGCCGCCGGCCGGGATGGCGAACCTGACACCCTGAGCCGTGGCTGTCACGACTAACTCAACGCCGTTTTGGTTGCGCATCGCTGCCGCGCCGGCCCCGCCGCCCACTACGGCCCCGGCGGCCGCTGCCACGTAGTTTCCCGAAAAGTCCTCGAGCTTGTTGAGCTTGGACACTTCCCCCCTCGCCGTCACCTTGGAGACGCCAAGATCGAGCAGGTTTAGCCCTTTGATGGAGAATTTGTACGCCCTGCCGCGGTACTCGAGAGTCCCGTCACCCCAGCTGACGCCAACGCCCAGCGCGATGGACGTGCTCTCGAGCCTGACCTTCCCCGTCGTGTCCCCCTGAGCCCCGGCGCCCGTCGCCACCGGCGCAGCCGTACGCTCGGCGCATCCGGCCATCAGACCGGGCAACATGACCGCCAGGACCATCAGCCGCCTTGTCATCCGCATGAGTCCGTGACCTCCTTGCACGAGAGAGTTGTGTCGAGCAGCTCGCAACGCGTGCGTGGCCGACACGCCACCGGATTCCGGCACGCTCTTCAACTGCCCGGGCGACGTCGAAGACATCGTCGACTCACGTCACGATTGCCGCGGCGAGTCTACACCAATCTCGACGTGGTCGCCTTGACCCCTTCATGCCGATTCCCGCCCGCTTCTCGGGTTCAGCTGCGCTCCGCCGGGGGGCCAGCCCGGTGTCGGCGGCCACCGCAGCGTGAGCACCGGACGACATATACGGCGAACACCCGGCGCGGCCGGCCACCGTGCGGCTCGCGAGCAGTATGTGCCGCCAGGGTTGAAGTCGATCTGGCAGTCGGAGGCGATCACGTTGCCCCTGGCCGTAGCTGCGTCTGTCGCTACGGTTGGCGCCGTCGAATGGGAAGCTCCTCACGCACGCGTGTCCGCTGAGCTCCGGCGGCCAGCTGCTGTACGAGCTCGCGCACCCGCGGGCAGCCTGCCGCTCCCTGATCGTGCCGCGCCCGGTCGAGGCCCGAAGCGCGCAGGCCTCGGCGGCCGTGACGGGGAACCTCAGAGCTGTGTTGGCGGCCGCTGGGCTGGCTTGCCCGGCGCGGTCGGACTGGGCGGCGCTGCTCCGCCGGGTGTTCGCCGTCGATGTGCTGCATGGTCCGCGCGGTGGGGGCCCACGCGACCCGAGACGCTGCTCCCCCTGCTCGCGCGGCTGCGGCTCGCCGACCCGGCCGGAGCCAGCCAACCGCCGCGGTCGCCGCCGGCGGTGGCCGGTTCACAGCATCGCCCCGACTCGGTCGCCCCTCGCCCCCCGCGCCCTGGGACCGCTCGCCGTCGTCTGCCAGGCCCCCTCGCTCGCCCTCCGCCCTCGCACGATTTCCCGGGCCAGAGGGCAAGGTTGTCATCGCCAGCTCCCGGATGTCGGCGCCACGGACGGTCCTCACACGACCTCACCCGCCGGGCGCCTGACTGGCGCGCGCGGCGCGAGGTGCAGGGCCTTTGGACTTCCTATGCTCACGCGACGTGCACGCGGGCGGCGTGACCCTCCTGGTCATTGAGCACAACATGCGGGTGATCACCGCGGTGGCCCAGCGCATCGTGGCCCTGCAGCTCGGCGAGGTCATCACGGCACGCCCGACGCCGTGGCCCGCGATCCCCGCGTGGTGGAGGCCTACCTCCGGCAGGTCTACGTGCCATGAGCGGCTCGCCGTCCGCCGCGTCGAGCGCGCCGTTCCTGCTGACCGTCGACGGAATCGACATCGCCTATGGCGATTTCCAGGTACTGTAGGGGGGCCGAGCTGCGCGTGGAAGCGAGAGAGATCGTCTGCGTGCTGGGCGCCAACGGGGCGGGCAAGTCGACCCTCATGAACACGATCTCCCGATTGCTCTTGCCACGGGCGGGGCGCATCGCGTTCCTCGGCGAGCGCCTCGACGGGCTGCCCGCGCACCGGGCGGCGAGCCGTGGCATCGCGCACGTGCTCGAGCGGCGGCAGCTCTTTCCCTTCCTGACCGTGCTCGACAACGTGCTGCTTGGCGCCCACAACCCGCGGGCGCGCCCGCATCGCGCCGATGAGCCCTTCCTCGGGCTGGCCCCCCACGTGGTGGCGGAGATCGGCCCTCGTGCGGCGCATCCGGGACGAGGAGGGGAATCGGCGTGGTCTTCGTCGAGCAGAACGTGGAGCTGGCCCTCTGCCTGGCCGATCGCGGCTACATCCTCGAATCGGGCCGCACGATCCTCAGGGGCCGTCGGCCGAGCTGCTGCAGTCACCCGAGGTGAAGCGCATCTTCCTGGGCGACGCCGCACTGTGACCGAGGGGACCTTCCGGGCGACGACGAGACTGGCCACCGCACGATGGGTGGCGCTCCTGCTCGCGCTGGTCGTTGGGCCGGCGGTCGCGGGCTGCGCGACCTCGTTCAGCCCCGCGCTCGTGCGCCAGGAGATCGCCGCCCAGACCGGGCAGGATCCACAGCGCGTGTTCGAGATGCAGCTCGGCCGGGTCGCCATGCGGATCATCCGGTCGGCGCTGGGCCCCGGAGCGAGTACCTTGCCGCTCGGCGGTCTCACGGGCTTCGAGCTCGCCTTCTACGACGTCCCCCCGCCGAGCGCCCGGGGCGCGCCGCTCGACTTCACCAGGATGGCGATTCGAGGCTGGGAGCCGGTCGTGCGGACGCGCGAGCCCGGGCGCTCGGTGCTCATCCTCGTGCGGGAGGGTCAGACGACCATCGACGATCTGGTGCTGCTCGGCGCGGGAGAGTCGACCGCCATCTACGTGAGACTCCGGGGGACCTTGAGCCCGGCGCTGCCGCGCGCCCTGGGGGATGCCTTCCAGACCCGGGGCCCCGAGGGACTGCGCGACGAGTTGGTCCAGGAGGCCACCCGCCAGCGCTGACGGAGTGGAGGGTGGGCCCGTGGTAGCGTTGTCGCGCGAGACCCAGGCACGGTGCTGAATCCTGGACAGGAGTGATCTCCATGTGTGCGGCGCGGCGCGAGATGAACTTCGGGGTGTTCGTTCTCGGCACCGGCAACCACTCCGCGTGCTGGCGATAGGAGGGCGCGGCGACCAGCAACAACGACCTCGCGCTCATCTAGGAGATTGCCCGCCAGGCCGAGCGCGGGAAGTTCGACCTGCTCTTCGTCTCCGACGGCCTCGTCATGGACCCCGGCGATCATCCGTCCTTCCTGTGCCGGTTCGAACCGACCACCCTCATCTCCGTGCTGAGGGCCTCCACCCGGCACATCGGCCTGGGCGCCACCGTCTCGACCAGCTTCGGCGAGCCCTATCACAGCTGCTCCAGAAGCTGGCCGTGCTCGTGCCCGCGCCGCGGCCCCATCTGCTGCGCTATCACGGTGTCCTGGCGCCCCGGGCAGCCTGCCGCTCCCTGATCGTGCCGCGCCCGGTCGAGGCCCGAAGCGCCCAGGCCTCGGCGGCCGTGACGGGGAACCTCGGAGCTGTGTTGGCGGCCGCTGGGCTGGCTCGCCCGGCGCGGCCGGACTGGGCGGCACTGCTCCGCCGGGTGTTCGCCGTCGATGTGCTGCATGGTCTGCGCCGTGGGGGCCGGCGACGGCTCCGCGCTCGACCCCTCGCGGCTCGATCGTGTACGATCGCGACGGCACCTCGACCCCGCAGCGTGGGCCCGTGCCGGTAACGGGGGATCTCGCGCCGTGGCCTTGCGCATCGAAGATTACGCGATCATCGGCGACACGGAGTCGGCCGCCCTCGCCGGCAAGAACGGTTCAATCGACTGGTTGTGCGCTCCGCGATTCGACTCGCCGGCGTACTTCGCCGCCCTCCTCGGCACGGACGCCAACGGGTACTGGCAGATCGCGCCGGCTAGCGAGGTGCGGCGCGTCGAGCGCCGGTACCGGCCGGGCACGCTCGTCCTCGAGACCGTCTTCGAGACTGACGACGGAGCCGTACGGCTGGTGGATTGCATGCCACCACGCGACGAGCAGGCCGATGTCGTTCGAGTGGTCGAAGGTATCCGGGGGCGCGTCGCGATGGAGATGCGCCTGGCCCCCCGGTTCGATTACGGCCGCCTCGTCCCCGCCCTCGGCCGCACCGACCAGGGCGTGTTCGCCGTCGCGGGGCCGGACGCCGTCTGCCTGCGCACCCCCGTGAGCCTGCGTGACGGCCATGCGACAGCCTCGGCGGCGTTCACCGTCTCCCACGGCGAGCGCGTGCCGTTTCACCTCGTATGGTATCCCTCCCATCTCCCCGTGCCGGAGCCAGTCGATCCGCTCGACCTGGTGGCTCGTACCGAGGCGTGGTGGCAGGACTGGTCGGGACGCTGCCAGTACCAGGGCCCGTACCGGGACGACGTGCTTCGGTCGCTGATCACGTTGAAGGCACTCACGTATTCGCCGACAGGCGCGATCGTGGCGGCGGTCACCACGTCGCTGCCGGAAGAGATCGGCGGCGAGAGGAACTGGGACTATCGCTACTGCTGGCTGCGCGACGGCGCGTTCACTCTGGCGCCGCTCGTCCGAACCGGCTACATGGACGAGGCCCTGGCGTGGCGAGCCTGGCTCTTGCGGGCCATCGCCGGCGATCCGGGTCAGCTGCAGCTCATGTACGGCGTGGGGGGCGAGCACCGGCTGACCGAGCTCGAGTTGCCCTGGCTCCCGGGGTACGAGGGCTCTAGGCCGGTCCGCATCGGCAATGCTGCCAGCGAGCAGTTCCAGCTCGACATCTTCGGCGAAATCCTCGCGGTCCTGTACAGAGCATGGCAGGCCGGTCTCCCCGCACGCGGCGATCTTACTCGATCGCCGGGCATCGACCTCCCCGCGGTGATCGATATCGTGGAGCGTCGTTGGCGCGAGCCGGACGAGGGAATCTGGGAGGTTCGCGGCGCGCGACAGCACTTCACCTACTCCAAGGTCGCCGCCTGGACCGCCGTCGACCGCGCGATCAGGGTGGCAGAGGCCACCGGCCGCGCGGCGCCACTGGAGCGTTGGCGCCGGGTGCGTGATGAGATCCACGCCGACGTCTGCGCGCGGGGCTTCGACGGGAAGCGCAACTCGTTCGTGCAGTATTACGGGGCATCGGGGCTGGACGCCAGCCTCCTACTCATCCCCCTCAGCGGCTTCCTCCCACCACGGGACCCCCGGGTGCTGGCCACGATCGATGCGATCCAGCGAGAGCTCTCTTCCCGTCCGTTCGTCTGGCGGTACGCCACCGAGGGTGGGGTGGACGGGTTGGCCGGGGGGGAGGGGGCGTTCCTCATCTGCTCGTTCTGGCTGGTCAGCGCTCTGGCACTCGCGGGACGGCTTGACGAGGCGGAGCGCAACCTGGAGCAGCTCCGAGCGCTTCAGAACGACGTTGGTCTGCTCAGCGAGGAGTATGACCCCGTCGGTCGGCGCATGCTGGGCAACTTTCCCCAGGCGTTCTCTCATATCGGGCTGCTGCACTCGATCCTCACTATCGCGGACGCACAGGCCGCAGTCTCCGGGCTCGCTCGGCCGGCGCCTCGTGGACGGTGAGAAGATGGTCACCATCTTCGGTGAGAAGGTCGCGGTGAGAGCCTCGGTCCACACCCTCGGTGGGTTCAGCGCCCACGCCGGCCAGGACGACCTCGTGCGCTGGTTCGAAGCATGGCGTCCTCGCGGCCGCAGCTGATCCTGGCGCACGGCGAGGACCGCGCCCGGCGGGCGCTCGGTCAGCGCATCGAGACCGAGCACGGGATCCGAGCCCGGTGTCCAAACCTCGGCGAGACGATCGAGATCCGAGCGAGGCGGGAGAGACAGGTCATGGACCGTAGCGCGGGGCACGAGCGAGGGGCCAACGGCAGCGTCATCCTGTCAGATGAGGACGCGGTCAAGCAGGTACTGGTGGACTCCGTGCTCGGATTGTGGGACGTCGTCAACAATCTGACGCGCCTCAAGCCGTCGCGACGCGACCGCTACCGGGTCACCATCTTCGGCTCGGCGCGGATCCACCCCGGGACCTTCGGCTACGAGGAGACGAAGCGGGTCGCGCACGCGCTGGCCGAGCTCGGCTGCGACATCATCACAGGCGGCGGCCCCGGCCTGATGCAGGCCGCCAACGAGGGGGCCGCCCTCAGCGGGGGGCAGGCGAGCTCCGTGGGCATCCGGGTCGATCTTCCCTTCGAGCAGGACGTCAACAGCTTCGTCGGCATGGCCTTCGAGCACCGGACATTCTTCACGCGCCTGCACCAGTTCGTGCTCACCTCCGATGCGTTCGTGGTGGCGCCGGGCGGGATCGGCACCGTGCTCGAGACCCTGCTGATCTGGCAACTGCTCCAGGTGGGGCACCTGCGCGGCGTCCCGCTGATCCTGGTGGGCCGGATGTGGCCTGGCCTCGTCGAGTGGGCGCGCTCCGCCATGCTCTCCACCGACCCGCCGCTGGCCAGCGGCAACGACATGGACATCCCGCGCTGCGTGGACTCCGGCGACGAGGCAATCGCGATACTCCGCCAGGACCACGAGCGCTGGCGCCGCGCGACCGCCGGCTGAGGCGGGCGTCGGACCCGCTCCGGGCGAACGGATCGTCGGCCTGCACCAGCGCCTCGTCCACGCGGACCGAGCGAGCATCGGGAGCTCACCTGCCGTCCTGAGCGCCTCGCACCAGGCTCCGGCTCTCGACCGTGCTGACCCTCAGGAGCGGCCAGGCCGCGCCCGGCAATCGCACACGTTTCCGCCGTCGCACCGCCGCCGGCCCGCGGCGTAGTCCGGGTCCCGATTCGGACTTGCTCGTCGGGGTGGCTCTCTCGGGCGGAGGCAGTCGGGCCGCCCTCTTCGCGGCCGCCGGCCTGGAGGCGCTCGGCCGGGTGCGCGTTCCAGGTGGCGGTTCCCTGCTCGAGTGGGCCGGCTACATATCGAGCGTATCCGGGGGAAGCGTGGCCGCGGCCTATTACGCGAGCCGGAAACCTCCGCATGCGATTCCGGTTCTCACGGCCCAGGACGCGCTGAGCGATGACTATCGGGCGTTCTTCGCCCGCTTCCAGAAGCCGTTGAGCAGGACATCGAGGGCGCGATGATCCGCCGCCAGTTAAGCACCTTTCGATGGCTCAACTCCTCGCTGGCCGCACGATCCCTGGCCGAGGTCCTCACCGAGCGCGTGCTTGGCGAGATCCGCTTCCAGGGAGTGGCCGAGCGCGAGGTTCAGGGAGATAGTCCGCGTCTGATCGTCAACACCACCCTCTTCAACAACGGCCGGCGCCTCGTCTTCACCACCTTGCCGCGGGACTCTATGCAGTACGATTTCTTCCACGCGCTGCGAGAGTCCCTGGCTCGGCGCGGGGTCGCCGCTGAGATCTCCGCCAATCTCATGCAGCGCTGGGAAACGTTGCTCCCCGTCCAGGATCTGCACCTGGACCCCTGTGCCATACGGCTGGCGGCCGCGGTCGCCGGCTCAGCGTCCTTTCCTCCGCTCATCGGCCCCATCACGTTCCGGGTCGGCGACGAGGAGGAGTACTGGCACACGGGCGACGGGGGCCTCTACGAGAACCAGGGCGTGGAGTCCATTCTCTTCGCCTTCCTGAAAAAGCTCCAGGCGAGGAAATCTCGGCGCGCGCTGATCATCTCCTTCGACAGCTCGTACCCGTTCTCGGTGGGAGCCCGCCGCCTGACCGTCCGGGCTGAGCCCTTCAGCCTCTTCACTTATGATTTTTCCCGGATTCCCAGCATCATGGAGGAACGGGCCACGGCGTATCAGCAGCTGTTCTTTAAGAGCCTGCAGTTCGAGGGCGTCTTTCCCGACGCGCGGGCCGCGCGGGTTGTCGTGATCCGGCACACCGATGCGAAGTGGAGGGCCGATCTCACCGATCTGCCCGAGGCGTGTCGCGGGGAGAGGCCGCCCATGGCCTCGGTCGAGGCGGTACAGGAGCGCATCGCGGAGATCCCCACGCGCTTCAGACTGCCGTCGGAGTGCGACCGGCAGCTGTTGGTCACTGCCGCTGCCAAGGTCGTGGCGCAGAAGCAGCAAGAGATTCGAGACTTTCTCGCCGTCGAGTAGCAAGGAAGTCCCGCCTGTCCGTCGCCCAAGTCCTATCCGCCGGCCAAGTGGTTCGGTCCGGATCCGGCCACCATCCAGCAGGCGCGCCGCATGATCCTCGTGGGGGTAGGGTGGCGTCGAGGGCGTTGCGCCCGAGCGCGCCTCGAACCATCGGAGCGCGTCGAGCAGGGCGCGGCGGGCGCGGCGCGGGCAGTAGAGCGCCAGGACCAGCGCGTCGGTATACCATGCTGTCCGCGGTCGGGAACCGTCCGCTGTGCGTGGGCCGCCGTCGAACGCCGTTGCGCTGACCATCGGCGACGTGGCGACAAGGGAGGAACCACCATGATCGCGATGATGAAGAGAACCAGGCTTCTGGCATGGCTGCTGGTGCTGGCGATGGCCGGCCCCCTCCCTGCGACCGCCCAGACAGCCCCGCCGCCGCCCCCTCCGCCGGCCGGGTCGGAGGCCGCCTTCACCCCGGAACAGCTCGAGCAGGTGGCGGCTCCGATCGCGCTGTACCCGGATCCCCTGCTGGCGCAGGTGCTGATGGCCTCGACCTACCCGCTGGAGGTCGTCCAGGCCGCGCGCTTCCTCAAGGCCAACCCCAATCTCAAGGGCGATCCGCTCAACGAGAAGCTCAAGGAGCAGACCTGGGACGACAGCGTCAAGTCCCTCGTCTCGTTTCCCCAGGTACTGGATCTCATGAACGAGAAGCTCGACTGGACGCAGAAGCTCGGCGACGCGTTCCTGGCCAACGAGAAGGCGCTGCTGGATGCCGTCCAGCGCCTGCGCGCGCGCGCAGGCCCAGGGCAACCTCAAGAGCAGCCCCGAGCAGACCGTGACCGTCGAGCCCGCCGCCGCGGCGGCGGCGACCACGGCCCAGCAGGCCGCGGTGGTCCAGCAGCAACCCCCCACGGTCATCAAGATCGAGCCGTCCAATCCCGACGTCGTCTACGTGCCGACCTACAACCCCACGGTGGTCTACGGGGCGTGGCCGTATCCGGCCTACCCGCCCTACTATCCCTACCCGCCGGGCTACGCGTTCGGCACGGCCGCACTCTCCCCTTCGGCATCGGGATGGCGGTGGGCGCGGTGGTGTGGGGCAACTGCAACTGGGGCGGCGGCAACGTGGACGTGGACGTCAACCGGAACACGAACTTCTCGAGGAACGTGAACCGCACTGAGGTCGCGAACAACCGCACCGCCCGTGTCCAGGAGCGTCAGTCGGGGAACCGATCGCAGTGGCAGCACAACCCGGAGAATCGCCGGGGCGTCCAGTATCGGGATCAGAGCACGCAGCAGCGCTACAACCGCGCGTCCAACCCCCAGGCGACCCAGTCGCGCGAGGCGTTCCGCGGCCGCGCCGAGCAGGGGCGCCAAGACCTGTCGCGCGGCGGCGGAGGGTCGTTTGACGGCGGCCGCGGGCAAGGGCCGGGCGGCGGGCAAGGGCGCGGCGGTGGAGGGCGAGACGCCGGCGCGTTTCAGGGGATGGGCTCCGGCGGTGATATCAGGGGCTCCAGCAGCCGGGGGCAGGCCAGTCGAGAGAGTATGGGCGCAAGTAGAGGAGGCGGGGGCGCCCGTGCGGGCGGCGGCGAGATCAGCGCTGGCGGGCGAGGCGGCGGTGGCGGCGGCGGAGGGGCGCGGGGCGGAGGCGGACGAGGCGGGGGCGGTCGAGGAGGTCGCCGATGAGCCGCGTCGGGCGGCGTGTCGTCGCGGCGGTCGTCGTGACCGTGATCGTCGCCGTCGGATGGGGCGCTCCCGCGTCCGCCGCGACTGCGCACCGGCGTTTCGCCACGGCGGAGGAGGCCGCCGGCGCCCTGGTCGCCGCGCTGCGATCCGGCGATCAAAAGGCGCTGCTGGCCATCCTCGGTGACGAGGGCAGGAACCTCGTCTCCTCCGGAGATCCGGTGGCCGACCGGCAGCGGCGCGATCGCTTCGTGGCCGAGTACGACGCCCAGCACAAGCTGGAGGCCGGTGGCGGGAAGATCGTCCTCGTCGTGGGCCGAAATGACTTTCCGTTCCCAATTCCCATCGTGCCGGACGGCGGCGCCTACGACTACATGGCGCACGGCCGGATGCTGGGAGGCTTCGCGCTAGTCGCCTATCCCGCGCAGTACGGCGTGTCCGGCGTGATGACCTTCATCGTCAATCACGACGGCGTCGTGTACCAGAAGGACCTCGGGCCGAGGACCGCCGCCATCGCTCTCTCCATGAAGGAGTTCAACCCGGACAGCACGTGGAAGAAGATCTAGCCTGCTTCAGGAGCCATTGTCGTGCCGCCGCAACCTCCCTGACAGAGAAGTGTCCGATCGTCGCCTGGTGGCGCGCCCGACCGGCGCGGCCCCCGGCACCCTGCCCCGAGTGACGTGGCGCCGGCAGATCGAGATCGACCCCCGAGTCCGTGGGTTCAAGCTCCAGTTCACCGAAGCGGACTTCACATGACCGGGGCTGTCCCATTCGCGTGCAGCGGGGGGAAGCGCCGTCACGAGCACGCCCAGGCCCGCTCAGAGCGAGGTCCGCGTCAGAGCAGCGCGCCGCAGCACGTGATCGCGGCGACGTCGGGTTCCTCGGCGCCCCACGCCGGCCACGTCTGGCGAGAGACGGTGCGATCGGTGCAGGGTAGGCCTCTCCACCACGACGGTAGCGGCGTAGACCAGTGAACTGGCTGCTGCCTTTCGTCCCCCTGGCGGTCGCCCTCGAACAGTTTTCTCCCGACCGCCACCTGCTCGTCTTCGCCGCTTCCGCGATCGCCATCATTCCCCTGGCCAGCTGGATGAGCCGCGCGACCGAGAGTCTGGCCGAACATACCGGCGCCGGCGTGGGCGGACTCCTGAACGCCACCTTCGGGAACGCCGCCGAGCTCATCATCGCTTTCTCGGCGCTCCGGGCGGGGCTCTACGGATTGGTGAAGGCATCGCTGGTCGGGGCGATCGTGGGGAACATGCTGTTCGTGCTCGGGCTCTCGATGTTCGCGGGTGGCCTGCGGCACCGCGAGCAGCATTTCAATCCCGCCGGCGGACGGTCACAGGCGACGCTGCTCATCATCGCCACCATCGCGCTCATCCTGCCCGCCGCCTACCGGGGCGCCGAGAACCTCGACCCGGCGGGGCTGGGGCCGCTGAGCGTCGCCATCTCGATCGCGTTGCTCGCCGTGTATGCGGCCAACCTCGTGTTTACGCTCATCACCCACCGGGCTCTCTTCGCCGGGCACGCCGCCGAACATGGGGACCTTGCCCCGACGTGGACCGTCGGGCGGGCGGTGGTCGTCCTCGCGTCCGCCACCGGGTTGATCGCCTGGATGAGCGAGATCCTGGTCGGCGCCGTCGAACCGGCCGCCGGGGAGCTCGGGCTGAGCGATGCCTTCGTCGGCGTCTTCGTGGTCGCGGTGCTGGCCGCCGCCGCCGAATGGATCACCGCCGTGAAGGCCGCCCTCAAGAATCGCATCGATCTGTCGTTGTCGATCGCGATGAGCTCGAGCGTTCAGATCGCGTTGTTCGTCTCACCGCTGCTGGTGCTGGCCAGTTACGCCGTGGGGCCTCATCCCATGGACCTGGCCTTCGCCAATGGACTCGTGGTGACCGTGGTGCTCTCGGCCTTGATCGCGGTGCCGGCCTCCAGTGACGGCCGTTCGGACTGGTTCAAAGGGCTCCAGCTCCTCGCCGTGTATGTGATCCTCGGCATCCTCTACCTCTTCGTGCCGACAGCACGGCCCTGAACGGGATGGCGCGTGGCGGCGTTCTCCGTCGCATCGCCTCGGCCTACGGCGAGCGCCGGTACACCTTCCTTTTCTACCTGCTGCTGCTGACCTTCGTGGTGAACCCCCTGATGGCTGTGATCCGACCCCGAGGCCATGCGCTGGACCTGTTTCTGTGGTTGAACCTCGTCGCGGCCGCCGTGGGAATCCGCACACGCCGCGGGTGGGTCCTGGCCGTCCTGGGCCTCGTGGCCGTCCTGGGCCTGGAGATGTCAACCCATCGCCGGATCGGCGCCCTCTCCTACGCGCTCTGGGCCCTGCTCGCTCTCATCGCGGCCGCGACCGCGATCCGGTTTACCTGCACGCGCGCGAGGTCGGGGCAGAACAGATGTACGCGGCGTTGAGCGCGTATCTGCTGACCGGCCTTTTCTTTGGTGCGATCCACTGGAGCGTCGAGGATATCTGGCCCGGTTCCTACGCGGCATCGACGGGGGCGCCGCTGACCCCGTCCACCGCGATATACTTCAGCTTCGTCACGCTGGCCACGGTGGGTTACGGTGACGTGGTTCCCGCCCGTGAGGTGTCGCGCGGAGTGGCGATGTTCGAGGCGCTCGCGGGACAGCTCTATCTCGCCGTGTTGATCGCCCGGCTCGTGAGCGTGTACGTCGGGCGCCGCTGACGGCGCCGCCCGAAAGTCGGCGCATCGGATGATGATGAAATGTCGACCTCCTGGCTTCCGCCTTCTGGCCGGCGGCCGTTCGGGGCACGGGCCCGGTCACACGGCGCGCGTGCGGGAGCTCTACGCGCCACCTGTATAATCGTTCGGCCGCACTCTGCTCACCCTGAAGGGACGGAACACATGAAAATTTGCCATTGGCCGAGCGGTCATCGGCCATATCTGACCGGGGCCGGTCTAGGGGCCCTTCTCGCGGCTGGTCTGCTCGTCGGTTGCGGCGAGGGGAAGAGCGCCGCCGACAAGAAGTCGGCGCCGCCGCCGCCGGCTGTCGTGGTCGCCGAGGTGGTCCAGCGGACGGTGCCGATCCGTACCGAGCTGGTGGCCCGCACCGACGCCCAGGACACCGTCGAGATCCGCGCGCGCCTCCAGGCCTTCCTGCAGCAGCAGCACTTCACGGAAGGTACCCAGGTCAAGAAGGACCAGCTGCTGTTCACGCTGGACAAGCGGGAGTTCGAGGCCCAGCTGCAGCAGGGCCGAGCCCAGCTGGCCAAGGCCCAGGCCGACCTCGCGTTCGCCACGGAGCAGGCGACCGTCGAAACGGCCAAGGCCAATCTCGACGTGGCCCTCGCCCAGCTCGGCAAGACGGACACCGACGTCAAGCGGCTGAGGCCCCTGGCCGAGCAGCGAGCGGTCCCTCAGCAGGACTACGACAATGCCCTCGCCAATCAGCAGGGAGCCCGGGCCGATGTGCAGGCCAAGAAGGCGGCGCTCGAGACGGTCCGCGTGAACCGGAAGAGCGCCATCGAGCAGGCGGAAGCCGCCGTCGAGGCCGCGAAGGCCACCATCGACCAGGCCGAGCTGAACATCAGCTACTGCATCATCCGCTCTCCGATCAACGGGCTCATCGGCAAGCGCGAGGTCGCCCCCGGCAATCTCGTGGGACGGGGCGAGGCCACCCTGCTGGCGACGGTGTCGCGCCTGGATCCGCTCCGTGTCTTCCTCAGCGTGAGCGAGGCCGACTACCTGCGCTTCGTGGCGTCGCAAAAGAAGGGGCAGTCGCGGCCCGACACGGCCATCGAGCTGGTCCTGGCCGATGGGACCACCTTCCCGCACAAAGGGCGGGTCATCATCGCCGACCGTGCCGTCGACCTGGCCACCGGAACCCTCTCGCTCATCGCCGAGTTCCCCAACCCCGACATGCTGGTGCGCCCCGGTCAGTTCGGCCGCGCCCTGGTGGCCGCAGAGGAGCGGCCCAACGCCATCCTCGTTCCCCAGCGCGCGGTCGTGGAAGTCCAGGGACAGCAGAGCGTGCTCGTGGTGGGAGAGGACAACATGGTGGCCCAGCGGACGATTACCCCGGCCGAGAGCGTCGGCGACAATCTGATCGTGACCGCCGGGGTCAAGCCGGGCGAGCGCGTGATCGTCGAAGGAATTCAGAAGGCCCGCCCCGGAATGAAGGTGGCCCCGACCACCACCGGCAGCAGTCAGCCGGCGCCCCAGCCGGCCGGGCCGAAGCCGGCCGGTAAGGTCGGGGGCAAGTAGGCCATGGCCAACTTCTTCATCCGGCGACCGATCGTTGCCATCGTCATCTCGATCCTCACCGTCCTGCTGGGTGTCGTCACCATCAAAGGCCTGTCGATCGAGCAGTACCCGTTTCTCGCCCCCCCGAACATCCGTGTGACCGCCACCTACCCCGGTGCCTCCGCCGAGGCGGTGGAGCAGTCGGTGGCCACCCCGATCGAGCAGGAGGTCAATGGCGTCGATCGCCTCATCTACGTGAAGTCGTCGAACACCAGCGACGGACGGATGCTGCTCGACGTCAACTTCGAAGTGGGGACGGACCAGGACATCGCCAACGTCCTCACGCAGAACCGGGTCTCGTCGGCGCAGGCGCGCCTGCCTCAGGAGGTCATCCAGCAGGGCGTCACGGTCAAGAAGCAGAGCCCCAGCATCCTGATGTTGATCTCGGTCTACTCGCCCCACGACTCGTACGACGCCAACTTCCTGATCAACTACGCCGGCATCAATCTGCGCGACCAGCTTCTGCGGATTCCCGGGATCGCGCAGGTGGACCTCTTCGGCGGGACCGATTACGGCATGCGGATCTGGATCCAGCCCGACAAGCTGGCCAAGCTGGGCTTGACTCCGGCCGATGTCATCGCGGCCATCAAGGAGCAGAATCTCCAGGCGCCCGCGGGGAAGATCGGCGGCGCGCCCACCCCCCCGACCCAGGCGTTCACGGAGACGGTGAGCGCCCCGGGACGCCTGGTCACCGCGGCCGAGTTCGAGAACATCATCGTGCGCCAGGCGGCTACCGGGGCCGTGGTCCGGATCAAGGACATCGGGCGGGCCGATCTCGGTTCGCAGGACTACAACTCCTTCGGGCGGCTGAACGGCAAGCCGGCGGGGGCGATGGCGGTCTACCTCTTGCCGGGCGCCAATCAGCTCAAGGCGGCCGAGTCGATCTACGCGACCATGGAGCGGGCCAAGGGGCTCTTTCCGCCCGACGTGGACTACAAGATCGTCTACGACACCACCCCTGCCGTCGAGGCCTCGATCCACGAGATCCTCAAGACGTTCGTCGAGGCGCTGATCCTGGTGACGCTGGTGGTCTTCATCTTCCTCCAGAACTTCCGGGCAACGATCATCCCGCTGATCACCATCCCGGTCTCGCTCATCGGCACGTTCATCTTCTTTCCCGTCCTCGGCTTCTCCGTCAACACGCTTTCCATGTTCGGCCTCGTGCTGGCCATCGGCATCGTCGTGGACGACGCCATCGTGGTGGTGGAGGCGGTCATCCACCACCTCGAGCACGGGATGGGTCCCAGAGAGGCCACCATCAGGGCCATGGAGGAGGTCTCGGCCCCGGTCATCGGGATCGCTTTGATCCTGTCGGCGGTGTTCGTCCCGGTGGCCCTTCTGGGGGGGCTGGTCGGAAGCATGTACAAGCAGTTCGCCCTGACCATCGCCATCTCGGTGCTGCTGTCGGCGTTCAACGCGCTATCGCTGACGCCCGCGCTCTGCGCCATGCTCCTCAAGCCGCCGCGCCCCATGCGGGGCCCCCTGGGCGCGTTCTTCCGCGGCTTCAACAAGGTCTTCGACGTCACCACGTCGGGTTACGTGGGCGTGTCGCGCCTGCTCGTGCGCCGCTCGTTCCTCACGATCGCGATCGTCGCTGTGGTGGCGGTGGGGGCCGGACTCCTCGGCACGGCGCTCCCGGCGGGGTTCATCCCGGACGAGGACCAGGGCATCTTGGGCGTCAACGTGCAGCTTCCGCCCGGTGCCTCGCTCGCGCGCACGAGCGAGGTGCTCAAGAAAGTGGAAGACATCCTGGCCAAGACCGAGGGGATCGACTCCTTCCAGACGATCGGCGGATACGGCGCGGTCACCAACACGTATCAGCCGAACTACGGGTCGCTGTTCGCGCGGTTGAAGCCGTGGGAGGAGCGGACGGGTGAGGCCCTGCATGTGAAGGGTATCATGGCGGGGCTGGCGCAGCAGTTCGCGGCCATCCCGGACGCGGTCATCTTCCCGTTCAACATCCCGACCCTGGCCGGGTTCGGCGCCGCCTCGGGATTCAACTTTCTCATCCAGGATCGCAGCGGCTCCATGACGGTCCAGCAGCTCGGGGAACTGAGCGGGAAATTTCTCGCCGCCGGCCGGGCCCGGCCGGAGCTGGGCACCGTCTTCACCTCGTTCGACCCCAGCTATCCCCAGGTCAAGGTGGAACTCGACCGGGAGAAGGCCCGCACGCTGGGCGTCCCCGTCAACGAGGTGTTCCAGGCGATGTCGACCGCGCTGGGCGGCGCGTTCGTCAACGACTTCAACCGCTTCGGTCGGTTGTACCGGGTCTACGTGCAAGCCGATGCGGAAGCCCGCCTGAAGGCGGACGACATCGGCCGGATCTACGTCCGCTCGAAGACCACCAACTCCATGGTTCCACTGTCCACCCTGGTCACCATCAAGCGCATCGCCGGCACCGAGCTCACCACTCGGTTCAACCTGCTACGCTCCGTGGAAATCCAGGGCGCCCCCGCCCGAGGCTACACGTCCGGCCAGGCACTGGCCGCCCTCGAGCAGGTCTTCGCGGAAACCATGCCGAAGGAAATGGGCTTCGCCTACGCCTCGCTGTCCTATCAGGAGACGATCGCCCCGCCCGCCGCGCCCACGTTCATCATGGCCATCGTCTGCGTGTTCCTCTTGCTGGCCGCGATGTACGAGAGCTGGCGGCTGCCCTGGGCGGTGCTCCTGGGTTCGCCGCTGGTGGCCCTGGGCGCCTTCTTCGGCGTCTGGTTGATGGGCTACGACAACAACGTCTACGTGCAGATCGGCCTGGTGATGCTCATCGGTCTGGCCGCCAAGAACGCCATCCTCATCGTGGAATTCGCCAAGGCGAAGCACGAGGAGGGCGCCTCCCTCGAGGAATCCGCGCTCGAATCGGCCCGCCTGCGCTTCCGGCCGATCTTGATGACCGCGTTCGCGTTCATCCTGGGGGTGGTCCCGCTGATGCTGGCCAGCGGGGCGGGAGCGGGCGCCCAGAATGTGATGGGCACCGGGGTGTTCTGGGGCATGTTGATCGCCACGGCGCTGGGCGTGTTCATCATCCCCGGCAATTTCGCGTTCGTCGAAGGGCTGGGCCGGCGCCGGCGAGCCGCACCACGGGCTGCCGTTCCCGCACCCGGACATGCCGCCGCCGGCACCGGGCCCCTTCCCGGAGAATCGCACTGATGCGACGGACGCTCTGCGGCCTGCTGACCGCCCTCGCCCTCACGGGCTGCACGGTGGGCCCCGACTATCGGCGTCCCCCCCTGAACATTCCCAACACCTATCGAGGGCCTTCACCGGCCGCGATCGTCCAGCAGCGGGCCTTCGCCGACCTGGAATGGTGGAAGCTGTTCCAGGACGAACAACTTCAAGCTTTGATCGACACGGCCCTGGAGCAGAACTACGATCTTCGCATCGCGGCCACGCGCATCCTTCAGGCCCGGGCCCAGGTCACCATCGCTCGGTCATTCCAGTTTCCGACGGCCGACGCGGTCGCGGCGGCACCGCTTGACCAATTGGCCGGTGGAAACAGGCCGCCGTCCGGGGCGGCGGGTCCGGCCATCGCCCTGGACCAGACCTTCCTCCCCCAGGGCGGGTTGAGCCTCGCCTGGGAACTCGACCTCTGGGGGCGCTTCCGGCGAGCCACCGAGGCGGCGCGGGCCGAGCTGTTGGCGTCTGAAGACTTTCGGGCGGCGGTGGTCTTGACCCTCATCAGCGACGTGGCCCGTGCCTACTTCGAGCTGCGGGAACTGGACCTGGAGCTGGAGATCTCTCGGCAGACGCTGGCCTCCCGCGCCGAGTATGTGCGTCTCACCAAGGCCCGGGAGGAGGGAGGCGTGGCCACGCTCATGGAGGTCCGCCAGGCCGAGCAGCTCTATTACGGCGCGGCGGCGATCATCTCAGATCTCCAAGGGCGCATCCAGCTTCAAGAAAACCTGATCAGCGTCCTGATCGGAATGAACCCCGAGACCATCCGGCGCGGGCGCCCCCTCACCGAGCAGGCCCTGGCTCCGAGCCTTCCGCCCGGGCTGACGTCCGAACTCTTGCGCCGCCGGCCCGACATCCTCCTGGCCGAGCAACAACTGGTGGCAGCCAACGCGCGAATCGGAGAGGCCAAGGCCCTTCTCTTTCCCGCAGTCGTGATCTCGGGGTTCGCCGGGGTGGGCGGCGCGGTCATCAATGGATCGGCCTTCGGTCCATTCGGAGCATTCCAGGCCCTCCCGACCGTCACGCTCCCCGTCTTCAACGCAGGCCGCTTGCGGGCCAACGTGGACTTCAACGACGCGACGACCCAAGAGGCGGTCCTCCGGTACCAGCAGGTGATCCTTCAGGCGTTCCGGGAGGTCTCCGACGGGCTATTCGACTACCGCCGGCAGCAGGGGGTTCGCGCAGAGACGGAGGCGACGGTCCAGACTCAGCGAGACGCGTTACGTCTCGCCAACTTGCGCTACGAAGGTGGAGTGACCAGCTTCCTGGAGGTCTTGATCACGGAGCGCGACTTGTTCGATTTCGAGCTGGCACTGGCGCGCGTCCAGCGGGACGAATTGCTGGCCGTTGTTCGACTCTATCGGGCCCTGGGCGGCGGCTGGCAGAGCGAGCCGCCCCCGCCGCCGTCAGCGGCAATCCGGGAATCCGACGCTCACGGCGCCAGCCGCCCAGCAGGAGCGGGAGGGGCCGAGCCGGCTCCTTCCACGGCCGGGGCGCGAACGGCCCCAGTGTCGAAGTCGGCTCGATAGCGAGATGGCCTGGCGGTGAACGGCTTCACCCGCGGGCCGGCGCCAGGCCGGCGTGGACTCCGCGGAATCGCGGACCCACGAGGCGCTCCTCCGTTACCAGCAGACGATCCAGCGGGCCTTCCGCGAAGTGGGTGACGCCCTGGTGGCCTACGCGAAGAACGGCGAATTCCCGGTGGATGTGGATAAGGAGGCGCTCGTCGCCACCCTCCGCAACGCCGTCGACCTTGCCAACCTCCGCTACCAGAGCGGCGCCCCACAGCTCCTACTTCGGCTTGCTGAACTCGAAATGATAGGGACCGGCTCCGGCGCGGCCTGAGCCGACGATGGCCCAGGTGTCACCCCGGTCCAGCACGGCCGACGCCGCCATCGCTCTCTCCATGAAGGAGTTCAACCCGGACAGCACGTGGAAGAAGATCTGAGCGCCCGCGCGCGCACGCTCGATGGGCGACCCGTCACGGCTTTCGGGTAGCGCGCTCGGCGGCGAGCTGTCCCTGGCGGGCAAAGTCGATCGTCTCGCCCAGGATGCGCGCCATCTCCTGGGGGGCGTGGAAGCCCATGGAGTTCTCGGCGGCCACGAAGTCGAGCCGCCACTGGGCCTTGCGCTGGAGCGCCTGGGTGGCCTGGACGTCCGCCTCCCGCGCGCCGGCCTTGCGGGCGGCCACGATGGCGTCGAGCAGGTCGGTCGTGGCCGCGGCCGCCCCCTGGAGCAGCTCGTTGTGCCGGTCCTGGATGATCAGGACGCGGCTCTCGAGCTCCTTCTCCGGGACGGTGTGGCAGGCCTGGCAGGCCTTTCGGGCGCCGCGGTGGGGATCGTGGCCCGCGACCGCGAGTGGGGTGGGGAGCCGTAGGGCGTGGCCGAGAAGCACGGGGTCTCCCTTCCGTGGCGGCGAGCGGCGACGCTCCGTCCGCGGGAGGACGACGAACGTGGCCGGGGCCTCGAACACGCCTGGGTCGAAGTCCCCTCCCGCCACGAGGCTAACACGTCGGCCGGAGTGGCCGGGGACCGCCAGTCCTTCCTGAGGCATGGGACAATGAGCGGGCTCCTGGCGGCTGCTTTCGCCGGGGTGAGGGAGCCGTGGTGAGGAGGCTGACATGGCGACCCCGATGAGGCTCGAACGCTCTCGCGTGACCGACGAGATCCTGGCCATCCGCGAGCGCTGGCACACCAAGAACCATCCATTCTTCCGAGCCTTCGGTGAAGGCGCGCTGCCGCTGCGCGCGATGGGCGTGTACCTGGCGATGCACTGGCAGTTCGTGCAGCGCGCCCTCGCGAGCTTCGGGATCTTCTTCACGCGCACCTTTGCCTACGAGGACGTGCGCAAGATGATCGTGGAGAACCTCGCCGAGGAGGAAGGGCTGAAGGCAATCCCGCGCGAAGGCCACGTGCCCCACGACCACGGCGAGCTGATCTTCCGCTTTTGCAAGGTCGCGGGCTTCTCGGAAGCCGAGGTGCGCGCCATGAAGATGACGCCGGCATGGTGGGGTCGCGCTCTGCACTATTACCAGACCGCGCTGCAGGAGCCGATCGGCGTGGTCCTCGCGATGCAGGCCACCCAGGAGGGCCAGCAACCCGCGCTCAATACCGAGGTCGTGCTGCCGGCTTTGGCCAGGCACTACGGCTATCCGGCGGGCTCGCCCGAGATCGAGTTCTTCACCGAGCACGCCGAAGCGGACGTCGAGCACAGCCACCGTCAGGCGCAGCTGTGTACCAGATATCTCGACGACGACGTGGTGAAGGCCCGCGCGCTCGAGGTGGCGGAACAGGCCTGCATGCTGCGCTGGGCATCGATCACCGATCTCTACCGACGCGATGTTCTCGGCGAGCGAGACATCCTGCCGCCCGGAGTGAGCTGAGATGCCATCCGGCGTCGACCCGCGATGAACCGCTCCGGGCCGGCGGCCCACGTGGTCCGGCAGCACCACGCCACCGGGAACGTCGGGCTGATCATCGGACGGCCATGACGCCCGAAGAGTATCTCGACCGTGTTCGCGATCTGCTCCCGGTCTTGCGCGAGCGCGCTGTCCACGCCGAGCAGCTCCGGCGGCTGCCCGACGAGACCTTCAAGGACTTCCAGGCGGTGGGGCTCTTTCGCTGCCTGCAACCCCGCCGCTACGAGGGCTACGAGCTCGACCCCGGCACGTTCTACCAGGCCATCATGGAGATCGGTACCGTCTGCGGCTCGAGCGCCTGGATCCTCGGGGTCGTCGGTGTCCACAACTGGCACCTGGCGCTCTTCCCGCCCCAGGCCCAGGAGGACGTCTGGGGCGAAGACACGAGCATCCAGCTCTCGACCTCGCTCGCGCCGACGGGCACCGTCGAGCGCGTCGACGGGGGCTTTCGGCTGCGCGGTCGCTGGTCGTTCTCCAGCATGTGCGATCACTGCCAGTGGGCGGTGCTGGGCGGTCTGGTGCCGCCGACTCGCGACGGCGATCCCCCTGACGCGCGGACCTTTCTCGTGCCTCGCCGCGACTACGCGATCGAGGACAACTGGTACGTCATGGGGCTCAGCGGCACCGGGAGCAAGAATTTGGTGGTGGACGACGCCTTCGTGCCCCAGTACCGGACGCACTCGTACCGCGATGCATTCCTTCTCAAGAATCCTGGCGCCGCCGTGAACGATGGCCCGCTGTACCGGCTCCCCTTTGGCCTCGTCTTTCCGGCGTGTATCGCCTCTCCGGCCGTCGGCGTGGCGTTGGGCGCGGTCGAGACCTTTCGCGAGCAGTCGAAGAAGCGCCTGTCCGCGCGCGACCGGACGCGGGTGGCCGAGGATCCGTTCGTTCAGCTCCACCTCGCAGAGTCGGCCGCCGAGGTGGACGCCGCGCGCGCACGTCTGCTGGCCAACTTCGCGGAGATGATGCGCCTGGTCTCGGCCGGGAAGGAGATCCCCCTGACCCACCGAGCCCGCTACCGGTGGGACGCGGCCAAGGCCGTGGAGTGGAGCGTGCAGGCGGTCGATCGCCTGTTCGAGGCTAGCGGCGGCGGCGGGATCTACCTGAGCAACCCGATCCAGCGCGCCTGGCGCGACGTGCACGCCATGCGGGCACACGCGGGCAACAATCCCGAGAAGGCGGCCGCGGTGTTCGGCCGCTCGGAGTTCGATCTGCCGCCTCTGGACATTCGCTTCTAGATTCTCGTCGCCGCGGCGCGATCGAGAGCCGCCAAGGCGGCGAGCGCCGGCGGGCAGCCTGTCGGCACATCGCGCACGGTCGCCGGTTCATGTCGATGGCGCCCTACCGAGTTCTGAGGCATCACGGAGCGAGCGCGGCGCCGCCCCAGCGCTCTCGCATCGCGAACTCCGCAACGGTTTTGCGCCTGAGCCGGGTGAGCGTCCTGGCCGGCCGACCGAGCGGCATGACCGCGCACACCGCAACGTGGTGCGGGATGCCGAGCAGCGCCTTGATGGCCGGCTCTTCGGCCACCGCGAGGGTGGTGATGGTTCCGGCGAAGCCCTCGTGGCGGGCGGCCAGCAGGATGTTCCAGGCGAAGGGATAGATGGAAGCGCCGGCGACCACTCCCAGGCGCGACAGATGCTGATCGGTGGCCGCCACGACCTTCAGGTCGACGCAAATGACGAGGACGACCGGGGCCTGCCGGATGGGCTCGGTCAAGCGGGCGGGCGCCGGCGTGCGGTCGATGGTCGCGCGGTCGACGGCCGGAGGGTCAATGGGATTCCACGGGTTCTCCCCCGCTTGTACCTGGGCCGCGTATCGTTTGGCGGCCGGCGCGCTCAGATCCGCGAGAGCGTCCCGCGTGGCGCGCTCGCGCACGACGATGACGCGCCATCCCTGGCGATTGCCGCCACTTGGCGCAAAACGCGCGTGATCGAGGATGGCCCCCAGCGCCTCGTCGGAAAGCGGATCGCCGGTAAACTCTCGCGCAGCGAACGCCGTGTGCATGATTGCGTACAACTCCATGAGTCTCCTCCGGTGCACTGGCTTGCAGACCAAGACATTCTCGCGTCGGACATTCTAGAATGTGGTGGGCGACCCGGCGGGGTCGCTTCATTCGCGACAGGGAGACGACAATGCTCAGGCGAACCGCGACCGTGCTGCTGGTGACGGCGCTCTCGTTGGTGCTCGCGTGGCCCCGGCCCGCCCGCGGCCAGACGGTGAAGTATGCGGGAACCGTCCGCGCGTTCGACGGTAGTTCGCTCATCCTCGATGATGTCGGACCCGGGCAGGAGACGCGAACCGAGGCGCCGATCACCCCCCGCACCATCGCGGTGACCCCCGACACGGCGGTCTTCGTGACCATCCGCGCAGAGGATGCGACGAGCGGATTCGCCGGAGACTATCGCGAGACCCGAGCCGACCTGTCGGATCTCAAGGCCGGGGCGTTCGTCACCGTGCAGTGTCATCCCGAGGGGCCGCGCTGCCGGGCCGTCAAGCTCATCATCGTCCGCACTGCCCGCTCGTGAGCCGCCGCCGGCCCGGCGCGGTCAGCCGCGGAAGGCAAGCCAGCCCACGAGTCCCCCGGCCAGGATGAGCAGCGCGGGATTGATGTGACGCCAGAGCAGCACGACCGTCACCGCCGCGGCCAGGGCGATGGTGGCGGGGTTGTGAGCGGCCACCCGCGCGATGGCGATGACGCCGGCCCCCATGAGGCCGATGACCACCGGGGCCAGACCACGTTGGACGGCGGCGCGCCACGGCGATCCCGCGAAGTGGGCCCACAGGCGGCTCGCGCCCAGGGTGATCAGGCAGGTGGGGAAAAAGAAACCGACGAGCGCGGCCAGCGCGCCCGGATACCCCGCGACGTGGTAGCCGATCACTGAGACCATCAGCATGTTCGGCCCTGGCGCGATCTGCCCGAGGCTGTAGATGTCGACGAACTGATCGGCCGTCACCCAGCCCAGCCACGTCACCGTCCAATGCTTCATCTCCGGCAGAATGGCCGTGCCGCCGCCCACGGCGAGGATGGACAGGAGACCGAAGACGCCGAGCAGCGACAAAATCGGCGTCATCGGTCGGCGGGCCGGGCGCTGGCGCGCGGCCGGTAGAGCCAGACGGCCACCGGCCCGATGATGAGCAGGGCCACGATGAGCGAGACGTGGAACACGCTCACGCTGATGCAGGTCACCAGCACGATCACCACGTCGTGGACGCGATCCAGTTCCTTCCGGCCGATCTGCAGGGTCACCGCGAGGAGGAGGCCGACCGCGGCCGCCGCCACCCCATCGAGCGCGCCGGTGAGCGCCGGGTTGTGGCGGTGCTCGCCGTAGAGGACGCCGAGGACCATGACGACCACGGTCCCCGGCAGCGTCATGCCGCAGAACGCCGCCAGCGCACCCGAAATCCGGCGCAACTTGTCGCCGACCAGGATGCTCATGTTGGTCGAGTTCAGGCCGGGCAGCGTCTGGCTCACCTCGAGCGCGCTCAAGAACTCCTCGTCGTCCAGCCACTGGCGATTGTTGACGAGCATCTCGCGGAGATACGCCACCACCCCGCCGCCGAAGCTGGTGGCGCCGATGAGGAGGAAGGTGCGGAAGATGGCGCCCAGGGAGACCGGCGCGGGCGGCTCACTCACGATTGGTCACCGGCGTCGGGCCTCGGCCGTAGATCACGCCCGTCTTCGTCGCGTTGAGCTGTACCCAATCGCGGGCCGTGAGCTGGAGGGTGCGAAAGAACTCCTCGGAGCGCTTCTTGGCCTTGTGGTGCAACTCCTCGTACCGCTCGAACTTGCATTGGTAGGCGAACTCGCCGATGAGTGGGGTCTGCGGGCCCCGGTCGCGCCACACGGCGATGGTGGCCTTGGCCTTCAAGCCATGCCCGAAGTGCAGCTCACCGAGGTCGGCCAGCACCTCCTCGGTGGCCATGCCGTTGACGAGCTGGATCGGCGTTCCCGGCGGTACGTCGAGCCGTTGGAGGGCGGGGAGAAGGGCCGCCACCTCCTCGAAGGGGCGAACCCGCAGAGGCAGGGCGATGGTGACCGTGCAGTTGTGCGAGAAAAGACTGCGCATCCCGCCGAGACCGTCGCGCAGGGTGAGCAGCTCTTCCTTGAACTTGATGAGATGCGAGAGCCGGCCCCGGGGTCGAACATCGGCGGCGGCCGCGGTGCTCATGTCGGCGTGCCGGAACTTGAGCACGACCTCATGGTCGTCCACCGGCCAGCCATTCTTGTAGGTGGTGCGTTGACGCAGGATGAACGAATTGTTGTAGAGGTGGAACGAGGGCGTGTCGAAGAAGAGCACCTCGCGGATCTGTGACTCCGAACGCTCCTCGCGGAAGAGGGCCACGTCGAGCTGTTCGGCAGCGTGGCGCACCAGCCGCGAGAACTCGGTGAAGCTGTGAGCCGTGGTGAACCGCGTGGGCTGCAGGATCAGCTTGTATTCCCGGTAGTGGATCTGATCCAGCGGATGACCGTCGGAGTAGGTTCGGGTGGCCGAGGGCGAGATGGCGCCGGGCGTCGCATCGGTGGTCATGGCGGACGTATCCTCCGTCGTGGTGGACCTCGGTCGAGGGTATCGGCCGGAACCGCTCGATGGTGGAGCGGCCGCGCCGTTGATCCGGTATATTCTGGGGCGGTTCGTGATCGTCTCGCTCAGGCGAAGGGGAGAGCGCGCGCATGCGACAGCGACCATGGTGGGCAGGAGCGGCCGCCGTCCTGGCGACTCTGGGGTTGATGCTCCAGAGCTGCACCATTCCGGTAAACACGGCGCGAATGGAAGCTCTGATGGTCAAAGCGGGTTTCCAGGTCAAGCGCGCCGACACCCCGGAACGCCTGGCCCATCTCAAGACCCTCACCCCCCTCAAGATCGTCAAGCACGAGCGCGACGGGAAAGCCTACTACGTGTTCGCCGATCCGGAGGGCTGTCAGTGCGTGTACGTCGCCGACGAGGCGGCGTACCAGCGGTATCAGAAACTCGCGCACGACTCGCAGCTGGCCGCCGAGCAGCGGCTGGCCGAGAGCAACAAGGGCGGCGACATGCGCTGGGGAGTCTGGGACCCCTTCTTCTGGTAGCGGCCGCCCTGAACGGTGACGAGGCCCGTCGAAGCGCGACCGGTGCTGCCCAGAGGCGCTGGCCCACCTCGTAGCCTTCGACGGGTCGCCCGAGGTCGATGAGCGTGACCGTCGACGGCCTCGTGAACGTTGTGCGCCGCGATCTCGAGAACCACCTTCCGCGCGTCGCGGGCGCCATCGCCGATGTCTTCGACGACGGGCACACGATGCGCCGCAAGTGCAGACGCATGGCCAATCCCTGCCCTGAGCGGAGTGTCAAACCGCGGGAAACGCCGCCAACTATATACAGCCCGCCGCGCGGGTGCCACTCCTCGCCCGGCCAGGACGAGGCCGCGCCCGGCGCCTCCGCCACTTGACGGCCGGCGGTCTTCAAGTATATCCTCTGATCCGGATAGACGGATGATAGGGAATGCCAGGCTCTTCGACCGACTTAGCACGCTGGCCGACCCCATCCGGTGCCGGCTCTTGCTCGTCCTCGACCGACACGAGTTGACCGTCTCCGAGCTCTGCACCGTGCTCCAGCTTCCCCAGTCCACCGTCAGTCGCCATCTGCGCGTGCTCGCGGATGACGCCTGGGTGACGGCGCGGGCCGACGGCCCGAGTCGCCTCTATCGGCTGGCCGGTGGACAGCTCGAGGCGGGGGCTCGTCGACTCTGGCACCTCGTTCGCGAGCAGGTGACGGGCACCTTGGCTGCGTCGGCCGACGCCCAGCGCCTCGCGGGTGTTCTCGCCCAGCGGCGGACCCGGTCGCAGGAGTTCTTCTCGCGGACTGCTGGTCACTGGGACGGCGTCCGGGCGGAACTGTTCGGAGCCCGGCCCGATCTGGGCGCGGCGCTCGGATTTCTCGACGATGACTGGACCGTCGGAGACCTCGGGTGCGGGACCGGCCCGCTGGCGTCGGCGCTCGCCCCGTTCGTGCGGCGCGTGATCGCCGTGGATCAGTCGAAGGCGATGCTGACTGCGGCTCGGCGTCGCCTCGGCGGTCTCGACAATGTCGAGCTGCGAGTCGGCGACCTCGAAGCGCTTCCCGTCGAGGGCGGGGAGCTGGATGCCGCCGCGCTCTTCGTCGTGCTCCACTACGCCGTCGAGCCCGCCCGCGCGCTGGCCGAGGCGGGACGTTGTCTGAGGTCGGGCGGCCGACTCGTCGTCGTGGACATGATCCCCCACGATCGCCAGGAGTATCGCCAGCAGATGGGCCATCTCTGGACCGGCTTCAGCGGCGAGCAGATGGCGGGATGGCTGGAGGACGCCGGATTCAAGCGGTCGCGCTATCGGCTCCTGCCCGCCGATCCGAAGGCCAAGGGACCGGGGCTCTTCGCGGCCACCGCGCGCCGCGACTGACGACACCATGGAATCGCGAACAGGGAGAACGACCCGATGACGATGACAACGCACGGGACACCACCCGCTCACGGGGCACCAGCCGCCACCGCCGGACGGCCGGCATTCAAGGTCCGCGACCTCGCGCTGGCCGAATGGGGCCGCAAGGAGGTCAGGCTGGCCGAGCACGAGATGCCCGGGCTCATGGCCCTGCGCGCGGAATACAAGGGGACGAAACCGCTGGCGGGAGCCCGGATCGCGGGTTCGCTGCACATGACGGTGCAGACGGCGGTGCTGATCGAGACGCTGCGCGAGCTCGGCGCGGAGGTCCGCTGGGCCTCCTGCAACATCTTCTCGACTCAGGATCACGCGGCAGCGGCGGTCGCGGTGGGCCGCGACGGCACCGTCGCCGAGCCGCGCGGAACGCCGGTCTTCGCCTGGAAGGGTGAGACCCTGGAGGAGTACTGGTGGTGCACCGAGCAGATCTTCGACTTCCCGGACGGCGTCGGTCCGAACCTGCTGCTCGACGATGGGGGCGACGCCACCCTGCTGGTCCACAAGGCGGCGGAGTTCGAGAAGGCTGGACGCGTTTCCGATTTCGATGCCGCCCACGACGCGGAGGAGTGGGGCGTGCTCCTGACCCTCCTGCGCGAGCAGCTCACCAGGCATCCCGGCCGCTGGACGCGGATCGCCCAGGGCATTCGCGGCGTCTCCGAGGAGACCACCACCGGCGTCCATCGGCTATACGACATGATGAAGAAGGGAACGCTCCTCTTCCCGGCCATCAACGTCAACGACTCGGTGACCAAGAGCAAGTTCGACAACGTGTACGGCTGCCGGCACTCGCTGCCCGACGGCCTCATGCGCGCCACCGACGTCATGCTGGGCGGCAAGGTGGCCGTGGTGTGCGGCTACGGCGAGGTGGGCAAGGGCTGTGCGCAGGCCCTGCGCGGTCAGGGCGCGCGCGTGCTGATCACCGAGATCGATCCCATCTGCGCCCTGCAGGCGGCCATGGAGGGTTATCAGGTCACGACCTTGGAGGACGTGGTGGCCACCGCCGACCTGTTCATCACCGCCACCGGCAACCGCCACGTGATCACCCTCGAGCACATGGCCCGCATGAAGGACAAGGCCATCGTGGGGAACATCGGTCACTTCGACAACGAGATCGACATGGCCGGCCTCAAGCGCGCCGGCGTGAAGCGGGTGAACATCAAGCCGCAGTACGACGAGTGGGTCTTCCCCGACGGCCACAGCGTCCTCATCCTGGCTGAGGGTCGGCTCCTGAACCTCGGCTGCGCCACCGGGCATCCGAGCTTCGTGATGTCGGCCAGCTTCACCAACCAGGTGATGGCGCAAATTGAGCTGCATACCAACCGGGCGAAGTACGAGAAGAAGGTCTACGTGCTCCCCAAGATCCTGGACGAGAAGGTGGCGCGGCTGCACCTGGCTCATCTGGGGGTGAAACTCACCGCGCTCGCCAAGGAGCAGGCCGAGTACATCGGCGTGCCCGTGGACGGGCCCTACAAGCCGGATCACTACAGGTACTAGGCCATGGCGGACAGCGAACGGTTGCAGAAGGGGCGGGACGTGCGCCGGAAGCTCATGGGCGAGGAGTATGTCGAGCGCATCAACCGGACGGTGTACGACGATCCGATGATGCAGAAGTTCATCGACGTGGCCAGCGAGAATGTCTTTGGCGCGCTGTGGACGCGACCGGGGCTCGACCTCAAGACGCGGACGTTGATCTGCGTGGTCTCGGACGCGGCCACCGGCCGGCCCGAGGAGCTGGCCATCCACCTGCAGATGGCCCTGCGCCAGGGATGGACCAAGGACGAATTGACGGAAGTGCTGATCCACCTCCTCGGCTACGTGGGCGCGCCCCTGGTGCGGGAGGCCATGCTGACCGCCAAGAAGGTCTTTGCCGATTATTAAGATGGGGGGCCTCGAAAGGGCCCCCCAAGCCCCCCGCCGCTCGGGACGCCTCGGCGGAGCCGTGGCGTCCCTCGATACCGCGCGGCGATTGGGAGGGCCTACAAGGGTGGGGCCTCTCAAGCCTTCTGCGCGCGTCGCGTCGGGGGCAACCTGGGGGCTCCTCGATACTCCTGCCTAGTTCACGGGCGGAGGAGTCGGTCGGAGAGCTGCACGAGCCGCCATCCGTCGCGGGCGCGCGGTGGCGAGGGCCACCACGCCCGCGGCCCCGCGTGGTGGAACGTTTCGAGAATCAGCGCGCGCTCGTGCGGCCCGGCGGCCGCGGCCAGGCGCAGACTCTCCGTGTAGGGAATGGATTCGTCGCCGGCGCCATGCGCGAGCAGGAGGCGCCCGGCCAGCCGGGGCATGACCGAAAGCGGTGACAGGGCATCCAGCGCCCGGCCGGCTCCCGCCGGCAACGCGGTCATCAGCGCTGGTACGGCCTCCGGGCGCCGATTCGTGACGAGCGCCAGGAGCGCGCGGCCCGGCGAACCGACTCGCGCCTCCTCCGCACTCGTGTCGTCGGCGGGATGAGCGAGTCGCCTGGCGACGATGCGTTGCAGGTGCGCGCGGTCCGCATCGTCTCCCACGAAGCCGGTGAGGAGAGCCAGCAGCTTCCACCGGTTGTACTCTTCTTGCCGCACGGTCCAGCGACGCCCACCGAATTGATGGACTCCGGTGGTGATGAAGGCGATCACGTCGCGCAGGTCGGCGTAGCCGCCGAAGGCGCCCGCCACCCGAAGGTCAGTCACCTCGGCGGCCGCGAGCAGTGCCGGGCCCGCCCCGAAGCTGAAGCCGAGCACGCCGACCGGCCGCGGGCTCAGCGCGCGCAGATGTCCGAGCGCGGCCCGGACGTCGTCGACTTCGCGACCGGTGAGTTGAAAAGCGGCCAGTCCTTCGAACTGAGGCACGAGGACGAGCTGGCCATGGCGGTTCAGCGCGCGAGCCAGGCGCACCAGCTCCGGATGCTCGCGCCCAACGGGTGACAGCCCGTGCACGAGCAGCAGGGTGCCGGTCTCGCGCGTCGGCCGATAGAGATCGGCGCGAAGCGCCCGCCCATGCCCGACGGGGATCTCGACCTGTTCGCGCGCGGTCTCGGCGTGGGCCGTCACCAGCCAAGACTCGAGAGCGGGCGCGGCCAGAGCGAGAGCCAGGCTCAGGGCGGACCCGTAGCGGATGCCGACGGCGACGACGACGACGAGCGTCATGGCCGCCATCCCAGCCCACGCCCGCCACCACACGTCACACCTGACCCCGGTTCGCATTGTCCATGCACGAAGGTGACGGTGAGTCGGCCACCTCGGCTCGGGGTCGTGCCTGAATCGTCCGCGTCAAGTGGCCAGACAGGTCTCGAACGGGGTGGCCTTTTCGCCGACGGATTCCGCCACTGCCGCGTGAACGATGCGGCCCCGCCAGATGTTCACGCCGCGGGCCAGCGCCTGATCGGCGAGCACGGCGTCGCGCACTCCCAAGGTGGCCAGGGTGAGCACGAAGGGCAAGGTGGCGTTGGTGAGGGCGAAGGTCGACGTGCGCGGCACCAGCGCCGGCATGTTGGCCACACCGTAGTGAAGCACGCCGGCGTGGCGATAGATGGGCGCCTCCAGAGTCGTGGGCCGGATCGTTGCCACGCAGGAGCCCTGATCGACAGCCACATCCACGATGACGGCGCCTTCCTTCATCTTGCCCACCAGCGCTTCGTTCACCAGCACCGGAGCCCGCGCGCCCGGGATCAGCACGGCACCCACCAGGAGGTCGGCGCGGGGGACGATCTGCTCGATGTTGAAGCTGTTCGACATGACGGTCACCACGCGGCCCCCGAAGGCGTCGTCCACGTGCCGGAGCCGATCGAGGTTGATGTCCAGGATCGACACGTCTGCGCCCAGGCCGATGGCGGTGCGAGAGGCGTTCAGGCCGACGGTGCCTGCGCCGAGAATGACCACGTTGCCGGGCGGCACGCTGGGAACACCGGAGAGCAGGACGCCCCGTCCGCCGTGGGCGCGGCCGAGATAGTAGGCACCCTCCTGCACGGCCAGGCGCCCGGCCACCTCGCTCATCGGCGTGAGGAGCGGAAGGCTTCCATCGGGCCGCTGCACGGTCTCATAGCCCAGAGCAATGACGTCGCTCTTCCGGAGCGCCTCGGTCAGTTGCCTATCGGGGGCGAGGTGCAGATATGTGAAGAGGACCTGTCCTGGCCGCAAGCGGGGCCACTCGGGCGGAAGGGGTTCTTTCACTTTCAGGATGAGCTCCGCCGATCTCCACACCTCGTCCGTGGTCGCGACGGTGGCCCCGTTGCGGGTGAACTCGTCGTCGCGGATGCCGCTACCCGTGCCGGCGCCGGTTTCCACGATAACGCGATGGCCCCGCTCGGAGAGCGCGCGCGC
>JBKPAK010000263.1:0-30951 GCA_046726415.1 Candidatus Methylomirabilota bacterium
TCGATCTGGTCGATAAGCTCGTCGGTGCTCTCGACCTTGCGGATCACCCGCGCCGTCACCCCCCAGCACAGGCCCAGGCGCCGCAACACGGCGGAGTGCGGGGTGAGGGCAATGATCGGCACGCCCGGCCGTTCCTGGGAAATCAGTCGCGCGGAGAATCCGGTCTCGGTGAACGCGACGATGGCGCGCGCGTTCAGGGCGTGGGCCGCGGTCGCCGCCGCATCGGAGATCGTCTCCGGGAATCCGGGGGACTCCTGACGTCGCGGGGTGTCGCGCCATATGATGGCTTGCTCGGCCCGGGCGGCGATGCGCGCCATGTATTCGACGGCCTGGGCGGGGTAACGCCCGGAGGCGGTCTCCGCCGACAGCATGATCGCGTCAGCGCTGTCGAAGATGGCTGCGGTGACGTCGGCCACTTCGGCTCGCGTCGGCCGGGCATGGGTTGTCATCGACTCGAGCATCTGCGTGGCCACGATCACCGGGACACGCGCGGCACGGGCCTGGCGGATCACTTCCTTCTGGATGTGCGGGACTTCTTCCAGCGGGACGTCGACTCCGAGATCGCCCCGGGCCACCATCACCGCGTCGACGATGGGCAGGATGTCCGGCAGATTGCCGATGACCTCCTGCCGCTCCAGCTTGGCCACGATGGGAACCTCGGCGCCCAGCTCGCGCAGGATTCCGCGCACTTCGTGGATATCCGCGGCCGACCGCACGAACGACACCGCCACGAAATCGATCCCCTGCTCGATTCCGAACCGCAGATCCTCTCGATCCTTGTCGGTCAAGGAGGACACCGGCGCCGGCACGCGGGGGAGAGCCACCCCCTTGTGATCGCTGAGGCGCCCACCCACGAGTACGCGACACCGCACCTCGCCTCCCGTCACCGCCTCGACCAGGAGCTGGATGAGGCCGTCGTCCATCAGGATCTGATCGCCGGGTCGCAGCTCGCGCAAAGCCTCCCCTGGGACCACAGAGGCGCGTTCGGCCGTCCCCACCACGGGCTCTACGGTCAGGATGAAGACGGCGCCGGGCTCGAGATCGACGCGGCGGCCCCCTCGAACGCCAAATGTCCCCAGCCGAATCTTGGGACCCTGAAGGTCCTGGAGGATGGCGATGGGACGCCCCCACCTCGCTTCGCCGGCCCGGAGACGCGCGATGACGTGAGCGTGTTCGGCATGCGTCCCATGAGAGAAGTTCAACCGCGCCACATCCATCCCGGCCTCGGCCAGCCGGTCGAGCTGCGCCACGCTGGAACTGGCCGGACCGATCGTGCAGACGATCTTCGTCCGCGTCTTGCGCATGGCTAGAACATCGACGGCCCAGGCCGATTCGAACGATGGCTACTCCGACCCATCGCTAGTCCCGCTTTGATGTCTGGGGGTCGCGGCCGCTTTCCCGGCGCGCTGCGGTCAGTACCCCGCGCAGGAACTGGCCGGTGTAAGAGATCTCGGCTTGGCCCGCGATGTCCTCTGGCGTTCCCGTGGCCACCACGCGGCCTCCGGCGTCGCCCCCCTCGGGGCCCAGATCGATCACCCAGTCGGCCGTCTTGATGACGTCCAGGTTGTGCTCGATGATCACCACCGTGTTGCCGTGCTCGACGAGCGAGTTGAGCACCTCCAGCAGCTTCTGGATGTCGGCGAAGTGCAACCCAGTGGTAGGCTCGTCGAGGATGTAGAGCGTCCGGCCGGTGGCGCGCCGGGACAGCTCCGTGGCGAGCTTGACTCGCTGGGCCTCGCCGCCCGACAGAGTGGTCGCCGACTGACCCAGGCGGATGTAGTCGAGACCCACCTCATTCAGCGTCCGCAGCTTGTCGCGGATCACGGGAACGGGCTCGAAGAGGGCGAGCGCCTCGCGCACCGTCATGTCGAGCACGTCGGCGATCGACATGCCTTTGTAGTGCACGTCCAGGGTCTCGCGGTTGTATCGCCGCCCCTTGCACACCTCACAGGTGACATACACGTCGGGCAGAAAGTGCATCTCGATCTTCACCAGGCCATCGCCCTGGCACGCCTCGCAGCGGCCGCCCTTGACGTTGAAGGAGAAGCGCCCGGGCTGGTAGCCGCGCATGCGCGCCTCGGGTGTTCGGGCGAAGAGCGTGCGGATGAACGTGAAGACCCCGGTGTAGGTGGCCGGGTTGGACCGAGGCGTTCGCCCGATGGGCGACTGGTCGATGTCCACGACCTTGTCGAGATGCTGGGCACCCTCCACGCGATCGTGAGCGCCCGGACGCTCCTGGGCCCGGTGCAGCATCTGGGCGAGGGCGTGGTACAGGATGTCGTTGACCAGCGTCGACTTGCCAGAGCCGGACACGCCCGTCACGCAGGTGAACGTCCCCAGGGGAATGCGGACGGTCATGCCCTGCAGATTGTGCGCGCGCGGGTTGTGGATGACCACGAACTGGCCGTGACCCTTGCGCCGCGCGGCGGGCCTCGGGATCTCCAGCGCGCGCGAGAGATAGCGCCCGGTCAGCGACGCCGAGTTGGCGGCGATCTCATCTGGGGTGCCCGTAGCCACGACGTGCCCGCCGAGCTCCCCCGCCCCCGGACCGAGATCGATCACGAAGTCGGCGGAGCGTATCGTTTCCTCGTCATGCTCGACGACCAGCACGGTGTTGCCGAGATCGCGCAGGCGCTTGAGCGTGTCCAGCAGGCGGCGGTTGTCGCGCTGGTGCAGGCCGATGGAAGGCTCGTCGAGTATGTACAGGACGCCCACCAGGCTCGATCCGATCTGGGTGGCCAGTCGGATGCGTTGCCCCTCGCCACCGGACAGAGTTCCGGCAGGCCGGTCCAGGGTGAGGTACTCGAGCCCGACGTTCACCAGGAAGCCCAGGCGCTCGCGGATCTCCTTGAGCACGCGCCGCGCGATGGTCGCGTCGCGCTCGGAGAGGGTCAGCTCCGCGAAGACGCTCGCGGCGGCGCGGATGCTGAGGCGCACCACGTCCGCGATGGAGCGCCCGGCGATCTTGAGCCCGAGCGACTCTGGTCGGAGCCGGGAACCGCCGCACGCCGGACACGGCCGCTCGGCCATGAATTGCTCGATCTCCCGGCGTGTATCCTCGGACTGGCTCTCGCGATACCGCCGCTCGAGGGCGGCGACCACGCCTTCCCAGCCGCCCTCCCGCTCGCCGTGCAAGATCGCGTCCCGCACCGCTTTCTTCAGTTTTCCCCACGCGGCGTCGAGCGAAAAGCCGTGGCGCTTGGCCAGGACTTCCAGCGTGCGCTTGAAGTACTGCGTCTCCCGACCCTGCCAAGCGACCAGGGCGCCCGCCCTGAGCGAGCGATCGGCGTTCGGCACCAGTCGGTCGGGATCGATCTCGTAGCGGGTGCCCAGCCCGCTGCACTGCGGACAGGCGCCGTAGGGGCTGTTGAAGGAAAACATGCGGGGCGACACCTCGGGAAACGAGATGCCGCACTGGGCGCAGGCCAGCCGCTCGGAGAACACCATTGGGGCGCCCTCACCCACGGGCTCCACCACGGCCACCCCGTCGGCCAGCTTGAGCGCCGTCTCCAGCGAGTCGGCCAACCGGGAGCCGAGGTTCTCTCGCACCACCAGCCGATCGATGACGACTTCGATCGTGTGCTTGCGGTTCCGCGCCAGTTCGATCTCGGTGGGCAGCTCGTGGACGGTGCCGTTGACGCGCACCCGGGTGAAGCCTTGACGGGCGAGGTCGAAGAAGAGCTTCCGGTACTCACCCTTGCGTCCCCGCACGACCGGCGCGAGGACGATGAGGCGCGTGCCGGGGGCCTGGGCGAGGACGCGGTCGACCATCTGCTGCACGGTCTGGGCGGCGATGACCCGATCACAGGACGGACAGTGCGGCACCCCGATCCGCGCGAACAGGACCCGCAGATAGTCGTAGATCTCGGTGACCGTGCCGACGGTGGAGCGCGGATTCTTGGAGGTCGTCTTCTGCTCGATGGAGATGGCCGGGGACAGGCCCTCGATGGAGTCGACCTCCGGCTTCTCCATCTGCTCGAGGAACTGACGCGCGTAGGCCGACAACGACTCCACGTACCGCCGCTGGCCCTCGGCGTAGATCGTGTCGAAGGCCAGCGAGGACTTCCCGGACCCCGACAGGCCGGTGATGACCACGAGCTGATCGCGCGGGATTTCCAGATCGATGTTCTTGAGATTGTGCTCGCGGGCGCCGCGAACAATGATCCGGTCGCTGGCCATGTTGGACGTTTATTGTGGCAGCGTCCCCTCTTCCGAGCAACCGACGCGAGCGGCTTGCCGCCGCCGCGCGACCCGTCCACGCGCCGTGCGTCGCGCCAGCACAGCACACAGCGCGGCGAGCGGCCCCGCCACCAGCGCGGGATAGTGGCCGACCGCCGAGGTCCCGGTCAGACCGAATGGCGTCGCCAGCGAGAGCGCGGCAAACACCCCGCCCCCGGTGAAGGTGCCGACGGCAATGCCACGCCCGACGCCGCCCACTCGCGGAGCCGCCCACGCCGATGCGGCCACGCCCAATCCGAGACGCAGAACCCCTTCGGCCTCCACACCGCGAAAGGCGAGTCCGACCCCGCCGGTCACGGCGACGACGGCGACGAGGATAGGGACGAGGCGCACCCATGCATGTTGGAGCGCCCACCCCGCCACCAGACCGTCGAGCCGACCGGTCAGACTGGCCGCCGTGGCCACGAGAAGGGCGGCGAAGATGAACGCGATGAGTGCCGTCAGTTCAGTCGGCGTTTCGTGAGGCACGGACGCGAAGGGAACCGCCATGAGCGAGGCGAGCGGCGAATGTCCGATGGACAGATCCGCAGTGAGCCACGCGGCATACACGCCCCAGGAGGCCGCGCCTAGCGCGAATGAGAAGGCGAACACGGGTGCGGCGACGGCGTCCAGGCCTGAGATGCGCCCGGGCCGGCTCAGGAGCGCTACGGCGCCACCGCCGAGGGTGACCGCCAGGCCCAGGGCGCCGCCGAGCACATCCGCCCATGGCCGCTCGCGCGGTGTGGCCCACGCCACCCCGGACGTCGCGAGGCCGGGAATGCGCTTGCCGGCCTCGAACTTCATCCGGCTCCCGGGAGACAGCGTGAGGTGGTCGCCAGCGCGGATCGCCAGGGAGTCACCAGTGCCCAGGTGCCACTCCCGCACTGTTCCACCGTCCGATGCGTGCGCGGTCACGCGAACGACCGCGCCACGCACCGCGGTGATGCGTTGAGTCTCGGTGAAGACGAGCGTGGTCGTTCGCAGAACGCTGCGGCCCCCGGTCACCCACGCAGAAGTCGTCGAGAAGACCAGCATCGGTTGCGAGGCCAGGCGCGTCCAGGCGACCCACGGGGGCGCGCCGGTCCCCATGGCGATGGCGGCAATCAGCATGGCCAGCGCGACAATGCCGAGAAGGAGTGTCACCGAAGAGACAAGGGCAACCCCCCTCGCAAGCATCCCGACCAACACGAGGATCACGGCGCCGGCCAGGGCCTGATCCGCGGGGAAGCCGAGCGCCACGGCGGCGTCTACGGTCGCCAGGATGCTTCCGGTCAGGACGACGCTGACCACGATGCCCCCCACGAGGACCGTCAGTGCGGCGGGCCGAGCATGATCGCGTGAGGCAGCGAGCAGGGCACCGAGAGGGGCCAGCACGACGAGGAGTCCCAAGGTTGGCGCATTGGGATTGCCCATGACGACGCTGGCGGCGAGCACGGTGAGCAGGGCGGGGCTCGCCCAGACGCCGACGCGCCCGAGAAGGCTCAGCCCTTGCCTCGAGGCAGCAGAACCACCGTTGTCAGCACCGCCAGCGCAGGCGCCATCGCGAAGGTGTACCACCACAGGACGCTAACGCCGGCCACGCGGACGCTGCCGAGATCGAGCGGGGCATGGGCGAGAATGAGCGCCACAGCGAAGAGGAGGGTGAGGATGACGATCCCGACGCGGCGCCCACCCCCACCCGACACGGCGCGATTATAGCAGCGCCCCATTGCTACACTGCGATGGATGAGCGCAGCGCCACACCCCACGCGCGCCGGGGAGGTTTGGAGGGGGCTCTCGGCCCCATGTGACGACCGGCGTGGCTGCGCGCGCTGTCGCCGCGTGAACGGGGAGGTTTGGAGGGGGCTCTCGGCCCCCCATGTGACGACCGGCGTGGCTGCGCGCGCTGTCGCCCGCCGCGTGAACGGGGAGGTTTGGAGGGGGCTCTCGGCCCCCCATGTGACGACCGGCGTGGCTGCGCGCGCGGTCGCCCGCCGCGTGAACGGGGAGGTTTGGAGGGGGCTCTCGGCCCCCTCCAATTTCAAGGAGCGTGTTCATGGCAGACAGGATCGAGAGGGTCTTGGTGGTGACAGCGCACCCCGACGACGCAGAGTTCGGAGCGGGCGGCACGGTGGCCAAGATGGCCCGGCAGGGGTGCGAGATCACCTACCTCGTTCTCACCAACGGCGACAAGGGTTCGAGCGATCGATCAGCGATGCCTGAGCGTCTGGCCCGCAGTCGCGAGGAGGAACAGCGCAATGCGGCCCGGGTCCTGGGCGTCGAACACGTGCAATTCCTGGGCTATCCCGACGGAGAGCTCGAAGACACGCGAGATCTCCGCCGCGACGTCAGTCGGGAGATCCGCCGCTGGCGGCCCGATTTGATCATCGCGCAGAATCCCCACCGCTCCTACAACCTGGGTATCTCCCACCGCGATCACCGCGTCGCGGGCGGCGTTGTTCTCGACTGCGTCTATCCGCTCGCCCGCGACCACCTGGCGTTCCCCGAGCTGCTGCCGGAATTCGAGCCCCACAAGGTGGGCGAAGTCTACGTCATGCAGTGGGAGAATCCCCACCTGGTCGTGGACATCTCCGACACCATTGATCTCAAGCTCAAGGCCCTCAGCTGCCACATCAGCCAGGTCGGCGATCGCTTCGCGAGTGTCGAGAAGCGGGTCCGCGAGCGGGGCCGGGAGCTGGGCGCGCCCAAAGGCTACGCTTATGCGGAAACGTTCGACCGCGTCGTAATGCAGCGCTGAAGCGAATCGCCACGGCTTCGGCTCGATGCCGCTGAGTCCGAGCGTTCAGAAGGTTCAGGACGCCCTCACCGCGCGCGGCTTCGCTCTCGAGATCCGCGAGCTGGCCCAGCCCACGCGCAGTGCGGCCGAGGCGGCCGCGGCGCTGGGGTGCCAGGTGAACCAGATTGCCAAGTCGCTGGTCTTTCGCGGCGCCGACAGCGATCGCTTCGTACTCGTCATCGCCTCGGGGGCGAACCGGGTGGACGAGGCGAAAATAGCCGCCCTCGTTGGCGAAGCCATCACCAAGGCGAGCGCCGCCTTCGTGCGGGAGCGCACCGGCTTTGCCATCGGCGGGGTGCCCCCCATCGGGCACGCCGACGAACCTCACACCCTCATCGACGAGGACCTGATGAAGTGGCCTGAAATCTGGGCGGCGGCGGGAACCCCGAACTCGATCTTGAGGCTCACCCCGGGCGACCTGGTGGCGATGACCGGAGGCCACGTCGCGCAGATCGCGGAAGTCTGCCCGACCGTGCGATAGAATGACATCGAGGCCCCACCGCGTCTGTCCGCTGCCGTGTCACCACCACGTAACGAGCAGGCGACGGCGAGTCATCACCACGTTACGGCAGGCAAGAGGTACGCGCATGGCCAACGCAGAGCCGCGAACAGCCAGAACGCTGACCGAGATGATCCGCCGGCGCGCGGCGCTCACGCCAGAAAAGCAGTACTTCGAGCTGTATGGCGAGACCGTAACCTACGGCCGGTTGTGGGAGCACAGTGCCCGCTTCGGTGCGGCGCTCGCGCGGGGGGGCCTGAAGCCCGGGGACAAGGTCTGTTTGATCTATCCGACCTGCGCCGAGTTCTTCTACACCTTCATCGGCGCCCTGTGGATCGGCGCCATCCCTGTGCCGATCTACCCCACGCTCGGCGTCGAGGCCACGGCACGGATCATTCGCGACTCGGAAGCCGCGACCGTCACCACGATCGGCTGGTTCCGCCAGGGCGTCGATCAGAGCGTGGCCCTGGCGCCCGGCGTCCGGGCCGTGCTGGAGCCGCCGGACCTGGATGTGGCGGCACAAGCTCCCCCCCTGCATTCTGCGACCGAGGACGATCTGGCCTTCCTCCAGTACACCTCCGGCAGCACGGACGATCCGCGCGGGGTGATGCTCACCCATCGCAACGTGGTCAGCACCATTCACTCCATGGCCGAGGCGGCGCGTCTCACCGCCGACGACCGTGTCGTTTCCTGGCTACCGCTGTATCACGACATGGGCCTGATCGGGTGCGCTTTCACACCGCCCCTCACCGGCACGCCGCTGTGGTTGCTCCCGCCGGATTTGCGGAGCCCCCGCCAGTGGCTGGAGCTGCTGACCCAGGTCCGCGCGACTTTCACGGTCTCGCCGGATTTCGGCTACCGCAACTGCATCCGAAACGTGCATGACGTGAGCGACCTCGACCTGTCGAGCCTCAAGGGAGCGCTGTCCGGCGCCGAGCCCGTGCGGGGCTCCACCATCGAGGCCTTCGAGCGCAAGTTTGGACTGAAGAACATCATCCTGCCCTGCTATGGCCTCGCCGAGGCCACCTTGGCCGTGGCGATCTGGCGGCAGGGCACTCCGCTGCGCTTCGATCCCAGCGGCCGCTTCGTCTCCGTGGGACGCCCCTGCCCGGGCGTGAGCGTGCGCATCGCGCCCTGCGCCGGTGACGATCCCGACATCACAGCCGCGTTGGGTCCAGACGAGGAAGGAGAGATCTGTGTGCAGAGTCCCGGCGTCATGCGGGCCTACTACAACAATCCTGAGGCCACCGCCCGCGTCCTCACCCCGGACGGCTGGCTGCGCACGGGTGACCTCGGCTTCGTCGACGACGAGGGCTATCTCTACATCACGGGCCGCCTCAAGGACCTCATGATTCTCGGCGGCCAAAACGTCGTTCCCGCCGATATCGAGGAGATCGTCGACCACGTGCCCGGCATCCGCTACGGCGCCGCCGTGGGCATCGATAGCGAGCGCACGGGCTCTCAGCGGCTGCACGTGGTAGCCGAGGTGCGCCAGGAGTCGGAACCGCCGGAGACATACCACGGTCTCGTGCGCGAGATCGTCCGCCGCGTGCACGCCGCGCGCGGTCAGCGTCCGGCCCGCGTGCTTCTCGTGCGCGCGGGCAGCATTCCGAAAACGTCCAGCGGCAAGATCCAGCGCTCACGCCTCGCGCAGATGATCCAGGCCGACGAGCTGCGCGACCGGCTCGTCCATTGACGTGGGGGGCCCCGAAATGGCCCCCCACACCCCCCAACGCTCGCCGCGCCCCGGCCTAGCCGGAGCGCGCCTCGACTCCCCGCTAGCTTCCGGGGCCCCGACATCGCCCCCCACACCCCGGCCCAGCCGCGCCGCGCCTCGAGTCTCCCACGCTTTGCGGGCCCGGACATGGCCCCCGAGGTCCCCTGCGCTCGAAGGGCGGGCGCGCCCCTCAGATCTTGGCGCCTGACTTGGCCCAGTCGTCAAGGAAGCGCTTGAGCCCTATGTCGGTCAGCGGGTGCTTCATCAGTTGTTCGAGCACGGCGAACGGCATGGTGGCGACGTGGGCGCCGGCCTTGGCGGCATCGACGACGTGCAAGGGATTCCGGATGGATGCCGCCAGGACCTGGGTGGTGAATCCGTACGTGCGATAGATGGTGCAGATGTCTCGCACGAGATCCATGCCCACGTGGGCGATATCGTCCAGGCGACCCAGGAAGGGACTGATGTAGGTCGCCCCTGCTTTCGCCGAAAGAAGCGCCTGTGTCGCCGAGAAGCACAGGGTCTGGTTGATTCTGATCCCCTTCCGGCTCAGGTGTCGAACGGCCTTGAGCCCATCCTTGGTGAGGGGGCACTTCACCACCACGTTGGGGGCGATCTGCGCCAGTTCCTCCCCTTCCTTGACCATGCCCTCGAAGTCGGTGGCCACGACTTCCAGGCTGACGTCTCCCGGGACGAGGGAGCAGATCTCCTCGACCAGCGGGCGGAAGGGCCGCTTCTCCTTGGCGATGAGCGATGGATTGGTGGTGACGCCGTCGAGCAGACCCAGCGCCACGCCCTCGCGGATCTCCGAGACGCTTGCGGTATCGAGGAAAAACTTCATGACACCCTCCTAGGAGCCGGCGCGCTCGATGACGACGCGCGTTCCGGCCCGGACCTTGCGAAAGATGGTGGCGTCCCCGCGGATCTGTCCAATCACGTTCACGGCGCTGGCCGGCCGGATCTCGCTGCCCTGGCTCGCCGGAGTGGGGCCGAAGAAGATGCAGAAGGCGCGTCCGGGCGGCCAGTATCCCAGATCGCCCACGCCGACGACCTCTTGCGGCGCCTCCGGTGGGCACTCGAGGCCGATGTCGAAGTAGATCTCGTCGCCCCACACGCTCGCCGGGGCTTCGAGGGGAAGGACCGCCCAGAGCTTCTGGGCCGTGCGCCCGGTATTGAGTTCGGCCTGCGCACTGACACTCCCCGCGGTGATGCGGATCGCCAGCCTCTCCATACTTTCAGCTTAGCGCAGTCCAGGCGGGACGATGATCGCGGACGCTACTCCTCGCGGCGGTAGTCGGCGAGGGCGGCATCGAGATCCGTCCGATCCGGCACCGTTGCCCATCCTTCCCCCTCCACGGCGAGGGCAGCCGCGCAAGCCGCGGCCGAAGCGGCCTCCCACGGATCGCCTTGCCGGTGATAGTGCAGCATGAAGGCGGCGGCGAAGACGTCACCCGCGCCGGTTGCGTCGACCTCGTGCACGGCGTGAGGGCGGACCGCATAACGCTCGCCGTTGACGTAGAGCCAGGCGCCGTGCTGCCCCTCGGTCAGGAGGCCGACGGGAACCCGCTGGAACCATTCCACGACGTCGGTGACATCGCCACCCACGTCCTCCATGCTGAGAAACACGGCCTGCACGCGGTTGAGGACCAGATCAGCGCTCGCCCACGGACGGGGCATCACCAGCCCAGTCGCGTCAAGGCGGCGCACATACCCTTGCACGGCGGCGCCGATGCTGCCAGGGGAAAACGCGGTGAGCACGAGCGGGTCGACCTCGTCGACGACGGGACTCAGCATCACGATGTCGGCGTCGCGCCAGTCCTCGGGGACGTCGTCCAGGCCGATGGGCTGCGCCGTCGACCTCACCCGCATGGCACGCTCGGTCCCCTCGGTGAAGTGATCGAAGCGCGTGGTGACGGGCGCGGGAAGGCTGACGACCTCGATCTGGGGCGGGACGAGATCGAGAGGAAAATCGTCCCCGTGCGAGGTGAGAATGGCCGCGGAGAGTCCGAGTCGGTGCGCGGTCACTGCGGCGTAGAGGGCGGCGCCGCCGGGCCGCGCCGTCTCCCCGAAGCGGTCGAGGGTGACGTGGCCGATCGCCACGAACTCCGGGGCCAGACCTCGCGTCACCGTTCCCCCTCGGGGAAATGGGGGGCGCCGCACAGACCCCTCACGCTCCCTGCGTTCGTGCCCCGGGGAAGCCGGGGCGCTTCTCGATACCGCGTCATGCTCCTAAATCATCGTCAGGCCGCCAGAGACTGAAAGCGTCTGGCCGGTGATGAAGCCCGCGCCATCCGAGGCCAGGAAGACGACGGCGGGCGCCACATCCTCCGCGGTCCCGAGCCGCCCCCATGGAATCACGCGCTTGAGACTCTCGGCGAGCTTGGGGCTCGCCGCCGCGAACTCGTTGCGGAAGAGTGGCGTGTCGGATGGCCCCGGACAGACGCAGTTCACGTTCACCTGGTAGCGGGCCACCTCGCGGGCCATCGTCTTGGTGAAGGCGATGATGCCGCCCTTGGCCGCGGAGTAGACGGCTTCGCCGGTCGAGCCGACCCGTCCGGCATCGGAGGCGACAGACACGATCTTGCCGTACTTCTGCGCGATCATCGCCGGGAGCACGGCCTTGGTGCAGATGAGCGGGCCTTTGAGATTGATGCCCAGAACCTTGTCCCAGAACTCCTCGGTGGTGTCCACGAACGCCATGGGGTGGTCCCAGCCGGCGTTGTTCACCAGGATATGCACGGTGCCCCAGCGCGTCACCACGTCGGAGACCATCGCCTCCACGACGGCACGCCGCGTGACGTCGACCTGGTAGGGCTGGGCCTGGCCAGCGGCCGTCACGATGGCGCTCGCCGTTTCGACGGCGCCCGCCTCGTTCAGGTCGGCGATGGCCACCCGCGCACCGGCGGCAGCCATGGCCAGCGCGATGGCGCGACCGATGCCGCTGGCCGCTCCCGTCACGATGGCGACCCGGTCGCGCAGCAGCGCGGGTTCGGCGGTCGACGTCATACCCAGAGCCTCCTGGCGAGGATCTCGCGAGTCCCGCCCCCGATGGTCAGAGCCGCGCCTCCCCGCGTGCACCGTGTCCGCCCTGGGATCTTAGCTGGTAGGCGGAGGCTCCGCCATCACGGCGAAGCCTCCGCCGCGGCAGACGTTCGCGACCATCCTCGAGCGCACACGGGAGGAGGGTGATGCGCTACCGTTCGGCTGCGAAGCCGATCGCGAAGGCGGCCGGGATCAGCAGCGCATAGCAGGCGGCGCCGATCACCAGCGTCGTCGAGATCCCGAGGGCCATGCTCACGGCGACGGCCAGGATCGAGGCAAAGACGCCGGCGGCGCCGTTGATGCCCCAGAACCACGGGGTCGGCCGCGCGTCGACGGCCGCGATCAGGCGAATGCCGGTCGGGAACCCCCATCCCATGAGAAGGCCCGACGGCGCAATGAGCGCTACGGCGAGCGACGCCCGCACCGGCAGGGACGAGCTGGCGAATGTGTACGCCACTGCGCGGGCCGTCAGCGGCAAAGTGCAGAGGTAGGTCGCCGTGACGGCCGCCCACGCAACGAAGCTCGCGCTCCGAGCGAGTCGAACTCGCTCGGAGAGGAGGCTGCCGAGGCCGGTCGCCAAAATCATCGCAAAGAGGACGATGCTGAGCGAATAGATTGGATGGCCGAGAAAGACGCTCATGCGCTGGAGAAGCCCGATCTCGATGCACATGAATCCTACGCCGATGAGCATGAAATAGGCGGTGCCGCCCATGGCCAGCCGCGGGCCGACATGGCGGAGGGCCGGGTGCAACGGGATCACAATCGTGGCGACGACCAGGGCCGCCGCGACGACGAAGAGCATGCCCAGCGTCACCGTGGCCAGGAGATTGCCCTTGTAGATGATGCCATGACGCTGAGCGAGCTCTGGCTCCCAGATCAACCGAGGCAACTCCCGGAGCGGAAACTGATTGAAGAAAAATGGACGTTCGTCGGTCGGGACGGTGAGATCCAGCTCGAGGCCGTGCGTTGCATGATCAAGCTCGTCGGCGCTCTGACTCGCGAGGATCCTCGAGATCACCGACGACGGCGGCGCAGTGTCGGGATCGACGAGAACCGTGTACTGCATCTCCGCGACCGCCCCCCGCAGGGCGGCGAGCTGCGAGCCCGTCAACGGCGCCCGGCCGAGCACCAGCGTGGCGATCGACCCCGAGGCGGCGACGAAGATGTGGCGCGCCGGCTCACGGACCTCTGACTCCAGCAGGGCGGCCATGGCGAGGCCGATCATTCGCGCCGTCTCGTCGACCTCGCCGCTCTCGTACCAGCGGCTAACCGTGAACACCCCGTGCTCAGCGAGCCGATCGAGGAAGATCCGCCATGCCTCCAGGGTGTAGAGACTGTTCTCGCTCAGCGAGAAGGCGCCGGCTCCGGTGGCGGCCCAGGTGTCGACCAGGCTCATCTGGATGACGTCGAAGGTCTCCGAGCTTCGGGCGAACCAGCTCCGTGCCTCGTCGACGTGGAGATCGACCCCTCCCAGACGGCGCAGGTCCACATAGTCGGCGAAGCCCGAGGTCTGCACGAGCAGGCGGACGAGGATGGGATTGATCTCGACACCGATGATGTCCGGCACGCCGAATACTCGTGCGCTCACCACATCGCGTCCGCCGCCGACCCCGATGATCCCGGCGCGCCGCAGGTCGGGGAGAAAGTAGGCGAGGTTCGTCACGTCGTACCGAAGGAAACCTGCCTTGCCCGAATCTCCGTTGATGCGGTAGATCGCCGTTGCCGCGTCACCGTCGATGTTCAACGTCCGCTGCTCGGTGGGCCACCGCGCCGGCTCGAAGCGGGGAGACGCGCCCCACATCTGAGGTTCAGGGGAAGCGTGCGCATAGACCGCCACGCGAGAGAACGAGTTCCACGCCTCGAACAGCCTCGGCCACGCCGACTCGTCGAAGCCTTTCACGAACACAGGCCGCAACCCATGCTCACTCAACCCGTTGGCCAGAGCACTGGCGACCAGCACGATGACGAGCGACTTGCGCCACTCCAGCATCGCCGCAAAGGCCGGACGGTGCGCGGGGGCGGCGCCGACTCGCGAGGCGCTGAAGGCGAGGGAGGCCACCGCGGCCAGCGCGCCACTCCACAGAACTGCCGAGGGCGCGTCGGTCGCGTTCAGGACGGCCAGCACGCCGAGGCATCCGGCGGCGGCGCCGGCAAGGTCGACACCGTAGACGCGCCCCACCGGGAATGGACTTCGCGTCAAGGCCAGGCTGACGACGACGCCGGAAAAGAAGAAAGGCACCGCGATGCAGGTGGCGAGCTCCACCCAAACCAGGAGACCGACGAGTGTGGGCACCAGAGTGGGCGAGAGCGTGAGCTGCGCGGCACCCGACGCGGCCGTGGCCAGGGCCAGGGCGGCGCTGAAGTGGGCGAGGTCCCACGAGAGCGTGGCCGACGTGAAGCGTTCGCCCCGCAGATAGACCCAGACCGCTCCGCTGGTGAGCCCGAACATGGCCACGCTGATCACAAAAAAGGCGAGGTGGTACCAGGAGACGACGGAAAGGATGCGCGTTTGGATCACTTGCAGCATCAGGGTGGCCGCGGTGACGAGGAAGACCCCCGCGTAGAACAGCGCCGGCCGGCTGCGGCCGCCAGGAGAGTCGGCACGCGCGGAGGTCCGGGTATCGCCAGCGGGTTCAGACTCCTTGTCCATTCGCTCTACGCCCCTGCGCCGCGTCGCTGCTCCAGCACATACACGCGTTCGGACCTTCCCACCCAGCGGGTATACGGGAAGGACGCAACGACCTTCCATCCTGGCTTGGCCTGGTTGCTGATGCGGTACGGGACCGTTGCCGACACGTTGACTTCGGGAACCGCCACCGCCCCGGCCGCGTCGCGGCGTGCGTGCTCCGGATGGGCCCACTGGAGCCAGCCGTTGACCACGTAGCCCCCATCGAAGTCGGCCGCGGCGATCCCGATCGACTGCAGATGCTCGACGGCCATCCACAGCGCTCGGTTGTAGGCAAGGTGATCGCGGACGCCGACGAGTGCGACCAGTCCCATGGCCACGATCAGTGCGGCTGTCACCCTCGGCCTGACGATGGGCCCGCCGCGCAAGGCCAATACCATTGCCACCGGCACCAGCGCCAGGGCGTAGCGGTCGAAGAACAGCCACAGCAACCCGATGAGCAGGAACTGCCCGACGATCTGCAGCAGCAGAAACGTGTCCGGCACCTCCGGCCGACGGACCGAGCGCGCCCCGACGACCGACGCCGACCCCAAGGTGACGGCCGTCACCACCCAGACCCACCACGCCGCCTCCGCTGGCTTGTCGTAGTCGGGTACGAGCAGCTCGGTCATCCCCAGCTCGCCGGGCGACCATGTCTGCCCGGCGGTCAGGGGAGTGGGATGCGACGGTGGAGCACATAGCGAGGTCGTCACGACTGCCAATAGCGCCAGCATCACGGCCAGCGCACTCCACAGCTGGCGTCGGCTGATCACGCCCGCCGCCAACGGGAGGAGGGCCAGCCCGAGCGCCCCGGCGAGAAATTTCGCCGCGCACACCGACATGACCGGCAAGAACTGGAACGCCTGTTCCTTGAGCAGCCGCACCCGGCTGCCCGGAGCGTTGAAGACAGCGGTCAGATCACCAACCACCTCGAGGTGCCGTTGAAACCACCAGGCGATCAGCCCGAAGAACACCAGCGCGGTCATCGGCCAGACGAACCGCGCTTGGCGGCGCCCCCACCCCTCCGGGTCCACCAGCATGGTCAGCCCCATCGCCACCGGCAGCACGACGCCCACCACGCGGATACCCACCGCGGCGCAGGACACCGCGATCCCAATCCACAGCCAGCGGTTGCTCCGCCGGCTCGTCGCGCGCAGGAAGGCCAGGGTCCCCCAGATGATGCAGGTCACCAGCGGGATGTCGGTCATGAACGAGAACGACAGTGCGAAGTAAATCGGGTAGGCGCCGAGGCAGGCGGTACCGACCAGCGCATCACGTCGGATCACCTTCTGGTCGCGCAGCAGCAGGTACATCCCCCACAGCCCCAGCAGTCCCACGACCCACGTCGCCACCCGAAGCGCCGTGAACGAGAAGCCGAACGGGAGACAGAACAGCACCCCCCAGACGACCTGGACCGGGTTCAGGCTACCGGAGTAGTCGAGCACCCGCAGGTCGCCGCTATGCAGCAGCCGTTCCACCGGCCAGGCATACACCCAGTCGTCGATGAAGGGCGTATTCTGGAACGGTCGCACGAGCAGCGCCGCCGCCAGCCAGGCCAACGCAATCCACATCAGATCGAGCGGCCGAGGATCGTCGCCGTTTACCTGCGTCTACCCCACGTGTAGAGCTGGGTCACGGCATAGTTCCACACGGCACCAACGAGGACCCCGGCCAGCGCAGCAAACACCCATTGCGTGCGGTTCTCGAACAGATAGCTAGCGATTCCCACATTGGCGAGGGCGCCGATGCTGCAGGCGATCATGAAGGTGACGAGACCTCTCAGCCATGGCCACCCTCGCAGGCGGCGATCGCGGTAGGTCAAGGTGTTATTGAGCGCGAAGTTGAAGATCATGGTGAGGCCGGTGGCGGCGGACTGGGCTGCGGTGAAGCCCGATCCCAAGGCGGTGAGCATCAGGGTGAGAATGGCCATGTGAACGCCCACCCCGAGGCCGCCCACGATCGAAAAAGCCAGGAAGCGCACGGGCAGAAAGCGGCCGATCGTCTTGTCGGCGAGCAGCATGCCGTATTCCCACACGACGCGCTCGTCGAGCTTGCTGTCGCCGGCGAAGCGATTGCGGAAGCAGTACGGCACTTCCGCGATGCGCAGCGGTTGCTTGGACGTGGCCAGGATGTCCAGCAGGATCTTGAAGCCCAGGCCCGAAAGGCCGCGGACGGTCGACTCCAGGACCTCGCGCCGCAGCATGAAGAACCCACTCATGGGATCGGAGACTGGCTGCCTCATGATCGCGTGGCTCGCCAATGTCGCGATCCGACTCAGGGCCTTCCGCGAACGCATCCAGTGGCCGGTGCTGCCGCCGGCGCCATAACGCGTCCCCACGACCACGTCCGCTCCGCCCTGCTCGATCTCGACGAGCATCTTGGACAGCACGGCCTCATCGTGCTGGAGATCGCCGTCCATGACGGCGATGGTCGGCGCCGGCGCAGCCAACATTCCCTCGATACAGGCTGACGACAGGCCTCTCCGCCCGATCCGCTGCAGGCAGCGGACTCGCGGGTCGGCTCGGGCGATGGTGCGCACCTCGGCGGCGGTGCCGTCCGGTGAGTCGTCGTCGACGAAAATGACTTCCCAGCCTGTCGCTCCCAGGGTCGTGTCGAGGCGGCTGAGCAACTCGCGCACGTTGCCCCGCTCGTTGAAGGTGGGGACCACGATGGACAGGCGCAGGGTCAATGGTCTCGCCGCGTGGGCCTCGTCGCTGCGGTGATTGGTGACAGACGCGATGGGACGTGCGCTGGCCTGAGTCGTGTCGACCTACTCTTCGATGTGAGGCGCGATCTCCTTCTCGATGTAGCTCCGCATGGCGGCCTGGACATCTGGTACGGCTCGTTGAAGACCTTCATGATCCCTCTCCGGCGACGGCCGCCAAGCACCCGCCCCGGGATCTTAGCAGGGCCCCAGTCCGGCCGGCGCCGCTCCGCAGCGAGGGCGACCGGATGCTCCGGGTGAGCAGGGCTTAGCGGGAACCGGCGGGCTTGCGGAACAGCGAGAAGAGGATCTCCATCTCGACGCCGTCCTTCGCGCCCCGCATGATCTCTTCGGTCTCGAGCTGATAGCCCACGTTTCCAAAGAGGTCATGGTACGTCCGGATGATCCAGGGCACCAGCAGTGGCTGCTCGATCCCGCACTTCGTGTTGGCCAGCGCCAGCCGTCCGCCGTCGGCCGTCGCCGCGAAGAGCTCGGAGGCGAGCCACGCGACGTCGAAGAACGAGTAGAGCCAGCCGAGGAGATAGATCATCTCGGCCATCACCACGAGGTCCCACGGTCCCTCCGCCCGCGGATCGTATTCCATGACGTTAGCGACTCGAAACTCGACGGCGGTCGACCCCACGGCCATCGCGCGGGCCCGCGCGATGGCGGCCGGGGCGATGTCCAGCGCGACGACCGAATCGGCCATCCGGGCCAGGCGTCGGGTGAACGCCCCCGCGCCGCAGCCGATCTCGAGGACCCGTCGGTACCGCCGGCCATCGACCAGCGCCACCAGGCGTTCGTGCTCCCGCTGGGTGAGCTCGGACGTCTCGATGTCCCAGGGATCACCCTTGCCCCAGAGGGCATCGAAGAACTCGCGGGCGTGCTGCCCAACCCGCTCCCGTTCGATCATGCCTGGTCGAGGTGGGCGTCGGCGCAACGCTTCATCGCTGGCCGAGGGCCGGAGTCTTCTGAAACACCTGGTGTCCCCAGAGCCATTCGTCCCGCCACACCTCCACACCGCCCAGCTCTCGCAGGCGGGCCAGCGTCGGCTCGAAATCCTCCACGATGTGCATCGGGTGGTTGGGGTCAGGTTGAGACCCGAACCGCCCGAACACGAAACCGCCAGGTCTGAGCGCCTCCCACAGTTCCTGCGCGGTGCCGACGGGATCCACGAGGTGCTCGAAGACGTCCATCGCGGTGATCATGTCGAAGCCTTCTCGGGGGAGCCCGGAGGTCTTGAGGTCGATGTCAGTAGCCGGCAGCCCGCGAAGCGCCAGACGCCAACGGCTGCAGTCGAGCAGGGGCGAACTGATGTCGGCAATGGTGACGTCGAGCCCGTGACGCGCGAAGAGGATGGCCCCGGATCCGACCCCCGACCCGAAGTCCAGGCACGTCCGGCAGTCGTGCCGCTTGGCGTACTCGAGGGCCACCACATAGGCGAGCGGGGACAGATCGTCGCTCAGCGTGTGCCACCAGATCAATTCGTAGATCGCGGTCCTGCTCTCGTCGTAGAAGCGCTCGACGGACGCCCGGCGGTGTCGATCCACGCGGTCTGTCCACTCGCGGGTCAGCTCCGCGACCGCCTGACGACAACGGTTCTCGATTTCCCGCCGATCGTCGGAGCCCACGTAGCGGCCGAGCTCGGCCAGCAAACTGTCCGGCAGGTCTCGGTGTCCCTCGAGCCGCAGAGCGTCGGCCCATACCCTTCGGTACGCATCGAGCAGCTGCTCTTGTTGCGCGCCGAATGCCTCTCTGGTCAGCTCACCGCGGTCGACCAGGTGCCACAGGCTCTTCAGCCGGTCAGGGAGGAGCTGATCCATGCGTTCCTTCCCCGCCGTCAGCCTGAAGGCTCGCCCGACGCGCTCGTTGTGCCGACCCCAGGCTGGCGGGTTTGCGGCACCGTCTGCGACGCAGGCGTCATGTCACGAAGTGAGGCCCAGCGCTTCAAGGAGCTTCCGGGCGACGCGGGGGGCATCGAAGAATTCCTCGGCCAGGGCCCGGGCCGCTTTGACGTGCCGGAGATAGTCGTCATTGATCGCCTCCACGGCGGCCACCGCCTCCTCGGCCGTGGTGAAGGCGAAGAGCCCCTCGCCGACCGGGAGCACGTTGCTAAAGCCGGTGTTCTGAGCGACCACCGGCTTGCCTGAGGCGAGGTAGCAGGCGTCTCGCTCACTGAACCAGCCGCTGCGAAGCCTCACGTTCTGGTCCTTGGCGACCGTGAGCTCGCCCCGCGAGCCTCGGATGTAGGCGGGGTAGGCGCCAAAGACGTCCAGCGAGAACCGGAAGGGCGAGACGACGCGCCAGCCGTGGCGCTCGAGGCGCTGGCGGTCGGCCGGTACCGTGTTCAGCGCAAGCTCGAACGGCTGAGCCGTGCGGCGCGGAAGGTCGAGAATCTTCTCCCACTCGTGATGCTTGCTCCACCGGTACACCTCGCCGCCGTACTCGACGTCCTTGCCCTCCTGCCGGTAGTTGCCGATCGTGGTGAAGTCGCGCGCATCGGGATCGTAAGCCATGGGCCAGAGCGCGAGGTCGATAGGCTGGCGAGTTGTAAGGTACTCGATGTCCTTCAGGGGGACAGTGCAGTCGGGCGCGCCGTAGTTCTCGCCGTAGGTGACGATCATGTCGTGGACGCCGAAGGCCCACCGCGTGTGCTCGTCGCCGTTGGCCAGGCAAAGCTCAGCGGTTACTGGGTCTGTCTGGATGTAAACGCGCAGCGGGGCGGCCAGATGCTCGTCCCGCAGGTCGGTCCCTCCGGTCAGGTTGATGAGGACATCGCATCCACGGTAGAGCGTATCCAGCGCTGATCCGCTCAGCCCCCAGCACGCGTCGGCTCGAGGGGGGAATCTGAGGGCCCATCGAACGCCGGACCCGAGGCGAGCGGTGCACGCGGCGACGTGGCGAACGGCATACTCGCAATCGTCGGTCCCCGTGTTCTGCTCCGGGTCATAGGGCCACCAGGAATGGTCCTCTACGTACCAGACGTCGTGGCCGAGACGCTGGAAGCCCCGGAGCCAGTTCAAGAACAGCCACGTTTGCCCCCCAAACGGGAGGCCACCCATGGTCCCCAGCACCACGATCGTGAGGCGCCTCATGACGCTGGCTGCGCAGGCGCGAGGCCAGCGAACGACGTGAGCTCGATCCCCAGCCGCGCCAGCGCCGTGCGCACCCTAGGATCACACAGCACCGCGACCTCGCGCGCGCGTTCCGCGCTATACATGGTGTCGAGATCATTGGCGTAGGCCGGGTGACAGCCGAGCTCTGTGAAGCCCGGAGGAAGCGTCTCGAGAGTCCGGATGAGCCCGGCTACCGTAATCGCGGCGGGCCAGGGCTCGCCGTCCGCCGTTTGCCCATAGAAGGCGCCCGAGTAGCGGATGCACTCGGCCTCCTCGCGGAGCGGGATCCTCAGGTCGCGCGCCAGGGCGGTAAGCGCCGACCGCACGGGCTCTCGCCGGTGCACGTGCTGGTGGGAGTCGAGGTGCGTGGGCTCCCGCCCCATCAGCTCGCGGAAGCGGAGCATCTGACGCGCGATCTCGTCCCTGCCGGCAAGATAGTCATCGAGCGGCACGACGGTATAGAGCGGCTGCCAGGCGCCGTCTCGGCGGGCCCATTCGCCGAGATCGACGTGGAGCCCGACGCTAAGCTCCGGCCGCTGGCGGGCGTAGGCGGCGGCCTCGGCGGCGGCGGGCCAGCGCACCATGAGGCTCGCGCTCGTCACGATCCCTCGCTCATGGGCGTCCACGATGCCCCAGTTAACTCCGGGGCTCTGACCGAAGTCATCGGCGTTGACGATGAGCCAACGCTCAGCCATGAGTCACCGCCCGGGCGATCCGCCTGGTGAGGATGGGGTCGGGAATCAGAGCACTCGCGGGCCACGGCCCGTGCGGGGTCGGTCGAACCGTCGATCGCGTCCCACGGCCTGTCCATCGTCTTGAACGGTAGCACGCTGCGCCGTCGGAGTGGCACAGGCAAACCCGGTGTCTTGGATGACGATAGGAACGCCGAGGGCACGTAGCGAGGTGGTCGCAGTGGACCCAGGGGTGATTGCGAACGCGTCGGGCGCCATCTCGATACCGGTTAGTATCCCATGCTCGTGCGTGCCGCGGCTGGCGGCGCCTCCCCCACGGCAGTGGCAAGCGCGGATTCAGTGGGCGGAGGCGTGCGGGCGCTTTTACCGCGCTCTTCGTGCCGCCGGACGTGAACGAGCGCCTTTTCGATGCCGGGGCTCTATCAGAGGTGTGGCGTGAACGCGTTGGCGGCCCCGGACGTGTAGTAAGCTGGTTCCAGAAGCTCGTGCCCGACCTTCGACGCCCTCGCGACGGGTACGCGCGGTATGGACCGTCATGGCAACCGGCCGAACCGAGCTCCCCATTTGGTGCCGTGGGGCAACCTCGCCAACTGCCCGCGTTGTCACTAGGCTCCCCCCTGGCCAGCCGGCGCCGAGCACCGCAGGTGATGGGACGCTCCTTCAGACCAGCTCTTTGGCTTGGTCCGGCCGCGCTCCTTTGGGGTGTGATCGCCTTCGTCGCGCGTATCCCCACCGTTGGGGCCGCGACAGTCACCGACGTGCTGTTTGTCCTGGCGCTTCCGCTCTCGTACGTCGCTGGGGTTGGAGCCGCCGTCCAAGCCACCGCCAGGCCACGGAGCGCAGTCATGCGTGCTGCGGCGATGACGCTTGGTCTCCTCATGGCCCTAGCGATGCTGGAATTAGCTGCGGCCGCACGGTTCGTTCACTGGGAGCTCCTACTCAAGTTTCTGAGTGGAGAGCAGCAGCATTATGTACCCGATCCCGACCTGGGGTTCCGGCACACGCCCAACGCGCGAGGATCCAGCCGGCCGCGAAGCGACGTCGAGGTGGCGTGGGGTCTCCCCGCGTCCAGATTTGATCGGGTCACCGTGACATATGACCGGCGCGGTTACCGCAACGCAACGGAGCTCACCAGGACGGACATCGTCTTGATCGGCGACTCCTACGTTGAAGGGCACTACGTCTCGGACGATCTGATTGTCTCCAGGCTCCTGCAGGACCGGCTCGGTCAGCCCGTGGCTAATCTCGGAGTATCCGGCTACGGAACGGCTCAGGAGCTCGTCGTGCTCAAGCTGGACGCCATGTTACTCGAGCCGAGAGTCGTGATTTGGTTTTTCTTCGAGGGAAATGACCTCTACAACGATCAGGAATTCGAGAACACCCTGCTCGCTCCTCGCGAGGTGCGGGCGAGCGCATGGACGGAACGGCGTGGCTGGTGGCGTCGGTCTCTCGTCCGCAACGCCCATGCGCAGCTCCGCCTCATGCTCTACCCGCTTGTGCCGAGCTACTGCCCACATTTCGGGGTCTTGACGGCCGGACCCCATCGCGGGCAGAAGATCCTCTTCGGGCCCGAGGCGGCCTTTCGCTGGACGGAGTTCGAGCAGGGTCGATGGGAAAGGGCCCAGCAAACGCTCAGAGAGGCTGTGAGGTTCACGCGGGAGCACAACGTCAATCTGCTGCTGGTCTACGTCCCCATCAAGTTCCGGGTGTACCGGGACTTCATCGAGCTTCCACCTCGCGGCGAGCTCGGTGACTGGACGCTCTGGCCGCTCCCCGACCTCTTCGCACAGTTTTGCCGCGCCGACAGGCTCGCGTGCCTCGACCTCACGGGGCCGCTTCGCGACTCCGTTCGCGCCGGAAGTATGCCCCATGCGTTCGCCGACTCGCACTGGAGTCCCGAGGGCCACCAGCTCGTCGCGCTGCGGCTCGAGGAGGTACTCGAGTCGCTCGGCTGGCTCCGAGCGTCTGGTGAGCCCCGTAACGTCTGGCTCGTCGCCCCGTAACGTCTGGCTCGTCGCCCCGTAACGTCTGGCTCGTCGATGAACCATCCGCTCTGTCAGCAATGAATGGAACGAAACATCCCTCTTGCGGCGTGAGCGCTCTGTCTAGCTTCCCGCCGGCCGCTGGGATCGTCTCGCGCGACACTGAAGCCACTCGGTTGTGGGTCGCGGCCGAGTAGGGCCGGTTTGCTTCGGTCCGCGACCCTCACGAGAGCGGAACCCTGGTAGCCGAAGGGATCGCGGTGGGCTGCTTGGAGCCGAGGCCGAGGACGAGTCGGCACGAAGCAGGAGCGCGGCAGGCCCCCCTTGGCTGCCGTGGCCTCAGGCGGGGCGAGCGAGAGGAGAGGAACGTGAAGGACAAATAATCCGATGAACATTCTCGGGATTTCAGCCTTCTATCACGACAGTGCCGCCTGTCTGTTGCAGGAGGGTGAGTTGTCGCCGCGCTGCTGAGGAGGAGCGGTTCACGCGGAAGAAGCAGCTCCGTTTCCGCAGCACGCGCTCGACTACTATTTGGCTGAGGACTCGCCCGTTCCTGCGCGAAGGTCGAACACGACGAGGTGCCCGTTTTCGAGACGGCACGCGAAATGTGACCGCAGGTGCCTGTGAAACTCTCGATAGTGGCTGAGCCACCAGAAGGCAGGCTGAGCGAAGGCGATGCATGTGGCGCCGCCGCATCGGAGGCGGTCAAGCTCTCGAAGCGCCGTGGCGTCGTCCCCGGGCGGTCCCCAATACTGCCCCGCATGTTCGAGGAACGGGAGCGCCTCCGGCCAGACGTGGTCTCGGATCTGGTCGTCATCAACGAAAATGAGCCGCGCCCCAGGCGGAACGACAACGGCGAGGTCGCGCCGAAGCTCGCGAATCAGATGCAGATAGTCAATCAGCCAGAGGTACTTCCTCGGATGCACGACCGACAGAGGCTGGAAGGCCGTCGCTTCTCGAGCGGCCCCGAGCCGAGGGTGACGGTCGACGCGCTCCCGGTCGGCATAGAGGAGCGCATTCTGGGCGTACCACCACTCGACGCGTTCGTCGCGCCAGACGCGGGGCCGAATGCAATCGATTGCGACGTAGCCCCGCTCGCCGAAGCGCTCGACCCAGTACTCGGGCCACTGCTCGTTCAGATGCTCGACGCCGCCTTGGTGAGGGATGGCGGCAGAGAAGAGAACAACCGGACCGAGGGCCGTTAATGACTCGATGAAGGCCGTCGCATGGTTCGGCGGAAGATGCTCGGCGACCTCGACCGAAACCACGAGGTCGAAGCACCGGGGGAGCCGGACCGGCTGCCGGAGGTCGGTCGGCAGGAACCGGTCCGGCGGGATCTGCAGGAGCCGCGCGTCGACGTGCGGCCCGTCCAAACCCCAGACGTCCTCGATCCCGTAGTCGCGAAACACGGCGAGCCAGGCACCAAGGCCGCATCCCACGTCGATCACAGAACGCGGCTGGACCAGATCGAGGACGATCGGGACAACAGCCTCCGCCGAACGGCGCGCGCCGTCGCGGTGCTTCCGATAGAAATCCGCCGTATAGAAGGTCATTTGTTACGCGAGGCTATTCGTATCGAGTAATTTTCCGACCACGCGTCAGGTCTTCCGGAAAACACCATTGTGACCAATTGTGATCCATCTCCGAGACGCGATGGCTTTCTGGCCAGCCGAGAGCTCATCGGCCAGAAAGCACGAGAGTTCTGCGATAGCCAGCCGCACGGTGATCCGCACGAGGAAATCAGAACAAGCGTCGCGCCTGGGCGAGCCAGTGGCGACGGCTTCACACCCCAGCGATGTCGAGCAGCCGGCACAAGATCTGGTCCGAGTCGAAGTACTGGCAGGCGAGCTCCCGCGCTCTCCGTGCATGCCGCGCGTAGTCGCTCTCTACGCGCTCGAGCGCTCTCGCGGCTTGATCCGTTCCCTCGAACACGATCAGTCCCTCACCGGCCGGCAGGTGCTCGTTGAACGCGGTGTCCTGGACGATGCTGGGTCGTCCGGCCGCCAAGAAACAGACCGTACGGTCACTCACCCAGCCGCTACGCCCCCGGGCGTAGCCGTTCTTGACGACGGTGAATTCACCGCGGGAGCCCCATACGAAGTCTCGGTAGCTCGCGGTGTTCCGACAGTGGCGGCGCGGATCGCTCAACCGCCACCCGTGCTCCTGCAGGCGCAGCACATCAGGCTCGTCAGGCTGAATGGCCAGACACAGCTCCAGAGGACACGAGACGCGACGTGGCAGGTCGATGATCCTGAGGAACTCCTCCGCCTTTTGCCCATACCAGACTCCATCCCACTCGACAGGGTCGTAGCCGCGCCAGTCCGCGACCGTCGTGTACGCCTGCCCCGGTGGTCGGGCCGTGGTCCATTCGGCGAGTACCACCGGAGGAAGAGTGGTGTGCCAGCGTATCCCGAGAGTGGGAAATGGGCAGACGCTCCGGCCGATGTTCAACCCTACTGTCACGAACACGTCGTGGCCCTCGAGGTTCATGTCACTGCCGTACCTGGCCTGCCAGACCTGAGTAAAGCCAGGATCCAGATCGAGATACAGCCGCCGCTTCGCGGTGCGCAGGATGTCCCAAAAGTGAAACCGCCCCGAGATGTTAATGAACAGGTCCGCGCCATCGGCCCACGCCTGCACTGTCTCGCGGGACAGCCCCACGTGTCCCGCGCCCCGTTCGTCCAGCAGGGAGGCATGCCCAACGAGTTGGTGATGCTCAATGATGTCCGCAAAGTAGCGCGCATTGACGGAGTCCGCCAAGGCGGTCGATTGCCAATGGTCGTCCAAGGACGAGTTCGCTCCTAGGTGTTCGACGTACAGCACCTCGCAGCCGAGCCGTCTGAATCCCAACACGTACTGGAGAAAAGCCCAGGTGTTTCCCGCTCCGCCGAAGGGATGCTGAGCGATGGCGCCGGCGATCGCGATGCGCATTATGAGCTCAGCGACGGATGGCGACGGGACGCTGCCCGTCCTGCATCACGCAACGCCACACTCGACGAGCAGCCGGTGCAGAACCTTCTCCGCCGCGAACTCAGTCTCGGCAATGGCACGCGCGGCCTCGCAGTGGCGTTGATAGTCTCCGTCCACCGTTTCGAGGGCGGCCGCGGCCTGCTCCGGGGTCTCGAAGGCGAACAGTCCGCGACCGGTCGGGTAGTATTGCCGCCACCCGGTGTCCTGGACGACAACGGGCTTGCCCAGCGCGAGGTAGACAGCGCTGCGGCAGCTGAACCAGCCCGTGCGTAGCGCGACGTAAACGTTCTTCGCCACGCTCCACTCTCCCCGCGCCTCGCGGAGGTATGAACGGTAAGACTCCATGGTGGCCGATCGCTCCGGCGCGCCGACCACGTGCCACCCGTGGTCGCGCAAGCTGGCCAGGGGGGCCGCTCCGGCGATCGCCACCTCGATTGGGACGCGGGTACGCCGCGGCAGGTCGAGGAATCGATTGAATTCTACGTCTTTCCCCCCGTACCGGACACCGTCGATCTTCGGGAGACTGACGTCCGTCTTCCACGACATGACTGTGGTGAACTTCTCGGCACAAGGGTCGAAATGATACGGCCAGCGTTCCAGAGCGACCGGCTGACGGGTGGGGATCCAGCGCAACCCGCACGACGGAACGAGGCAACCCGGCCGGTCGATGTTCTCAGCAAAGGTGAGGAACCGGTCGTGCTGGTGTATCAGGTCGACCGAGAAGAGCTCGTCTCGCGTAGCATACCCGCGCTCCTTCGCGAGCAGCTTGGCCTGAGTATAGCCGGGGTCCGAATCCAGGTAGGCAGTACGCTTGGCGCTGCGGTACTCGTCCCGCAACCAGCAGCACCCGGAGACGTTCAGGAAAAGATCGGTGGATCTGCAGAAGTTTGCCACCGCTTGCTGGCTGGCTCCGTGATAGGTGCCATCAGGCGCGCGCAGGGAGAAAGCGTCTTCGGCCACGTCGATGGTGCGCAGGGCGTGGAGCAGGTAGCGCACATTGGCCGTCACGTCGTTCGTGAAGGTGTGTCTCACCGGATCGTAGAGCCACTGGCCAGTGTCCTCGAGGTACAGCACGTCGCAACCGAGCCGGCGGAACCCATCCACGTAGGCGAGGTAATCCCAAGCAACACCCCCCATCGGATACGTTGCCACGAGCCCTGTCACGACGATCCGCATACGCTCACTATCCTGTCCGGTGATTTTCGCCCCTGGCCTGCTACGCGGACTTCGCCGTCATGACGACCGGTGACAGCTCCCCGCGGCGCTGGCCTCTGCCAAAGATACCTCAACGTCACACGGGCGAGGATCACGGCACTGGCCGAGTACGCCCACGGCTTCGTTCCGAAGGATGTCCTCGTTCCCGTTGGATCGGACCCGAACGGCAACGGCTCGTTGGGTCGGCCTGAGAATCGGGTCGGCGAAGACAGCCGTTCCCACGCGGGTCCACGAACCGCTGTCAGTGGTCATCCCATCATCCCCTACCGTGATCACCGAAATTTCACAACCTCCCCAGGCCGGAGGGCGGAGTTATGATTGATCCAAGGTTGTCGGGGTAGCACCGAGAGCCCCGAGAATGCCCGAGGCTGGGGTATTACTGGCGGGCCTTCGAGCACCTCGGGGTCACTCGTTCGCCTAGACCCGCGCCAGGGCTAAGACCCGCGCGAGCACGCGATCAGAATCGAGATGGTCGCGCGCGAACTCCCGCGCGGCTGCCGCATGCCTCACATAGTCGCGCTGCACAGCTTCGAGGCACTGCGCCGCGGTCTCGACATCCCCATAGGTCAGCAGACCGACTCCCACGGGGACGTGCCTACCGAGGCCCGTGTCCTCCATCACCACCGGGCGGCCCGCTGCCAGGTAGCAACCACTGCGGTCGCTGAACCAACCACTCTTCGCGAGCGAACATATTGGCCTCACCGGGGAGAACTCCCCCCGCGATTGCTGGATGTAGCGACGATACGAATCCGGATCTTTGGCCCATTCCAAGGGAGAAGCAAGACGCCAACCGTTTGCCCGCAGAATGGGGAGATCGGGATCGGCGTCGGCGATCGACAAGCACACTTCGATTGGCATCGAGACGCGGCGCGGCAGATCCATCACGGCCTTGAACGCCTCGGACTTCTGCGCGTACCACACGCCTTGCCACTCGAGCCAACCATAGTCTCGCCAATTCGCGACGGTCGTGAAGGCTGGTCCTGGCGGCTCGCTGGTCGCCCACTCCGACAGCACGATCGGCCACAGCGTCTTTTCCCAGGGAATTCCGCACGTCGGCAGCGGACAGTCTGGCTCGCCGAGGTTCAGGCCGACAGTCAGGTAGAGGTCGTGACCACGCAGACGCATGTCGACCCCATATCTCTCCTGCCAGATCTGGGTTTGGCCCGGGTCCAGGTCTAGGTACACGCTGCGGCGAACGCGACCGAGAACCGCGGTGTAGCCGCCGAACTGGTTGAGAAAGAGATCGACGTCGGCTGCGACCTTTTCGATGTCCTCACGCGACAGGCCAATGTGGGCTCGGCTATCTGCTTCGAGCAACGCGGCTCGGTCACCTAGGTCGAAGCGCTCCATGATCTGGCGAAAGTGGTGCGCGTTCGCGCTTTCCATGAAGGGGGCCGGCTTCAAGGTTTCGTCCATGCATTCGTCGGCTCGGCACTCCTCGACGTAATAGACGTCGAGTCCGAGACGTCGGAAGCCGATGAGCCACTGAAGGAACGCCCATGTGTTGCCGCCATATCCGACGGGGTGGCCGGCGATAGAACCGGAAAAGAGGATGCGCTTGGGCATGGGTGCGCCTCAGGCCGACGTGCCAGCAGCTATGCCTTGTTGAACCGGGTCCGCGGGATGTCCGGGGCGAAGCATGTGCCAACGATCGCCATCACTGGGCTCAACGCGGACGAGGAGCGCGATAGTGTGCGCGCTGCGCCGGGTCTAGGGGCCGTACACGCAGCGACTGGACCTGGCGCTGCCGTGCCGAATGATCCGTGATCTCACGGGCGGGCATGAAGAAGCCGACGCTGGAAGGCGTGGCCTTTCAGGCCACTCACCCGGATACCGGCACGCGCCTGACCGCGTAGGAGCCAGCCTCCCTCAGCCGTGACATTTCGCTGGTCCCTCCGAGTATAGACTTTAAAGTCAATATGTTAGGGCCCGAACTAGGACGGGGGCCTCAACTAGCTAGGTCGTGGCTCGGTCCGGCTCGTTCTGACACAGGGGCATTGCCATACGTGATCGCCGCCGCGGGCTGTTCGCCATGGAACCGTCGCAATGATATCATTAGGCTCTCGCGAAGGGACTTCCTAAGATCGGTGGGTGATGTCCAGGACCGAGTGTGACGGGTAGTGGTGGCCGTACCTCTGGGTGATTGCCAGCAGGCCGGCGGGGCCTGGCACATCTTGGATCTCTTCCACGTCATGAACCGCCTGCTGCGCCAGGACTTCCCGCGCGAGGTCCTTCTAGGGCCAGTGGTGCGCCCACACGATGCTCGCGTAGATCCCGCCCATGCAGCAGGGTTCCCCGAATGCTTCGCCGGCATCGGCCTGCTGTTGCGCCACTGGTTCCGGGCTCACGGTACCTTCTCGGACGGCGCGGGCCAAGGCTTTCGTGACCAAGCGAGACTGACCCTGCGTCCACCCTTCGCATTTCGGCCCTACCCTGCGCTCAAACCCGCACTCGATCACACCTTTAACCATCTCCACGAACCTCGACCGACCTCTGAATACTATGACGAGCCCTCGAAGGGGGAACCGGGAGAATCTGGGCCCGTTCGGCGGGTGCGGACATGATTCCTCGCACTCGCGCGGAAGATCCAGCCGCAACTCGCTTGGGCCGGCTGCTCCCCCAGGCCTGGGCCATGGTCCGCCCGTACTGGCTCTCGGAGGACCGCTGGGCGGCCCGGGGCTTGCTCCTGGTCGTGGTCGCCCTCACGCTCGCGATGGTCTACGTCAATGTTCTCTTCAATCAGTGGAATAGTTCGTTCTTCAATGCCTTGCAGGATCGGAACCAAGCCGCCTTCCTCCACGAGCTGATCCACGTCGCCTGGCTCATAGGCCTCTTCATCCTCTTCGCCGTCTACCAGGTCTATCTCCGCCAGATGCTCGAGATCCGCTGGCGGCGCTGGCTTACTGAGCATTACCTCCGCGCCTGGCTGGCCGATGGCGCCTACTATCGAATGCAGCTCGTGGCACATGAGACGGACAATCCCGATCAGCGCATCGCCGAGGACGTTCAGCTCCTCGTTACCCACACCCTCGCGCTCTTCACCGGCGGCCTGCGTGCGGTGCTCACGTTGGCCACCTTTGTCGCAATCCTCTGGGGGCTCTCCGGAACCATGAGCGTCTCCCTTGGCACGTTCACGATGACCCTGCCCGGCTACATGGTATGGATCGCCATCTTGTACGCGATCGCCGGCACGTGGCTCACGGACTGGATCGGTCGTCCGCTCGTACGGCTGAACTTCGACCGGCAGCGGTATGAAGCCGACTTCCGGTTCGGCCTCGTCCGCTTCCGCGAGAATAGCGAGAGCGTGGCGCTCTACCGCGGCGAGGCGGACGAGCACCGTGGTTTCCGCGAGCAG
>JBKPAK010000264.1:0-14978 GCA_046726415.1 Candidatus Methylomirabilota bacterium
CCCAAGCGCCTCTTCGGTGCCGCCGCCATCTCGCCGCACGACGTGACGAGCGCCGTCGCCGAGACGCGCCGCGCGGTGAAGGAGCTCGGGATGAAGGCCATCTTCCTCCGCCCCAACATCTTCAATGACCGGCCGTGGCACGACCGGTATTATGAGCCTCTCTGGACCGCCTGTCAGGAACTGAACGTGCCCGTGGGCTTCCACGAGACCACGGGTTCCCGGATGAGGGCGGCGGGCACCGACCGCTTCCAGCAGATGGGTATTGTCCACATTTCGACGCATTCCGTGGAGCAGATGCTCGCCTGCATGGACGTCATCATGGGCGGCGTGATGGAGCGCTTCCCGCGCCTGCGCTTCGCCTTCCTGGAGGCGCAGTGCGGCTGGCTGCCCTTCTGGCTCCATCGCATGGACGAGCATCGCGAGTGGCGCGAGCCATACGGTGAGATGTCCCACCTCTCCATGCCGCCATCGGAATACTTCCGCCGCCAGGGGTTCTGCGCGGTGGAGTGCGACGAGGAGTTCGTGGAGCACGTGGTGGACGCCGTCGGCGACGACAACCTGGTCACCACCACCGACTATCCGCACGGGGATTCGAAATACCCGAAGGCCATGGACCGCTTCCTCACGCTGCCCCTGAGCGACGCGAGCAAGAAGAAGATCCTCTGGGACAACGTGCTCCGGCTCTACGCCCTCTAGGGCCGTGAAGCTCGGGTTCATCGGCGTTGGCAGCATCGGCCGCCCCATGGCCGCTCAGCTCCTGCGCGCCGGCCACCAGCTCACCGTGCACGACGTCCGCCGCGAGAACGCTCGGGCACTGCTCGCCGCCGGGGCGAGCTGGGGCGACTCGCCGGCCGCCATCGCCGGCGACTGCGAGGTCGTGGCCACCTGTCTTCCCGGCCCGATAGAAATGGAACAGGTCGCCCTGGGCCCGCGGGGGATCCTCGAAGGCATACGGCCCGGCGCTCTCTATATCGACCACACCACGAACTCACCACTGCTCGTGCGCCGCGTCCACGCGGCTCTCCAGGCGCGCGCCGCCGCGATGCTCGACGCCCCGGTGAGCGGCGGAACGGAAGGCGCTCAGACTCGCGACCTCCTGGTCATGGTCGGCGGGGAGCCCCCGGTGTTCGAATGGGCCCGCCCGATCCTTGAGGCCATCGCCGAGCGCGTCCGTCACGTCGGACCGATCGGCTGCGGCTCAGTCTGCAAGATCATGCACAATTGCGCCACCTTTACCCTTGACCTCACCATGGCCGAGTGCTGGACGGTCGCCATGAAGGCCGGGGTGGCCCCGGAGACCATCGTCGACGTCTTCCAGAACGCGGCCCTCGGCCACATGATGAGCCTCAAAGTCCGTCTGCCCGCCACGTTCCTGCGCGGAAACTTCGACCCGCGCTTCGCCCTCAAACTCGCTCGAAAGGATCTCGGGCTGGCTCTCGAGCTCGCCCGCGTCCATGACACGCCGATGCGCTTGGGTGCCCTGTGCGAACAAGAAATGGCCGAAGCCATGGGCCGGGGCTGGGCCGAGCAGGACGCCTCGATCTTCCTCACCCTCCAGGAAGAGCGCGCTCAGGTCCAGGTGCGGGTGCCGGCGCCTGCTGCCGGCGCTTGAACAGGCCGTCGGTCAGCCGTCGCGGTGAGCCGTCGCGCGGAGATCATTGGGGCAACGGGACGAAGACCGACACGCGCGGCTCCGGTCCGACCTCGCGCGTGACGTGCCCCTGACCCGTCACGTCCTCGGCGATCAGGACGTCGCCGGGGCCCAGCCGCCGCACCGTGCCGTCCCCGATCTCGATATCCACGGCACCAGACAGCGTGAACACCGCCGCCCGGCCCGGCGCATGGTGCCAGGGATTGGACCGCGTCGCTTCGAAACGACGGATGATGATGCCGCTGCCGGGAATCAGCTCCGCGCCCTCGGACTTGTCGCCCCGCGTCTCGAACGGCGGATGGATCTCCTCGAAGTGCGACTGACCGTCGGATCCCGCATAGATGCGAATGATCGCCATGTGCTCTCCGATCTCAAGATGACCTGGCCGCCGAGATGCGGCACTCGGTGAGCGAGGTCGAGCTGTGAACCAGCCGGCAGGGTATTGTGAGCTGCGCCGCCCGCACGCGTGAGCCCCTCGCCCCGCGGTATCATTCCAGGAGATATCGAGAATCCGACAGGGGGGAATATCAATGGCGGCCGGCGCGGCGCGCACGAGCGCCATCCCGAGGAGGACTCCATGCCACTGACCGAGCTGAATCACTACTTCGTGCGGGCCAACGATCTCGAGAAGACCAAGGACTTCTACTGCGACGTGCTCGGCTTCGAGGTGATGCCACGGCCCAACTTCCCGTTCCCCGGTTACTGGCTCGGGGTGAACGGCAAGATCCAGGTCCACATGGGGCCGGACGGCATCGACAATGCCCATCTGTACTACCTCGGCACACCGAAGAGCGCCGCCACCGACCACGCCGGCGTCGTCGACCACATCGCCTTCCTGGCCAGCGAGCCGGGCGCCTTCATCCGGCGCTTCAAGGAGCGCGGCGTCGAGTACCGGCCGCGATCATTCCCGGAGTCCGACCTCTACCAGATCTTTGTCACCGACCCGAACGGGCTCACCATCGAGCTGAACTTCTTCGGACTCAAGGAGATCGCGGACTGGGGCGGAGAGGACTACGCGAAGATGCCCCAGGTCGCGGAGATGCGCGCAGGCTAACCCGGAGGGTGACATCTGGGAGCCCGATGCCGGCGCAGAATCTTCTGGCGTGTGAAGCGGTGAGATGACCCGACTCATGCAGGGATTCCCGCCGGCCCCGGACCAGCAGGTCACCTTGGCTAACTGGCGAGCGTCGCCGTTCAACCGGTGGGCATTTCATCATGTGCGGGAGATCGTGCCGTCCGCAGACATCCCGAACGATCCCGCCCGTGCCGCAGTGTTTCCGGCGAGTCCCCTCGATCTTGGGGTGATCGAAGCGGACGGGGAGAAACGGCTGACGTTCGCCGAGTTCCTGGACGAGACCGACACCGACGGTCTGGTCATCGTCAACCGCGGCCAGGTTGTGTGCGAGTACTACGCAAACGGGACGACTGCCGAGACACCGCACATCCTCATGTCGGTGTCGAAATCGCTGCTGGGTCTGCTGGCTGGTGTCGCGGTCGCCCGAGGCGAACTCGCGCCCGATCGCCTCGTGACGGACTACATCCCAGAAGTCGCGGAGACGGCCTACCGGGGAGCCAGCATCCGCCAGCTCCTCGACATGCGGGCCGGCATTGCCTTCGACGAGGACTACCTCGCGGCCTCGGGTGCGATCATCGCCTACAGGAAAGCGGCCAACTGGACCCCCCTCGAACCAGGCGAGCCCCCCGCGGACTTGCGCTCGTTCTACCGCGAGTTGACGAAATCGGCGGGGCCGCATGGCGGACCCTTTACATATGTGTCGCCGAATACCGATCTGCTCGGCTGGGTGATCGAGCGGGCGACGGGCCGCCGATATGCCGATCTGATGAGCGAGGCGCTCTGGAAGCCCATGGGGGCCGGGCACAGTGCCTACATCACGGTGGATCGGCTAGGGGCGCCGCGCTGTGCGGGAGGCGTGTGCGCAACCGTTCGCGACCTCGCGCGCGTCGGTCAGCTGATCGTGGAAGGAGGGGCGCGCGGCAGTACGCAGATCATTCCCGAGAGCTGGATCGAAGACGTGGTGGGCCATGGCGATCCGGCGGCCTGGGCTGCCGGCAACGGTGTCGAGTATTTTCCCGGCCTCCCCATGCGCTATCGCAGCCAGTGGTACCTCCACGACGGTGAGGATCCCATGCTGTTCGGCCTGGGCATCCACGGACAGAACCTGTTCGTCGATCGCCGGCAGGGGATCGTCATCGCGAAGGTCTCCTCTCAGGCACTGCCGCTGGACGGCCAGCGCATCGCGTTGACCATGCGCGCGGTGGCGAGGATCCGGAGGTTCCTCGCCAGCGCGTCGAGGTGAGGGCCGCCCCGCTATCGCTCGGCGGCGACGCGGCGCCCGCCCCTCTCCGGGTCTGCCTGATACGCCTTGATGGCCGGGATAACCTCCTGGGTCATGAGGTCGATGGCGTGCATGGCGACCTCGTGAGACATCAGACCTTCACGGCCCCAGAGGACCATGTATCCCGGGTCCACGACGTCGATGATGCGCTTCAGCTTCTTGATCACGGTGTCGGGGTTGCCGGACACGATCTGGTACGTGGCATGCGCCTCCTCATAGCTGAGGCTCGGGCCGCCCGGAGTGACATTGGCCGCGCCCACCCGCGCCTGTTCGCGCCGGCTCTGCCTGGCCTCCCGGCTCACGTACCCTGGAGGCTGCAGCCAGTGGCGAGGGGCCACCCCGAACGACGTCCCTAGTTGCCAGAAGAAGTGCCGCCCCTGCTCGTAGGCCTCTTCGTCGGTGTCGGCCACGCTCGCCCGGATGACGTATCCGCGCTGTTCAGAGGTCGGCGTGAAACCTGAGCTGGTCGCCACCTCGTCGTAGAGATCGTAGATCTCGTCGATGACGTTCAAGGGCGGAGCTAGGGCCACGTACGGGTAGCGGTGCTCGGCGGCCCACCTGACCGACTCCGGGCTCACCACCCCGGGAATCCAGATGGGGGGATGGGGCTTTTGCAGGGGCCTCACCCACGGGTTGACCACGCGGTAGTCGTAGTGCTTGCCCTCCCAGCGGAAGGGCCCGGGCGTGGTCCAGGCCTTGATGATCACGTTGTGGGCTTCGTCGAACCGCTCCCGGTTGTAGATCGGATTGGTGTTGGTGGCGATGCTTTCCTGGCCGAGACCGCGGACGAACCCGCAGACCACCCGCCCACCCGAGATGATGTCGATCATGGCGACCTCTTCGGCCACCCGCAGGGGGTTGTCATGGATGGGCAGCACGTTGCCCAGAAAGACGATCCGGCCCTTCGTAGTCGTTCTGGCCAAGACGGCGCCGATGACGTTGACCGATGGCATCATGGAGAGCGGGTTGTTGTGGTGCTCGTTGATCATGACCCCATCGAAGCCGGCCTCCGTGCAGTACTGCAGCTCGTCGAAGTACATGCCGTAGAGCTGCTGCGCGCGCTCGGGGCGGAAATGCTCGTTGGGAAACATCAAGTTGTTGTAGCCCCGCCGTCGCGCTTCATCCTGGGGGTACGCCGTATACCCCATCTCGGTGAAGAAGTAGACCTCCTTGACCATACCGGGCCTCCTGATCTGGTCGTCGCTTCAGGCGCGGGGCGCGAGGAAGTCGAGCACCGCCTGCACGAATGCCCCGGGCTGCTCCATTTCTGGATGATGGCCACACCGGTCCAGGACCTTGGCCGTCGCCCCTGGTATCGCCCGCACGTAGCGCTCGCACACGTTGAGGGGGATGATCGCGTCCTCGCGTCCCCAGAGCACGAGAGTGGGCGTGGCGACGCTTCGCAACAAGTCGGGCAAGGTGTGGCTCCGCATGTACGGCTTCCAGAGGAGGCGAGCCGCCATCTCTCGGTTCCGCTCCACCTGGGCGTCTTCGTCCGGCGTGAAGGCCGCGCCGTAGTACTGGGCATACTCCGGGGACTGGGCCGGATCGCAGAACGCCTGGGCAAACGCCTCTCGGCTCGAGTGGACGAAGTAGTCCCAGACCTGGCCTTCCTCCGGTTGCAGGCCCGCCGCGGCCACCAGCACGATCTTGGTAAAGAGGAACGCGTTCACCGTGGCGATCTCCGCGGCAATCCAGCCACCGAGGGAGAACCCGATGACCGGCAGCGGCTGCGACAGCTTCAGGTCGCGGACAAACCAGGTCACCCAGGCGGCGAGGTCGCGCACGGTGACGATCCAGTCCGGGCGCTCGGACTGCCCAAACCCGGGGAGCGCCGGCACGTATACCGTGAAGTGCTGCGCGAGCAGCGCATACGCACGGAGCCAGCCCGGCACGCCCAGCTCGCTGTGGAGGACGAGCACGGGCTTTCCGGTACCACCGCGGCGGAGCTGAACGCGGACGCCGGCGGCGTTCACGAACTCCTCGGTGAAGGTGTCGGTCGGCGAAACGGATGTCAACGCACGTCCTTGACGCGCTTGGCCTTGAACTCCGTCTTTGGCAGCGTCCCGTACGGGCGTACCTGGACCACCGGACGAAGCTCGCACCGGGACACGATCTCGGTCTCCACCTTCCTGACGATGGCCGGGTGCTGCGCGACCGAGATCTCCGGGCGTGGCTCCACGAGCACGGTCAGCACATCGAGCTCTTTCTCGCGGCTGATCACCAGCTGGAATTCCTCGCCGATCTCGGCCACGCGGCGCACCGCGTCCTCGATGGCACTGGGGAACACGGTGACCCCGCGGATGTTGAGCATGTCGTCGGCCCGGCCGAGAAACCCACCCAGCGCGCGGAGGTGCGTGCGGCCGCAGTCGCAGCGCGCGTGGCTGAAGGTCGTGAAGTCGCCGACGAGAAAGCGGATCTGCGGGGAGGATTCCGAGCAGAGATTCGTCACCACCGACAGCCCGCGCTGGCCGGGTGGCACCGGACGAAGGCTGATTGGATCGACCGTCTCCCAGATGGCCGTGTCTTCCATGAGGTGCGTGCTGGCCGGGCCGTCCTTCCCGCGCGCCACGGCGGCACAGGTGTAACCGCCGGCCGCGGGCGACGCCTCGGTGCAGCCGTAGAACTCGTGCAGCTCTGCCTGCCACAGCTCTTCCAGCCGGCGTCGAGTGGCGGGGATGCTGAAGCCCGGCTCGCCGGCGCAGAAGAGATAGCGCACGGCGCTGGCCGCCGGGTCGAGATCCATATCGCGCATCAGGTGGCCGAGGTAGAGCGCGTACGAGGGCGTGCAGGCCAGGATCGTCGGTCGATACTCGTGCACGAACCGCGCGCGGGCGCGGGAGTCGAGGCCCCCGGCCGTCACGATCGGGATTCCCATCAGGTCCAGCGCATAGTGGACGCCCCAGAGCCACACGTGGGGCCCATACCCGAACGCGAGGAGCGCGCTGTCGCGGCCGGGGCGGAAGCCCATGGCCCACATCGCCCGCGCGTTGGCCCACGTCCACAGGCTGCGATCGAACCTGGTATAGCGGAAGGCGCGCGGCCGCGCCGTCGTGCCGGAGCTCGCAAAGACCTGCCAACCGCGTCGCGTCCAAATCGCGTCGTCGACCGCGGTGTACGTGCCCCACGGCGGGTTATTCGCGATGTCGTCGGCCATCTCCTGCTTCGTGGTGAGGGGGATCTTCTGCAGATCGGCGACCGAGGCGATGTCGCCTGGCTTCAGGCCGACCGCGTCGAACCGCCGCCGATAGAAGGGAATGCATTCGTAGGTGTACCGAATGGCGACCCGCAGCTTCTCGCTCTGGATGGCGCGGAGCTCGTCCGGCGAGGCGGTGTCCAGCCGCACCGCCCAGAACTGCTCGCTCTCCGGCTGCATCCAATTCCCGCCGCGATGCCGCTCGAGCGTCGCGAGCCACTCTGCTCGGATGTCGCCCATAGGGCCTCCCATAATGGGCGTACGCTAGGGCGCGGGGCGACGACTGTCAACCGCCCGTGCCCGAAGGAGAAGCACATCATGGCGTCGCTCAGCCGACAGCTCGCGCGATGGGTCGTTGGTCTGCGCTATGACGATCTCCCGCCCGAGGTGGTCGATCGCGCCAAGGGCCTCACGCTGCACGGCCTCGCGTCCGTGCTCCTGGGGTCGCACTCCCCGGACGGTCAGCAGGCCGTGAGACTCATCGCCGAAGAGGACGCCGGCGTGGAAAACGGCGCCACCATCATGGTGCACGGCACGCGAGCGACGAAGGGCGGGGCCGCCTTTGCCAACTCGGAGATGCTGCTGGCCGGCGGGAAGTGGGACACCTTTCGCATGCTGACCCACCCCGGCACGAGCATCATCCCGGGCGCCTTCGTCGCGGCGGAGACGGCGGGCGCCTCCGGTCGGGATTTCATCACGGGCCTCGCGGCCGGCTACGAGGTCATGGAGCGGATGGCCGCCGATTTCATCCCCACGGTGATGGCCCGGGGCTTCCACGCCGGTCCCGTGTTCGGCATCTTTGGCTCCGCCGTTGCCGCCGCGAAGATGATGCGCTGCACCGAGGACCAGGTGAACAGCGCCATCGCCCTCTGCGCCAGCTTGGCGGGAGGCAATCTGGAAGGCCCCCGGAGCGGCGGCCGCGCGCTTCGCGAGGGCGCCGCAGTTCGCAACGCCATGACCGCGGTCGCCTTGGCCAAGCACGGGCACGTGGGAGGCGAGACCGTCCTCGAAGGCGACGCCGGCTTCTATCACGCCTACGCGGGCAACAACAAGGGCCAGCTCACCTATAGCTTCGTGGGCGACACCCACACCAGTCTGGATGCGATCACCGCGGGCCTGGGCAAGGAGTGGATGTTTCTCGAGACGCTGTACCGCATCTACTCGACGGCCGGCTACAACATCGCCCACATCGACGTCACCGCGACGCTCTGCGAGGAGCGCGATATCCGGTATGAGGACGTCGATCGCATCGAGGCCGTGGTGAATTGGCTGGAGACGCAGTACCCCAGCCCGGCCTTCCCGAGCCGCCGAGAAGACGCTGAGGCGAGGCCGGGGAGCACTCCGTACTTCACCGCGTACGGTGTCGTGAAGCGCGGCTTCCCCGTGCTACGGGGACAGCCCGTCGATCCGGCCGGCGCCGACGACCCGCCCGAGGTCCTGGAGCTGATGAAGCGGGTGACGATCATCCCGTCCCACCGGATGACGCTCTTCGGTCCCCGGATCACCATCTACACCAGGGACGGCCGGAGCCACACCAAGCAGTCCACCGGCCGCGAGTTCATGTGGGACTTCGCCGAGGAGAGCCGCCGTATTCGCGACGTGCTGCCCGGCCTCCCCATCCCACCGGAGCAGTTCGAGGACATCATCGCGACCTGCCGCGAGCTCGACCGACGCGACCGGGCCGACCGGCTCATCCGGCTGACCCTGAAGAACGGGTGAGCCGAATCGCAGCGATCGTTGGGGAAGGCCGACATCCACCCGGTAAAGGCGGTGTCCGGTCACGCCTCCGCGAGCAACCGCTCCACCCGACTCAGCAGTGGGCTTGCCAGCAGGGCCGGCTTGTGAACCGGCAGGTCGACCCACACCGGGAACTCCCGCCCGGTGATCTTGCGGACCTTGGTGACGCCGCCCAGAGACATCATGGTGGGCCACGAGTCCGAGAGCGCGGGGTGGGCCAGCAGTAGCAGTCCGCGCCCCAGGTACGCATCGGCCATACCCGGCAAGGTCACATCCGCCTCAGCCAGCGCCTCGGCCCACTCGTCAGACGTGAGAAACCGCCGGCCCGATCCGGCCTGCCACGCCAGGGCGGGACACAAGCCCGATCCCGTCTCCTGCAGGGCCGCCAGCCAGTGCACGCGGGCGCGGGCGAGGAAGCGGCGATAGGCGTCGCCGACGCCCTGCGCGCCGTCCTCGTGCTCCTTGAGGAGGATCGATGGAAAAGGCGAATCCGGAAGGCTATAGGCGCGGATCAGCGATCCCGGCGCGGGGCAGCCGAAGGGGGCCACCCGCGCCAGGAAGCTCGACAGCCTCTCGCCTCGGAGGACTGCCTCCGGCATGGTGAGCACATAGTGGATGGTGCGCGACCTGATGACGGAAGTCAGCAATACGTCGCCGACCGGCCACCCCTGGCCATCTCGCCTGTCATCGAGGCCGATCTCCGCGCGGCGACAGAGCCGTCGCCGGAGCCGGCCGCTGCTCGAACCCATCACTTATACTCCTCCCCACACCTGGCGCTCCGCGGCCCGCGATTGCGCCGTCGAAGAGTTACGGATAGCATGCGTGGCATCGCTCGCCAAGGAGGATTCGCATGGCCGAAGGTAAGGTTCACGTCGAGATCGTGTACTGCGTCGTCTGAGGGTACTTCCCGGTGGCCGTCAGTGTGGCGGCCGAACTGTCCTCGATCAACTACCGCGAAACGGCAATCACGTTGACCCCCTCCGACACTGGGCGGTTCGAAGTGTACCTGGACGGCAAGAAGGTCTACGACCGAAAGGAGCCAGGGGCGGTGGACTTCCTGCCTGCGCTTCGAGAGATTCACAAGATCCGGGACAGCATCCGCCAGATCTTTGCGGACGCGCCGCCCGCGCCCGCATCCCACTGAAGAGCTCCGCCTCGGAACTGGCTCAGGAGGACGGGCGCCGCGGTGCCGTACCGCTCCGCGCCCGGCCTGTGAGGGGAGAGCGACCATGGCCTTTGGCCTCCACCATGTGCACCTGAAGACCCGGGATCCCAAGCAAACGATGCAGTTCTACGTGGACAACCTCGGCGCGACCTTGATCGCCGAGGTCGGTTCTCGCGGCTACCGCGTGAACCTGCACGGGCTGACCCTCAACATCACCACCCTCATCGACACCCAGCGCCGTGAGCAGCACTACGGCATGGAGCACATCGCCGTCGACACCGACGACTATCCGGGGACCTTGGCCCGGCTCCGGGCCAACGGCGTGCAAATCCTCGAGGAGCTGCCGCCCGCCAACGGCCGTCGCGTCTGCTTCCTCGAGGCCCCCGACGGAGCGCAGATCGAAGTCATCGAGAAGGTGTAACGGTGGGCGTCCGGCGCCCATCCCCAACGGGGGACATCGTCAAGCAACAGGTCGCCGCCCACTGGGATCGGCGGGCACCGCACTTCGACGCGGACTTCGGTCACAGCATTCGCACAAAGGCCGAGCGCGCGGCCTGGGACCGCATCCTGGATCTCGTCCTCCCGGGCCGAGGCCCGCTCGACGCGCTCGACGCCGGCTGTGGTACCGGCTTTCTCACCTTCGAGCTCGGGGCCCGCGGTCACCGCGTCACCGGCGTCGACTTCGCTCCGGCGATGATCGCCGAGGCGCGGCGCAAGGCGGCGGAGCGCGGTGTCTCCGTCCGGTTCGAGGAAGCCGACGCCGAGCAGCTCCCGTTCACCCCGGGCAGCTTCGACCTCGCCATCAGCCGCCATCTGCTCTGGACGCTCCCGCACCCGGAGGCGGCAATCGACGAGTGGATCCGGATCCTCCGACCGGGAGGCCGCCTCGTCGTGGTCGACGGGCAGTTCGACGCGAGCGCCACGCCGCCGTCGACGGAGAATGCCCGCACGAGCCCTGAGTACGCGGCGGTCGGCGACCAGCTCCCCTTCCTCGGGGGCCGGTCGCGGGAGGAGATCGAGGCCCTGCTGAAGGCCCATGGCCTCGTGAATGTCGTGAGCGATCCCCTGCTCGATCTCGTCGCGGCCCAGGAGCAGCGAATGCTCGAGGAGGGGCTGGAGAGGCGTATGCGCCGGCGTTACGTCGTCTGGGGCGACACCGCGCGCTGACATCGAGGAGCGCCCCGAGTTTCCCGGTGCACAACTAAGCGCGAGGGAGCTTAGGGCCAATCTGCCGGAAGGCAAGAGGAGGCTTGCCATGTCTGGTGGTGTCAGTCGCGTGTCGTCCCGCATCGAGCAACTGGCTCCAGAGCTGGACAAGATCGTCGCTCCATCAGAGCCGATCCAGGAGCTGGCCGATGGATTTGGCGGCGCCCAGGGGCCGGCCGAAGGACCGCTGTGGTGGAAGGAAGGCCGCTATCTGCTGTTCAGTGACATTCACAACAACAAGCGCATGAAGTATGTACCCGGCCAAGGCGTCTCCGTGTTCCATGAGCCGACCAACCGAGCCAATGGGCTGACCAGGGACCTCCAGGGCCGGCTCCTCGCCTGCGAGCACGATACCCGGCGGGTCACTCGACAAGAGCTCGACGGCAGCCTCACCGTGATCGCCAACAGCTTCCAGGGGGCGAAGGCTCAACCGTCCCAACGATGTGGTGGTCAAGTCCGACGGCTGCATCTACTTCACCGACCCCTGGACCAGCCCCGCCGCGGCCGAGCAGTGGGACCTGACCTTTGCCGGCGTGTACCGCGTCACGCCCGATCTTGGCACCCTGACCCTGCTCATCGATGACTTTGTGTTGCCCAACGGCCTCGCGTTCTCTCCGGATGAAAGCGTGCTCTACATCAACGACACTCGCCGCGGCCACATCCGGGCATTCGACCTTCTGCCCAACGGCACCCTCGCGAAACACACCGACCGCGTCTTTGCCGACCTGCGGGGAGGGGAGCCCGGCGTCCCCGACGGTATGAAGGTGGACGTGGAAGGCAACGTCTATTGCGGCGGAGCCGGGGGGCTATGGATCATGGATCCGAACGGCAAGAAGCTGGGCCGCATCGCCCACGGGGCTCCGGCCACCACCAACCTCGCCTTCGGCGGCGATGACTGGAAGACCCTGTACTTCACGAGCCGGAACCACCTGGGCGCGGTCAAGGTGAAGATCCCCGGAATCCCCGTGCCAACCCCGAAAAAGTAGATGGCCCTGAAAGACGCGGTCGCCCTGGGCGTGTCCCTGCCCCATCGGTCCCCCGACTCCATAGACATGGTGGCGGTGCGCCAGGTCGCCCAGCGCGCCGACGCCCTGGGGTTCCGCGACCTGTGGGTGACGGAAAATACCCTGGACCACGTCTTCTGCTTCGACCCCGTGGTGGTGCTGACCTACGCGGCCGCGGTCACCACGGCCATCCGGCTTGGTGTGGCCGTGGTCGTCTTGCCCGTCCACAATCCGATCTCCGTTGCGCACCAGATGGCGACCTTGGACTACGTGAGCAACGGCCGGGCGATCCTCGGCGTTGGATTGGGCCGAGACCACCACTACACCCAGTTCCAGGTGTCTCGGGACCTCCGCGTGAGGCGGTTCCGCGAAGGAGTTGATCTCATCAAGGCGCTGTGGACCCAGCCGAAGGTCAGCTATCGGGGCAGCATCTTTCAGCTCGAAGGCACCATGACCCCCAAGCCGGTGCAGAAGCCGCATCCGCCGATCTGGTTGGGCGGTGGCCATCCCGACGCGCTCCGCCGCGCCGCCACCATCGCCGACGGATGGATGGGCGCCGGCGGGTCGAGCACGGCTGACTTCTCCAGAAGTGTCCCCCTGCTGCGGTCACTTCTCGAAAAGGCCGGGCGAGATCCGGCTTCATTCCCCATCTCCAAGCGCGTCTTTCTGTCGGTGCACGAGCGCTCTGAGGTGGCTCGGGCCGAGCTCCACCGCTGGTTCAGCACCGTGTACCACAACCCCGATGGGACCGATGCCTCCGGTGTCCACGGCGCGCCGGAGCAGGTGCGGGAGCGGCTCGAAGAGCTGGTGGCGATGGGCGCCAACCACCTCCTCCTCAACCCCGTCGGCCGCTATGCCGAGCAACTCGAAGCGCTGGCCGCGCTGGTGGGCTTCCACTAGGCGACAAGCCCTGCGCTCGAACGAGCAGTGGGCGGCGCGCTACCCATCCGGTGCGGGAACGCGACGGCCTCCATTGCCTGCTGGATCACCACGGCTTCTCCCTAGCGTCGTCGTCATCACTGAAAGCAAGCGGCATGATGTGCGGGTTGGCCCGCACCTTGCGCGCCGACGCGGCCCCGTCGGCGCATGGACCGCGGGACTACGCCTGGTTTGGGCAGCTGACGCTCAGAACACCGGATGCAAGGCACCGCATTCCTTTTTCGGTCATACTCTCTCTGAAGGCAATCGCCGCCGTGCTTTACCAGCCAGTTCCCGGATCTTCAGATCGAAGCTCGTTTTACCCGGAGCCCTGCAAAGCGTCGTGTCGCCGTGTCGCTGGCTTTCTGTGCACCGCGCTTGGTGCTGCGCCCACTGCGACCGCGGCCAAACCTGTGGACCAACGACCGCGCCTTTGGCGCTGCGACTTGATTGGGAATGGCGTCGTGTAGCCCACGGTCTGCGTCCATCATTGGTCCTTATCTGCATGGCTTGCTGCTCGGATTCTGGCCACTGGAGGAGTGGTCTGACCTTCACGAGCGCGGCTGTGGTCATTTCACGTATCGGGCCGGTAAAATAATCCTTGACGAAGAAGCTGGGAGTTTCCTATTGTTCCTCCCACTTCCCTGACCGTGGCTCTTCGGGGGGGGCTGATGGCTTTCCGGAGCGAGTCCGTCCAGCCGGACGTGCAGGTGAGGCCGCTGACTGCGGTCACTTTGCTCGTTCACCTGCTCGGCGCCCGCATCTTTGGGAGAGTGTTCCGTACTGAGAATTGGACAGGCAAGGACGCCGCCGACGCAAATTTGAGGCGGCGTCGTTCGACCGTCCTGGCACTCCCGTGCCCCGCGCGCTTTGATCTGCGGGGCGCGAACGTCTTCCTCTGACGCTCCGGACCGGGTGGACTCGAGACGACCTACCGTCGGGAAAAGGCTCGAGGAAGGCGACCCATTGCAAACTCTGAAGAGAACCGAAGTTACGGGCGAAGCCCGCGACGTCACTACTGGCTCAGCGGAGGAGAGGACAATGCGAACGGTGATGTGGCTTCTGCTCTTGACGGTCGCTCTGGTGGGTTCTGGCATGTACGTTCCCCAGGTCCTTGCCGCAGACGACGATGGCTCGGAAACGCAGGCCTGGACACAGTCATTGTTTCCGTTCAGTTTCTTCCCGACCTCCCTCTATCTCGTAACCTTCATGAAGTCTCGGACCGCGGACCCCATCCGGTCAGCGACCGTCGTGAGTGTCACGAATCAGGTCGGTGGTCGCACCTGTCAGGTGTCAGTAGACTGGTTCCGGGGTTTCGAGTCGACCCCCGCGTGTACCACCTCATTTAGCTTGGGAGCGGGATTTCAGACCGACTTCTGTTCCCGGGCGATTCCCGATGCACTGACGAGTTGCAACGCGACCTGCACGCCCGACCTCACTTTTCACGAAGGGAAAGCGGTGGTGAAGGCCGATTGCAAGCAGCTTGGGGTGAGTGCCCGTGTGTACTACACCACAGGGGCCACGGACAGCGCCGTGACCGCGATCACTGACTCTAGAATCGTGCCATGCGGCCTCTTCGTCTGCGACGAATGATGTCGGCGGACGAGTCGCCCGATGAGAAGGGACTTCAACACGCAGGAAAGTACTTGACCTTCACATGACCGATTAAGCAGAGGCCGTCAGATGAAGGCCGTGAGTGCTCGCAAACGTAGTCGTGAATGGCTTTGATCGGGAAGCGTACGCT
>JBKPAK010000265.1:0-26993 GCA_046726415.1 Candidatus Methylomirabilota bacterium
CTTCAGGGCCGCGTGCAGCGGTGCCGGGCGACCAAGGGAGCGAGGGCCCAGGGGCGCCTACGATGACGGCTGCCGCAGGAGGACGATCATGGAGAACGAGCTGATCCGCTGCGAGGTGCAGAACGACATCGCCCGGGTGACCATGGACCGCCCACCCGTGAATGCCGTCAACGGCCAGTTCCTGGAGGAACTGACGCGGACGTTCGACACGCTCAGCGATCGACCCGACGTTCGCGTGGCCATCCTGACCGGTGCCGGCCGCACCTTCTGTGCCGGGGCCGACATCAAGGCGCGTCTGGAGCGAGAGCCGCAGCCCGGAGAGTTCTGGCAGCACAGCCGGCGGGCCCGTGAGGCCTTCCATGCCATCGTCGAGTGCCGCGTTCCCGTGATCGCCGCCATCAACGGCGCCGCCCTCGGTGCCGGGCTGGCCATCGTGGCTTCCTGCGACATCCTGGTGGCCTCAGAGAGCGGCGTGCTCGGGCTTCCGGAAATCAACGTGGGTCTGCTCGGCGGGGGGCGTCACGCCATGCGGCTCTTCTCCCACTCCAAGGTGCGCCGTCTCATGTTGACGGGCCAGCGCATCGCGGGGCCCGAGCTGTACCGGCTGGGGGTCGTGGAAGAGTGCGTGCCCGCCAACCGGCTCATGGAGGCCGCCACCGCCATCGCCGCCGATATTGCCTCGAAGAGCCCGCTGGCGATCCGGCTCGCCAAGCACGCCTTGAACACCATCGAGTTCATGAATCTGCGGGATGGATACCGGTTCGAGCAGAACATGACGGGCGAGCTCTCCAAGTCCGAAGACTCCAAGGAAGCCATGCGGGCCTTCGCCGAGAAGCGTCCGGCCGTCTTCAAGGGCCGCTGAGCGGAGCGGCCCGCCGCCATCGACATCACGGCCACCTCCGCGCTGGTGTGGGGCTGCGCCCCCGCGGGGTCGGACGAATCCAGGTCGAATACGGCCTCCCGAGAGACTTCGACGGGGCGGCGCACACCCCGCCGGTCGAGGTGCGAGCCGACCGCGACTTCACCGTCACCGTCGAGCTGACGGGACTCGAGCCGGGACGCGAATACTTCTATCGCGGCGTGCTCGCGACGGCCGCCGGGGCGGTGGAGCGCGGAGCGCCCGAGGCAGCGTCGTCACCCGCGAGAGCGACCGGGTGGCGTCGGTCACTCAGGAGGGTCTCTCGCGCCTCACCTTAGGGCTCGGCCGGCTCGCAGGTCAGGCTGTCATCGCCAAGGGCGCACCGGAACAGCGGCGCCCCCTCCACGTCGCGCAAGGTCGCGGTCCAGCGATGTCGGTGACGCTGAAGCGTCACGAAGCCGAACTGGGCCCTGTTCACGCCGCTGGCGACCGGCATGCCGGCGATCTCGAGTCCCGGCAACGGCGTGGTAACGGGCGGATCCAGAAGAGTTCCACTGTTGCCGACGACCAGCTGAGGAGGACGACCTCGCCGGCGTATGACGGCCGGCCCGCGCCGAACAGCAGGGCGAGGACGATCAGGCGCGCCAAGAGCTTCCAGGGGCTGCGGGCGACTCTTTCGCGGTTCATCCTCACTCCTTCCCGAGAGGCTACGTGGGCGGGGCGGCGCAGGAGTCGGCTTCTCGAGCTCGTCGAAGTCCCAGAGACAGAAGCAGTCCCCGACCGGAATTGTCCGAGCCGCAGGCGGTGCAACGCACGATGAGAGGGCCACTGATGGAGGCTCGATACAATGGCGCGACCGGCCTCGCCACCTCTTGACTCTGTCCTGCCCAGGACGCACTCTGCCACCCAGGAGGGATGCCATGGGGCCAAGAGTCGCGCCGATCGATGCCACCCTGGGCGCCATCGTGACTGAGCTCGCCCTCGCCCGAATGGACGCCTCGACCTGGAAGACAGTGGAGGAAGCCTTCCACGAGTATGCGGTCCTGGTCTTCCCCGGGCAGAACCTGACCGAAGCGGAGCAGGTCGCCTTCGCGAATCGCTTCGGCGAGATCGAGCTCCTGGCCGCCGATCCCGAGCAGAAGGCCGTGGCCATCAGCAACCAGAAGCCCGATGGATCCGTCATGGCCGCGGACGAGCACCGCTTCAAGTCGTTGCGTGGCAACGAGGGGTGGCATACCGACAGTTCCTACATGCCGCTCTCCGCGAAGGCCTCGGTGCTGTCGGCGCAGGTGGTCCCTTCGGCTGGCGGTGAGACCGAGTGGGCCGACATGCGGGCGGCGTACGATGCCCTGGACGAGGCGCTGCGCCGACGCATCGCGGGGCTCTCGGCTCACCACTCCCTGTATCACTCCCAGGCCAAGATTGGTCACGTGGTGGAGACCGGTGCCGGCTATGGTTTTCACGCCAAGGGGGCACCGCTGCGACCGCTCGTGAAGGTGCATCCCGTCACCGGTCGGCCCGCCCTCTACATCGGCCGGCATGCGTACGGAATCCCCGGCCTCGACGCGGCCGAGTCGGAGAAGCTCCTGTCCGATCTCGTCGACTTCGCGTGTCGACCGCCCCGAACGTATGCGCACCGCTGGCAGCCCGGCGATGTGGTCATTTGGGACAATCGCTGCGTACTGCACCGGGCGCGCCCCTATGACTACCGCGAAGTGCGCGTGATGCGGCACACCCGCGTCGCCGGAGATCCGGCCACCGAGCTCGCTCCCACGTATCGCGACGACCGGGCCACCGCGTACGAGCCTTCGACCTCGAACCGATAGAACTCGCACCAGGCTTCCGCGGCCTGGCGCCCGGCTGCGTCGGAGGGTGGCCTGAGCGTTCACGCCGATTGACGCCGGACGCGTGACCGCCGCGCGATGCGTCACCGCGACGCGCGGTGCCGACATCATCGCGTGGCGCCCGGTATGGCGTGATTTCGACCGAGCCTTGACTCTCTCGAGGCGGAGGGGAACCTCGTCAGTCGATCATGTCGTAGCTTCGGAGGAGCTTGCCGGGTAAGGCGCCGGTGCAGGTGTTGCTTTCGAACGTGACGGCACCGTTCACCAGGATGTAGCGCATCCCCGTGGGCTTCTGCATGCGACGCCACTCGCCGCTGGGAAAATCGCTGGCGTCGGTGGGTTTGTCGTAGACGTAGCCGAGCTCCTCGAGGTTGTAGACCATGATGTCGGCCCAGTCGCCAATGCGCAGGGTGACGCGGTCTTTGAAGTTGGCCAGCCACGCGGGAAGGCTGCTCATCTTGTAGTGGGCCTGCTCGAGGCTCAGGAGCTGCTTGTCGCGCACCCAGTAGGACAGGAAATGCACGGGCCAGGGTCTCGTCGCCCCGATTGGCCAGCATGTAGCTGAACGTCGTCTTCAGGCTGTCGTCGAGGGCCAGGTCGGCTCGGTCGGAGTGAGTATCGGTTCGCCGACTGTTGCACCGGTCCGCGCGACGCACTATTCTCCCGATAACTATGGGAGTGGGAACATGGTCCGCCGACCGCGGCACCGGTAGACGCCACCGTCGGCGGCGGCTCGATATGGTGAGCCGCGACGCCTGGGCTGGCTGCTCGGGCGGTCTTTGGGTGGGATGAGCGTCGTGGAAATGGGGGTCGAGAGGCACGCGGGCCATCCTCCAGTTTGAGGAGCCGGTTGCACTGCCTCGTGGCGTCGCCGACGCGGACGGCGCACGCGGGTTCGTGCGCAACGCCCACGAGACGATCGACGCCATCAGACTCGACACCGGAGCGCCGATGTGGCGCAGCGGAATCGAGGCAAGGCCTTTACTCGTCGCGGGGGCTCGCCTGGTGGCGGCGAGCCCGTCTCGAAGCCGCGAGAACGGTCTGGAGATTTTTCTGCTCGATATCGACGGGCGGGGCCACGTCGTCGGTCGAGACGAACTCGAATTACCCGACGGGGTCTCCGTCTCATCCCAGGACCGGCGAGATTTCGAGTACGTCACCCGACGGGAAGGCGAGTCGTTGACGCTCAGCTGGAGAGCGCGCACACGCCTTCGAGGCGGCGCGTACCCGCCGGAAGACGTGAGCCGGGCAGAACGTCGCGAGCTGCGCGGGAGCGTCCTCCTGGATCCGCGGACGGGCCGCGTATCCGCACGGGAGCTTTCCTCGGAGTCGATGTTCGAGCCGGACTTGCCGCCCTCGCAGCCGTACCGGCTCCAGTCGGTTTGGCGCGAGGTGGCCTGGAGGGCTGGCTCGCAGATCCTGCGCCTGAGTGTCGCGGGATCGGGCGAGCATCGAACGCTCGCCTTGCAAGCGCTGGGTCCGGGAAGTGACGGCCGGGCTAAGGCCTTGCTCGAAGGCAGTCGCTTCGAAGCCGAGGTGACCCCATGCGGACGGTACGTGTTCGCGCGCACGTCGAATCCGCCAGGAGACGAGTGGGCGGTCTTCTCCGCGGAGACGGGCGAGCGCGTGATCACGCTTCGATACGAAGAGGGTGAGCAGTGGCCTTGCGTAATCGGCGAGCGCATCTACTACCTCGCGGCCGGCGGCCCGCGCCTGGCGGGGAGCGCGGCAATGACAGTCAGGGCGGCCGACCTTCGCACCGGACAGCCCGTGTGGGAGTACGACCTGGATGGGCCCGGACCGAGACCACCCGCGCTCGCTCGCTAACCGGCCTCATGACGGGGACCGGGACGGGGAGCCGGGGAACAGCGACGCGATCAGCGAGGACACCACATGAGCTACGATGCGACCGATGAACCTCTGGCCACCGCGCGCGGCCTCTCAGTGCCCCGGCTTCGTGAGATCCAGGAGGCCCTCAGTCTCGACAACCGGCAGATCGGGGAGATGTCGGAGAGCGGTCTGCTTCGGCTTCTCCGGAAGCTCGACCTTCCCGATCGTCCTCGAGCCCGCGTGGAGTACCGGCGGCTACAGGAGATCGATGACACGGCGCAGATAGAGCCGCAGGCGGTATCCAAGGCTCTTCAGCAGCTGGAGAGCACGCGGCAGCGCGTCGGCGAGACCCGAATCGCAGGCGTGCCTTGTGGCGTGCGCGTTGCCGCTCGAACACTGTCTCCCCCACCCCTCCAACCCGGAGCCGGCCTCCAGCCTACCGGGGCCGGATGGACCTCTCTCGGACCGGGAATGATCGGGGGCCGCACGCGCTCGATCGTCATCGATCCGGGGAATCCCGACCGCATCTGGATTGGAAGCGTCGGCGGCGGCGCTTGGCTCACCACGAACGCCGGGTCGAACTGGTTCCCGGTCGACGACCGCCTGGCGAACCTTGCCGTCTGTTGCCTGGCCATGGATCCCGCCAATCCGCAGATCATCTATGCCGGCACGGGGGAGGGCTTTCCCAACGTCGACGCGATCCGGGGAGCCGGCATCTTCAGGACCACCGACGGCACCAGCTGGGCGCAGCTCTCCGCCACGAACAATCCCGATTTCCATTGGGTCAACCGTATTGCCGTGTCGGCCGACGGCGCGACGGTCCTCGCCGCGACGCGCTCGGGCATCTACCGCAGCGCGAGTGCCGACCGGCTCGTCTGGGCCCGGGTTCTCGCGGCCGACGTCGCCGACGTCAAGTTCCATCCGACGGACACTCAGCTGGCCGTCGCTGGCGGGACGCGGGACGGCGCCGCCCATTTCTCCAGGGACGGTGGCCAGACGTGGCAAACCGCCCAACACGTCAGCCCCTGGTCAGGCCGCGTGGAACTCACCTATGCGGCTCACGATCCAGCCACGGTTTACTCGTCGGTGCAGATGACGACCGGCCAGATCTGGAGATCCACCGACGGCGGCCGCAATTACTCGAAGCGGAACGCCAATAACGCCAACGGCGTCCCGGCGAACTTTCTCGGCCAGCAGGGTTGGTACGACAACGTCATCTGGGCCGGCGACCCCCGCCCGAACCTGCTCATCGTCGGCGGCATCAACCTCTGGCGAAGCACGGACGGCGGCGACACGCTCCGCCCGATCAGCGACTGGCGCCAGTCCGCATCCGCGCACGCGGACCACCACGCGATCGTGTCGCACCCCGGCTACAACGGGACGTCGAACCGGATGGTGTTCTTCGGAAACGACGGTGGCATCTATAGGGCGGACGACGTCACGAGCGTCGGCAGCGATGCGAATCGCACTCAGGGCTGGACGAATCTCGTCAACGGGTACGCGGTCACGCAGTTCTATTCGGGCGCCGGGAATCCTGCGACCGGCACCATCATCGGCGGAGCTCAGGACAACGGCACCCTGAGCCTCACTCCCGCCGCGGGAGCCAACCAGTGGCGGGAGATCTTAGGGGGTGACGGCGGCTACTGCGCCGCCGATCCGAACGATCCGCAAGTGTTCTACGAGGAGTACGTCCGCCTGGACCTCCACCGCAACGCCAACGGCGCCACGAGCGCCGGCAGCTGGTGGGAGAACTACATCAGCGGCCGCTTCTTCAACGCGGCCCTGAACGAATGGGATTGGAAACCCAGGCCGCACGTCATCCCGGACGCGATGAACCAGGATGCCCTGTTCATCGCGCCCTTCGTGCTCGATCCGAACGACTCCAACCGGCTCCTCGCCGGCGGCCTGAGTCTGTGGCGTACGAACGACGCCCGCACCCCCAACACGGACTCCCACGGACCCACCTGGGAGTCAATCAAGGCTCCGGCCGGCGGCTTCATCAGTGCCATTGCCGTCGCCGCCGGTGACCCCGATCTCATCTGGGTGGGGCACGATCGTGGCCTCGTCTTCAAGACTGACAACGGCACCGACCCTGCGCCAGTCTGGCAGCTCATGAGCAACGTTGCCGGACTGGCGCCGTTGACCCCGGCGCGGTTCTGCACGCGCATCCTGATCGACCCCATGCAGCACACGCGCGTGTACGTCACCTTCGGAGGCTATACGTCCGGCAACGTTTGGCGCTCGGAGGACGCCGGAAAGACGTGGGCGAACATCTCCGGATCTCTTCCGGAGGCGCCGATACGAGTCTTGGCCCTCCATCCCCGGAGACCCGAGTTCGTCTACCTCGGCACCGAGGTCGGGCTCTTCACCAGCGAGGACTTCGGCGCCGCGTGGTCCCCGACGAACGAGGGGCCAACGAACTGCCCCGTCTACGACCTTTTCTGGATGGGTGAGAACCTCATCTGTGTGACCCACGGCAGGGGGATGTTCAGTATCGACCTGTCAGGCGTGTAGGGCCAGGACCCGTAGGCCATGATGGGCTTCGACGTGACGCGCCGCCCCTGTCGCGCGCAACCTCGAGCGCAGGGCGAGTGTCGCCCGACAGCTCGGGGCGGTCCTCGTCAGTCAATCATGTCGTAGCTCCGGAGGAGCTTGCCGGGTAAGGCGCCCGTGCAGGTGTTGCTTTCGAACGTGACGGCACCGTTCACCAGGATGTAGCGCATCCCCGTGGGCTTCTGCATGCGACGCCACTCGCCGCCGGGAAAATCGCTGGCGTCGGTGGGTTTGTCGTAGACGTAGCCGAGCTCCGCGAGGTTGTAGACCATGATGTCGGCCCAGTCGCCAATGCGCAGGGTGCCGCGGTCTTTGAAGTTGGCCAGCCACGCGGGAAGGCTGCTCATCTTGTAGTGGGCCTGCTCGAGGCTCAGGAGCTGCTTGTCGCGCACCCAGTAGGACAGGAAATGCACGGGCCAGGTGCTGATGGTGAGGTAGCGAATGTGGGCGCCACCATCGGACAAGGAGATGTGGGAGAAGGGGTTGGTGATACGACGGGCCAGGGTCTCGTCGCCCCGATTGGCCAGCATGTGGCTGAACGTCGTCTTCAGGCCGTCGTCGAGGGCCAGGTCCAGGAAGGCGTCCAGGGGGTGCTTGCCCTGCTTCCCGCCGAGTTCGGCAATAGTGAGGCCCTCGTAGGGTTGGTTTCGTTCCTGAATCACCTGAACCACGATCATGGTGTGCCAGTCGGTGCGGGCGTGGGGGAACTTTTCGACGTCTTGTTTCATGGCCTGACGGGCCGCGGGGTCGCGGAGCTTGGCCGCGCGCTCTTCGGGAGTCCCGACCAGGGGCTGAATCCAGTGGGGCATGTAGTCGAACATGTTGTACTCGGCCAGGGGCGTGCAAGGCATCATCGTGCCGCACATCAACACCCGTGAGGCGGCCGAGGCCGTGGCCAGAGCGGCCCGATACCATCCCGATGGCCATCGGGGTGTCGCCGGTGGACGCCCCCACGATTATGGGGTCGGCGTCTCGCGCGAGCAATCGACGCGCTGGATCAATAGCCAGCTCCTGGTGATTCCCATGATCGAAGAGACTGAAGCCGTGGACAACCTGGACGCGATCCTCGCAGTATCTGGAGTCGACGTCCTGCACGTCGTGTCCGGCGATCTTGGTCAAAGCATGGGCAATCCGGATGCGGCCGCGGTACGGCAGCTCATGGGCCAGGTCGTTCCCAGAATCAGGGCCGGGGGCAAATTGGTCGGCGTAGGCGGCAACTCCCCTGCCGATGCCGCCGGTGTCGCCGAATTCATCAGACTGGGCGCGAATTTCGTGACGATTTCGTCCCTGGGGCTCCTGCGTCTCGGGGCGGAAGACTTCCGACGGCGCGTGCAGGCAGCCTTGTAGGAGGGCAAAGGTGCTGCGCGCTGACTGGCCAGCGCATCCTGCACCTACCCTGGACGATCGTCAAGGACGTCGATCATCACGTATGGAGCGATCGGCCCGCTACTCGCCTTGACCGCCTCAACGGGCCGGACGTAGCATCGGCGTCTCGGCGGTCACCTGACGCTTGGCCCTTTGCAAGTCTCCGCAGAAGGAGCAGAGAGATGAAGACGGCCCTCCCCCCGCTCATGGCGCTGGCCTCACTGCTCACCCTCTCGACCTCCTGGGCCCTCGCGCAGGACAAGCCCGGCGACGCGCCGTTCGCCTACGCGGCGCCCGCCTTCATCAAGGAGCTGGACTCCCGGTTTCCTGCCCAGCCTCCCGTGCCGCCCTCCCCGCCGCGGTACGGCGGCGTGCTCCACTTCCCGGCCGTGGTGCGCGCCTTCGATCCCACCGTGGGGTACCGTCCCGAGCTCGCGCTGGTGTGGGACACCCTGACGGAATGGGAGGCGACCTGGTACTACCCGGAGGTGCAGCGCACCCCCGTGATCCGCAAGACGCTCGTCACGGACTGGCAGATGCAGAACCCCTCCACGTGGATCTTCAGGCTCCGGCAGGGCGTGAAGTTCCACAATCGCCCGCCCGTGAACGGCCGCGAGATGGTGGCGGAGGACGTGAAGTACTCCTACGAGCTCCTGAAGGACAAGGCCCAGTACTCCACGCGGGCCGCCCTGGTGAAAACCATCACCGTGCTCGACAAGTACACGGTGCGGTTCGACCTCGCCATGCCCGACCCGAAGTTCCATCTCAACATCGTCGACTCGCTGTCGCCGGTCATCGTGCCGCGCGAGGCGGTGGAAGCGCCGGGCGGCCTGGCCGAGAACCCGATCGGCACGGGCGCCTTCATGCTCAAGGAGTTCTCGCCCGGCGACGGCGCGCTGCTCGTCAAGAATCCCGACTACCACCTCAAGGACAAGGACGGGCGACCGCTCCCCTACGTGGACGCCGTGCGTCTCTACTTCACCAAGGACGCCGCCACAGACATGGCGCTCTTCCGCAGCAAGCAGGTCGACGTGATGCGCGTCTCCACCCTGGACCACCTCTACGCGCTCATGAAGACCGTGCCCGATCTCACGCTCTACCGGGTGTCCTCCTTCGGCTGGGGCGACTACGGCATGAGCATGGCCCTCGACAAGGCGCCCTTCAGCGACGTGCGCGTGCGCCAGGCGCTCTCCATGGCCATCAACCGCGACATCGTGGCCGAGGTGATCAACAAGGGCGACGCCGCCCTCTACGGTCCCTTCCCCTGGGCCCTCGCGGGCTACACCAAGCGCGCGGACTACTCCTACGCCAACCTGGGACCCAACTACCAGTACAACCCCAAGGAGGCCAAGCGCCTCCTTGCCGCCGCCGGCTATCCCAACGGCTTCGACGTGGAGCTGGAGTGGGCCGAGTTCCAGGGATGGACCTACGGAGAGTTCGTGCAGCTCGCCGCGCGCTTCTACAACGACATCGGGGTACGCGTGAAGCTCAAGCAGCTCGAGACCTCGACCTGGCTATCGAAGATGACGGGCGTGCAGCCCTTCAACCAGATGCTGGCCACCTTCAGTCCCATCGGGGCGGGCCCGAGCTTCATGGACTGGGTCTACCTGCGCTACCACGGCTCCTTCCCCCGGACCATCAATCGCGAGCCCATCCAGGACCCCAAGCTCGACGACATGCTGACTTCGTGGCGGACCGACCCCGGGGACAAGCGCCCTCAGCTCCAGCGCGCCATCTGGGACCACCTGCGCAAGAACGTCTACCGCATCACCACCATCGTGCCGCCGCACTACCGGGTCAGTCAGTCCTACGTGCACGCGGGGGGTAACCCCTATTGCTGGTTTCCAGGCTACTGCTCGTACGAGGCCAAGACTGCGTGGCTGACCGACAAGTCCCCCAGCCGCAAGTTCGACAAGTTCGCGCAGTAAGTCGCCCGCGCGATGCGCACGTACATCGCGCGCCGAATATTACAGGGGCTCCTGGTGCTATGGCTGGTCTCCCTGCTGATCTTCTCGCTCGTGCGCATCCTGCCCGGAGACGCCATCATCATGCAGCTCGACCAGGCGGCCGCTCCCACCCCGGAGGTCCTGAAGCGCGCGCGCCAGGAGCTGGGCCTCGACCGCCCCTTCCTGGCCCAGTACCGCACCTGGATGGCGGGCGCGGTCCAGGGTGATCTGGGCCGCTCGCTGGTCACCCGGCGTCCCGTGACCCAGGAGCTCCTCAAGCGCATCAACTTGACCACCCACCTGGCCGTGCTGTCGGTGATCATCGCCGTGCTGATCGCTCTGCCCATCGGGGTCCTCTCCGCGGTCCGCCAGGACACCGCAAGCGACTATCTCGGCCGACTCTTCGCCATCCTGGGCCTGTCGCTGCCTGACTTCTGGCTGGCCACGGTGGCCATCACCTTTCTCGCGATCTGGTTCCACTGGATCCCCCCCATCGGCTTCGCTCCCCTCTGGGAGGATCCGGCCCGTTGCCTGAGCCAGCTCCTGATCCCCGCCCTCATCATCGGGGCTCGCCTGGCCGCGGTGTCCATGCGCATGACGCGCTCGTCGCTCCTCGAGGTGCTGCGCCAGGACTACATCCGCACCGCGCGGGCCAAGGGGGCGCGGGAGCGCGCGGTCATCGTGCGCCACGCCCTGAAGAATGCGTTCATTCCCGTGGTGACGGTCATCGGAGGGCAGTTTTCGGTGCTGCTGGGCGGGACGGTGATCGTGGAAGTCATCTTCCTGCAGCCGGGGGTGGGGAGCCTGATGCTGGATGCCGTACTGCTGCGCGACTACACCCTGATCCAGGGCGCGGTGCTGTTCTTCGCGGCGGTCATCGTGGTTACGAACCTGCTCGTCGATCTGAGCTACGCCTGGCTTGATCCGCGAATCCGCTACCGCTGACGTGCTCGCCGCGCCGGAGGCGCCCCGGCTCACCGCGCGGGAGGCCTGGGGGGCCGGGGCGCTGCTCGTGCGAAGGAAGCCGCTGGGGGCGGTGAGCGCAGTGGTCATCCTCGGGCTGCTCGCGGTGGCCCTTCTGGCCCCGCTGCTCGCCCCGCGCGATCCGTACGCGCTCAATCTCGACGAGCGGGGATTGCCCATCCGGATGCAGGGGCCGACGGCCGCCTTCCCGCTCGGGACGGATCCGCTGGGGCGAGACGTGCTCAGCCGGATCGTCTACGGGGCGCGGGTGTCACTGATCGTCGGGTTCGCGTCGGTGCTCATCGGCACGGGGCTCGGGACTGTCTTCGGACTGGTCTCCGGCTATTGGGAGGGCCGGCTCGATTACGTGATCCAGCGCGGGGTCGATACCGCCATGGCCATTCCCGGCATCGTGCTCGCCCTGGCGGTGATGTCGGTGCTGGGACAGAGCCTCACCAACATCGTCCTCGTCATTGCCCTCGTCATCGCGCCGGGGGCATCGCGGGTCGTGCGGGGAACGGTGCTGGCGGTGAAGCAGGCCACCTTCGTCGATGCCGCCCAGGCGCTCGGGGCCTCGCCGGGACGGATCGTGTCTCGTCACGTGCTGCCGAATGTGTTCGCGCCCATCCTGGTCATCGCCACCGTATGGCTGGGGAATGCCATCGTCATCGAGGCCGCCTTGAGCTTTCTGGGGCTGGGGACGCCACCGCCCACCCCGACGTGGGGGGCGATGCTGAGCGGGGAGGGCCGGAGGAATCTCGAGACGGCGCCCTATCTCGCGATCTTTCCGGGCGTGGCCATCAGCATCGTGGTACTGGCGTTCAACATGCTGGGCGACGCCTTGCGGGATCTGCTGGATCCGCGGCTCCGCGAGAGGTAGGCACGGCCCGCGCTCCCGGCTCAGGAGGTCTTGTCTTCACGCCGCGAATCGCCTAGTGTCGGGCGAGTCAGACTTCTCGCCTCGGCGGATCCCGAGGGGAGCAGCCGCGTGTCGCCGGGACAATGGAGAATGGAGAACGCCATGACCAGGGTCCAGTTCGAAGCCGAGCTTCTTCGGGAAGGCTATGAGGTCCGCGAGGGCGAGATCCAACCCAACGTCCACCGTGAGGCGCACGCCCACGGGTTCGATGCGCGCCTGTTCGTGCTGGACGGATCCATCACACTCGTCTTCGGTAAGGACCGGGTCACGTATGGACCGGGCGACTCCTGCAGCGTCCCCGCCGGGACCGCGCACGAAGAGCACACCGAAGCTGACGGCGTGCGCTACGTCTCCGGGCGGCGCTCGGCGTCGTAGGAGGCCGCCGCTCGATAGGGCGCTTACGGGTCCCCCGTGGGCGACCATGGGTGACGACGGCCAACGAGGAATCACCAAACTTGAGGAGAATCTCCAATGAAGGTACACAAGCCCGCCGAAATCCCGGCTCAACCCGTCAATGCTCCCTTGTTCACCGGTGGTCCCGTGACTCGGCAGACGCTGCTGACGCCTGAGGCGAGCGAGTATTTCAATTTGGGTATCGTCAACTTCAGCCCCGGTGCCCGGAACAAAATGCACACGCATAGTAGTGATCAGGTGCTATTTGTGACCGCTGGCAAGGGCATCATCGCGACGGAAACAGAACAGCAGGTCATCACCCCAGGCGATGTCGTGCATATTCCCTCGGAAGAGAAACACTGGCATGGGGCCACGCCCGACTCGGCGTTCTCCCATATTGCCTTGACCGCGAAAGGTAGTACGACCACGCAAATCGAACCGTAGGTGATTGGCCGCCGCGACACCTACGCGGCGGCCTGGGGAATCGGCGCGACGCCGAATTGCTCGGCCGCATTCTGTCCCATCATGCGGGCGATCAGCGCCTCGGGCACGTTGGCCTGGCGCAATCCGACGATCGCATCCCACGCGCTCGTCGCATCGTGATGCGGGTAGCGCGACCCCCACACCACCTTCGTGGCAAAATCGTCCGGCAGTTTTCGGATCAGCCGCTCCTCGGCGTCGAAGCCGAGCATGACCTTGCCGTGCGCCCACATCTCCTCGGGCTCGGTGCTGACCGGATAGTGATGCAAGAGCGGGATGACCCGGGTGGAGGCCTCCATTTTTTCCAGGACTTCCTGCATCCAAGAGGCCTTGCCATGGGCCACGACGACCTTCATCGCGGGATAGCGCTCCATGACCGTGAAGCCGACGAGCGTCGACGCGACGAACATGTGGTTGTCGAGCCAGTAGGCCAGGATCGGCGCCAGGGGATGGCCAAGCGGCGTGGCGCCCGTGAACGTCGTGGTCCCGGGCGCTCCGCTGCCACCCCCGGCAAACGGTCCGCCGCCCCCGCCAGGGATCGCCGGCTGCGCCAGCCGGTCCTTCATCTTCTCGAAGAACGGACCATGCGACGTCCACTCGGGATTCCACAGCCCCGGCGTGGCGTGCACGGCCGCAGTGATCCCGAGCCGCTCCAGCTCTGCCCAGAGTGGGTCGTAGTACGGATGGTTCAGGTAGCGGCCTTCGAGAAACATCGGCCGGATGAATACCGCGCGGACTCCCGGCATGCGCGTGACCCGCTGCAATTCCTCGAGCGCGAAGTCCATGTTCTGCAGCGGCACGATGGCCGCGGCGAAGAGCCGTCTCGGCGCCGCCGCGCAAAAGTCGCTGACCCAGTCGTTGTAGGCTCGGGCCAGCGCATACGCCACGTCCGGGTCGCGGACCAGAAAGAAGCCCTCGGCGAACCAGGTCGGATACAGCAGCGTCTGATCCACTCCCATGGCGTCCATGTCGGACAGTCGGGCCTGCGGATCCCACGCGCCCTCGTTCATCGGATGCCGCGCGTGCGGGTCCAGTTCGCCGATCGCGTCCCAGGTCATGCCGGGGCGCCACAGCGCATGGCGCGGCAGATTGGGGTTGGTCGTGTCGCGGAAGATCTCGCCGTTGATCTTCAGATACGAGCCGGTCCGGCCTTCCTGGCGCCAGAGCCCATGCTTGCCCAACGCGCGGTACTCCGGCTCGAGATACTTCTCCCACAGCGCGGGCGGCTCGACCACATGCGAATCGCCATCGAACACCGCGAAGTCTTTGGCGGTCATCCCCGCCGCCCAGTCGGATCGCGGCCATCCGGCCGGGAGACCGACGCCTCCGGCCGCAGCGCGGTGCGAACTTCCTCGTCGGTCGGCCACCAATCGGGGCGCTCGATCTCGCAGACGCGCTCGCGGATGATCGTCCGGGGCGCGGGCACCTTGTAGAGGCGGCGGGCGTTGGCCCCGAGGAACTTCACCTGGTGCTCGACGGCAAGCCCGTGCTTTCGCATCGTCTCGATCGCCCGCCAGGCGTCATCGCCGTCGTGGTGGTAGACATCGGACGACCACGCGAGGATGTCGCCATAGAACTCGGGCAGACGCGCTGGCGGGGCCTCGTCCCCCTCGAACCCGGTCATGCAATGCTCGGCGAAGGTTTCGCTGGGCAGGCGCGTGAGCGGGGGCAGCCGGCGCTCGTTGCGGTACAGCCGGTAGGCCTTGTCGCATTCGTCGAGCAGGAAGCTGAGCCAGGTCGACGAGGCCTCGAACACGGCGGCGTTGATCTTCGGATGCCGTTCCAAGAAGCCGGACATCAGCACCACCGTCACCCATAGCGCCGCCTCGGCCTGGAAATTCTGGACATTGGTGAGGAAGGAGTGCGGCAGGCCGGCGGTCGCCACGGTGCGCCGGATCAGCTCGGCGCCGGAGTATTGCTCGCTATAGCCGCCGGGCTTGAGGCTGCCGAAGGCGGGGAAGGGATGCATACCGTAGACCATGCCGGTCTCTTCCAATGCGTCCCAGACCGGCTCGTACTTTGGCTGCAGCGGATAATTGCCCAGCGCATCCATCGGGCGGACCAGCGCGACCCGGCACCCTTGGGCGGCCACCCGGCGAACCTCCTCCACCGCGTAGTCCGGATGCTGCATCGGGATCAGCGCAGCGAAGAAGAGCCGCTCGGGATCGGCCCGCGTGTACTCATGGGCCCACTCGTTATAGGCGCGGCAGAAGGCCTTCGCGCCGAGCGCGTTTTCGAGCCAGGGGTAGATGTCGATCTCGGTGGGGATGATCATGACCTGATCGATGCCCTGCACGTCCATGTCCCGCAAGCGCGGCTTCGGCTCGTAGGAGCCGGCGTGGTCGAGATAGGCCACCTGCTCCTGGGTCAGGGCGGTCTTCGGGTCGAGGTTGCGCACGTTGAGCGCGCGCTGAATGTCGTGCTTGACCCCAGGGCCGGCATTGCTGATGACCCGCATCGTGCCGGGGATCCCGCCGCGCCGCGGCGAGCCGAGCCCGATGCCGGCGCGGCCGTTGACGATCAACAGGCGGCTCTCGGCGTCCCACCAGATGGTCGCCTTCAGCGCGTCCAGCTCATCGCGGGTCAGGAAATCCTTGGCGCGTTCCCAGATCAGCGGCGGTTCGGTGACATGGGCATCGCAATCGAAGGTGGCGAAGTCCTTGGTCATCGGGGCGAATCGTTGAACCGGCATGGTGTGCCTCCTCGCGGCGGCGGCGCGGCCGCGACCCGCCGCGTCTGCCCCTAGTCCTCGAGCCAGCCCGGCGGCACGGTCACGCAGCCATGCCGGGCGAGGATGGCATCGATCTCCGCCAGATCCGTGGCGGAGATGGTCCACCCCAGGGCGCCCAGGTTTTCCGTCACCTTACGTGCCGCCGATTTCCCAGCACCCAAACCCGAGCGCCGACACCTGGAGGCCGGTCTTGCCGAATTGCCGATATTCCATGCCAGCTGAGCGGGATCGTAGCCAGGCCCACCACCGTGGTCAAGGGTCCCGCTGACCGTCGCGCCTGGCGCCCTTGACGTGGACCGTCGTGGAGTGCGAGCCTGCCTCGCGGCTGGGGCGAGAGACGCCGGCGCGAACGGAGATACCCATGATCGTCACGGACTGGCAGGCGCGGCACGGACTCACGGGCGTGGACTACCAGACGGCGTTCGACGAGCTCGTCGGGCGCGGCTATCGCCTGGTGAAGGTGGCCGGCGCCGAGCCCTACTGGGATAAGGACAACGATAACCCCTACGGCATGCGCGTGCGCCGGATGGACGCCCACGGCGGCTGGCTCGCGACCGCGACCGACCTCCTCCAGTTCGGCCTGCGGGTGGACGGCTTCGCCTCACCGCCGGACATCCTGCAGGCCGGGACGATCACCACGATGACGACGGCGTCCGCCGCCAACGCGACCTACGCCTGCGGCTGGGGCGTGGACGGCGCGGGCACCCGGCAGCACAACGGGCTCCTGCCGGGGACGCTCTCGATCCTGCAGCGCACCGCCGCGCAGCGCGAATGGGCGGCGGTCTGCAACACGGGCAACGTGGGAAGCCTGATCCTGGGAGAGTTCCTGACGGCGATCGCACAGGTGGATGCGTTGGTCTAGCCGTCGGGGGCTGGCCTGCGGCGGTCACATTCGACAGGAGGCAGCCATGCGCTTGACGCCGACCGAGCTGGACCGACTGACGATCTTCACCGCGGCCGAGCTGGCGCGGCGCCGCCGGGCCCGGGGCTGGAAACTCAACCATCCCGAGGCGCTGGCCATCATCTGCGACGAGATGCACGAGGCGGCGCGCGGCGGCGCCTCGTACGAAGAAGTGATGCAGACCGGCCAGAGCGCCCTCGGCGCCGACGACGTCCTCGAGGGCGTGGCCGAGCTGATGGCCACGGTCAAAATCGAGTGCCTCTTCGGCGACGGGATGCGCGTACTGCACGTGGAGCAACCCATCGGCCCCGGTCGGGGAGCGCTGGCGGAGGGAGCGCGATGAAGCCGGGGGAGATTCTGCTCGGCGAAGGGCCGATCATCCTCAACGAGGGGCGGCGGACGGACGAGATCGACGTCGAGAACACCTCGGACCACACGATCTTCGTCAGCTCGCACTACCCCTTCTTCGAGGTGAACCGGCGGCTCCGCTTCGATCGCGCGCGCGCGTGGGGCATGCACCTCGACATCCCCGCCGGCGATTCGGAGCGCTGGCGTCCGGGGGAGATCCGGCGCGTGCGGCTGGTCGCCTTCGGCGGCCGCGGAGTCCAGGTCGGCTTCAATCGGCTCACCGAGGGGGCGACCAGCCCCCAGCGGCTCGCCGAGGGCCTCGAGCGGGCTCGGCGCGCCGGCTATGCCCACCGCGGAGCGACCGATCATGGCGCGTGAGATCGGCCGCGACGAGTACGCGGCGCGGTACGGGCTAACGGCGGGCGACCGGATTCGCCTCGGCGACACGAATCTGGTGGCCATGATCGAGCGCGACGAGACCAGCTACGGCGACGAGGTGCTGCGCGGCTGGGGCAAGACCATGCGCACCGGCCTCATGATGAACGACCGGCTGCCTGCGGCCAGCGAGCTCGATCTCCTCATCAGCAACGTCATCGTGATCGACCCGGTGCTGGGCGTCCTGAAGGCGAGCATCGGCGTGAAGGATGGGCTGATCGCGGGGGTGGGGCGAGCCGGCAACCCCGACATCGTCGACAACCCCGATCTGCTCATCGGCTCGGCCACCGCGCCCCTGTACGGCCAGGGGTTCATCGCCACGCCGGGAGGCGTCGACACGCACGTCCACCTCGTGCAGCCGCGCCTGATCCCGGTGGCCTTGGCCGCTGGCATGACCACCCTGATCACCGGCGGCCTCAACGACAATCCCACTGTCAACCTGCGCCGGATGTTCGAGGCCTTCGAGCACCAGCCCATCAACCTGGGAATCCTGGGCCGCGCGGCGGCCACGGTCGCCGATCCCCTGATCCGGCAAATCGAGTCGGGCGCCTGCGGGCTCAAGGTGCACGAGGACTACGCCGGGTACCCGAGCGTCATCGATCAGGCGCTGACGGTGGCCGACCTCCACGACGTCCAGATCGCCATGCACACCGACGGCATCAACGAGTCGTGCGAGCTGCACGAGACGGTGGCGGCCATCGACGGACGGGCCATCCACGCCTACCACGTCGAGGGCATCGGCGGCGGCCATGCCCCCGACATCCTAGCGATCGTGGGCGTCGGCAACGTCATCGGCTCCTCCACCACGCCGACCATTCCCTATGGCCGCAACGTGGTGGCCGAGCACCACGCCATGATGTGGTCGGTGCACGGCATGAACCCCAACGTGCCGAGCGACCGGGTGATGATCGCCGACCGCATCCGCGACAACACCATGCGCGCGGAAAGCATCCTGCACGAGCTCGGCGCCATCAGCATCATCAACTCGGACTCGCAGGGCATGGGGCGCATCGGCGAGTCCATCCGGCGCACCTGGCAGCTCGCCCACCAGATGAAGATCCTGGCCAGTGCCGAGCCGCCCCACGATAACTCGCGCATCGCGAAGTACCTCGCCAAGTACACGATCAATCCCGCCCGCGCCCACGGCATCCACCCGTGGGTCGGCTCGCTCGAGCCGGGGAAGATCGCCGATATCGTCCTCTGGCGGCCGGAGTTCTTCGGGGTCAAGCCAGAGCTGGTGATCAAGGGCGGCTACGTCGCCTGGGGCGCCCTCGGCGAGGGCAACGCGTCGATTCCCCAGAGCGAGCCGGTGCTGTACGCGCCGCACTGGGGCGCTCACGGGATGGCTCCGGCCAGCCTCAGCGCCAACTTCGTCTCCGCCGCCGCGGCGGCGGCGGACTTCCGCCATCAGGTTGGCGGCCGGCGGCGCGCCCTCGCGGTCACGGGCACGCGTCAGGTGGGCAAGCGGCACATGCTCTACAACCAGGCCAGTCCGCGGATCGAGATCGACCCGCGCACCGTGGAGATCCGCATCGACGGCCAGCCGCTCCCCGCGCTGCCCGGCGGCGATGTGCCGCTGAACCGCCGCTACTTCCTCCTCTGATTCCCCCCGCCGGGCGGCGTCCCGTCGTTGAGCGTCATCCCCGTGATGTGCCCCACGATCTCCGCGTGGTTCGTCTCTCTGGCGAGCCGGTGGGCCACCAGTCGTCCCGCGCGCAGGACCCAGATCCGGTCGGCCACGGCCAAAATCTGAGGAATGTTGTGGCTGACGATGAGGAGGCACAGATTCGCGTCGCGGAGCTTCCGGATGACGTCCATGACGCGCTCGCTCTCGCGGACGCCGAGCGCGGCCGTTGGCTCATCCATGATGATCGTCCGCGCACCCCATGCCGTCGCGCGCGCGATGCTGACACCCTGGCGTTGTCCACCGGAAAGCTGCCGAACTTCCGTCGAGGGGTCCACGTTGGTGATCCCGAAACCGGCCAGGACCTCTCGGGCGCGCCGGCGCATCGCACGGCGATCGAGCGTGGAGCCCTGCCACCAGGGACGGCAGATCTCCCGCCCCAGAAAGATGTTCATGGCGACGTCGAAGTACTCTACGAGGCCGAGCTCCTGATACACCGCCTCGATGCCCGCGAGTCGCGCGTCCAGGGGACTCTCGAACTTCATGGATTTGTCGTCGATGCGGATCTCGCCGGAGTCGGGCTGGTAGACTCCCGACAGGCACTTGATCAACGTCGACTTGCCGGCGCCGTTCTCTCCGACGAGGGCGGTGACCTCGCCGGCGAGCGCCCAGAGCGACACGTCGTCGAGGGCTCTCACGCCTCCAAAGTGCTTGGTGAGGGAAACCGCATCGAGGACGGGCCGCCGGATCGGGCCGGGTGCGGCTGTCCTCGAGATCAAGGTCGAGCGGCCTCCAGGCTGGCCCGCCACACGTCAGCGAAGCCATCGCGGCCGGCTCTGAGCAGGTCGGTGGGCGGCCACTGCCACAGAGAGTCCGCATAGACGGTCCCGAGGGTGCCGTCGTCGGAGAAGATCTCGAGCTCGTACCATCCCGAAAACCGGGAGTCGCGAACCGCTTGCAAGATGGCCGTCAGGTCCATGTCACCGCGGCCGGGGAGGGCGCGGTCGCCCCAGCCTCGAGCGGCGGACGAGCGATCGTTCACCTGGACCCCCACGACTGCCTCCCCGTGGGCACGGATGTCCGTCAACGCTTGCGGGGAATCCCAGAAGTGCCACGTGTCGATCAGCACATCGATGTTCGAGGCCCCGATGTCGGCGATCAGGGCGCGCGCCTCGGGAATCGTCGCCGCGAGACTCCCCCCGGGTCCCGGCCGGATGACCTCCAGCGCCAGGCGAACATTCACCTCACCGGCCACGTAGGCCGCCTCGCGCAACGCCTCCACGACCCGGGACCGCGCCGTGGTCACGCCGACGTCGCGGGGTGGGCCGGCAAGGCACGCCACGGCGAGCGGCGTGAATCGGGCCAGACGCCGGATCCCGGATTTGAGGAGCGTCAACCGCTCCCGGTGATCCTTCGGCTCGGAGAACAGGACGTCGCCGTAGATGACGCCGGGGACATTCGGAAAGCAGAAGGTGGCGGTCAGGCCACTTTCCTGAAAACGCGCGACCGTCTCGTCGTCGCGGCCCGCGGGAAGCTTGTACTCCCAGAGGCCGATCCCCTTGATGTCGAGCGCGCGGTAATTGGCCAGATCCTCGGCGAACGTCGAGTGATAGGTCGTGCACGCACTGACCGCGAATGGCGGCAACCCGCCTCCAGCATCGTCGTTCCGCTGCATGGACATCCCGTCCTCCGTCGAGCCGCCGCTACGCCCGCCGCGCTCGGAGCTGCGCGGCCGCGACGGCGATGATCAAGGCCAGTCCGTTGAACACCGGCTGGACCCACGAGGGAGCTCCGAGCTGCTGGACCCCGTTCACCAGCACGACCAGCAGCAACAGCGCCGTGGCCGTCCCGGCCACGTTGAACTTGCCCGGGACGATCAAGGTGGATCCCAGGAAGATCGCGGCAAATGACGGAAGGAGGAGCTCGATGCCGGCTTCCGGACTCGCCGCCGCGATATTTGCGGTATAGAGAATGCCCGCGAGTCCCGCCAGGGCGCTCGAGATCACCAGGGCCGCCCAGGTCAGGCGATCCGTCGCCACCCCGGCCATGCGGGCGGCCTGCTTGTTCCCGCCGTTGGCGTACATGTGCTGACCGACCGCGCGCAGGTGGAACACGAACGCCGCCGCGGCGATGACGGCCAGCATCACGTAGACCGACACCTGAACCTCGAACAATCGAGTCTGCCCGATGGCGATCAGGTCCCGCGGCATGCCGAAGAGCACCTTGCCGCCGGTGACCCACAGGGTGAGTCCCGATAGCACCGTGCCCGTGCCCAAGGTGGCGATGAACGACATGATGCCAATCTTCACGACCAGGAACCCGTTGACGACTCCGACGATGGCCGCCGCGACCATCCCCGCCAGCGCGGCCGCGATCGCCGGCCATCCGTGCTCGATCGAGAGCCACGCGACGAGCGCGCCGACGAAGCCGGAGAGAAACCCGATCGACAGATCGAATTCACCGTTGATGGCGGCACACAAAAGGCCCAGGGCCGCGATGGCCAGGAAACTCTGGGACACCAGCATAGTTCTAAAGTTCAGGACGGTGGGAAAGGTCTCCGGGAGCAGCAGACTGAAGGCGATGAGCAGGATGGCGAGGACGTAGAGACCTCCGAACCGATAGAGGCCCGGGATCCTGATGGCGGCGAGGCTGGCCGGCCCCCGCACCGCCGCCTCGGGGGCCCTCGGCTCGGGACTGGACTCGGGCGGCGAGGTCCCGACGCTCACCTTGCGCTGGCGGCCCGATTGACCTCGACGAGCACTTTCAGCTCGCCACGACCGGGATCGATGAGCGCCTCGAATCCGCCCGTGACGATCTCATCGCGTCGCGTGCGCGAGGTCACCACCCGCTCGACCGGGTACCGTCCGGTCGCGATCAGCGCGACCGTGCGGTCCCAGGCCTCCTGGGTGTAGCCCAGCGACCCCACGATGGAGACCGGCTTGCGGGTGACTGATCGTATGTCGATCTCCATCGGTCGGGGATGGACCGACGGCACACTCACGACTCCACCAGGGCGGAGAGCTTCGATGCACAGGTTGACGGTGCCGGGCTTCCCGGCGCAGTCGATGGCGATATCGACTCCCAGGCCGTTGGTCAGATCCCTGAGCTCCCGGAGCTGCTCTGCGGCCTCGCCGTCGAGGTGTGCGGCGGCACCCAGCTGGAGCGCGATCGCCGCCCGCTTGGGATTCGGCTCGGACACGTAGATCCGGGCCGCCCCGGCGACGAGCGACGCCAGGATCGCCAGCGAGCCGATCGGCCCGCAGCCCACGATCAGGACGGTATCGCCGGAGGCCACCCCGCCGCGCAAGACCGCATTGAGAGAGACGGCGGCCGGCTCGACTACGGCGCCTTGCTCATCGGTCAGCGAGCCCAGCCTGGTGACCTCATACGACTGCACCAGGGCGAGGTCTCCGAATCCTCCCCACCGATCGGAGATGCCCAGCCACGCCTTCTGGGGACAGAGGATGAAGTCACCTCTGAGGCAGAGCGGGCACGACCCGCAATAGTGCAGCGGCATCACCGCGACGCGGTCGCCCGGGCGCACGTTCGCGATCGCCGAGCCCACCGCGACCACCTTCGCCGAGAACTCGTGTCCCAGGATCAGCGGCTTGCAGGCTCCGGTCAACGGATGCGGCTGATCGGGAACGCTGCCCCCTGGCCCCACGTACTCCTTGACGTCCGTGCCACACAAGCCGCCCCACAGCGGGGCCACCAGGATCTCGGAGGGGCGGGGCGCGCCTGGCTCGGGGACCTCGTCGATCCGAATATCGCGCAATCCGTGAACGCGTGCCGCCCGCATGCTCCCCTCCTATTTGCCCCAGAATTTCCGCCATTCGGCCTTGTAGTCGAAGGGGCCGGTGTAGCCGACCCCCGGCGCCGTCACCCCGGCGTGGTTTTCCTGCGTGATCAACTGTACCGGGACCCGGTTGCCGGCGCGGGGCTGGCGATTGAGGGCCCGGTTCAGCTCATCGATCGCCGCCCAGCCCGACGCTTCGGACGCGGCGCCCACGCACGCCCACTGCACGTCGCGCGCGGCCACGCGCGCGACCTCGTCGGGCACGCAGTCGAACGAGATCAGCTTGACCTTCTTTTCGAACTGCGGGCCGAGCTGCTTGACGCCCTGGACGACGTACACCGCGTACGCGCCGATGTCGATCATGATGTAGTTCACGTCGGGATGGCGCTGCAGCAGCGCCTGCGTCCGCTGCGGCACCGTCTGCGGAACCTCGGCGCTCGTATAGGTCTCGGCGGCGGCCACCTTGCAGTCGGTGCACTCCTTCAGCACCGCCTGCACACCGGCATCGCGCTGCTGGACGGTGCGATTGACGGGGTTGAGGAAGAGAAGGGCATTGACCTTGGTCCCCGAGGCCGGCCCATCGGCGACGATCCAGCTCCCGACCTTCCGGCCTTCCAGGAAGTCGTCCATCCCCGCGTCGGCAAACACCTGGTCCGGGTTCGTACCCGGTTCATTTCCGGCCATCGTGGACACCACGGGGATTCCACGGGCATGGGCGTCACGCATGGCATCGCCCACCACGCGCTGGTCCATCGCCACCAGGACGATGCCGTCGAACTTCTGGGTGAGGACCGTCCGAAAGGCGGCGAGGCGGCCCTGGTTCGTGCCCTGGCCATCGAACTCGACGGTGGTCCACCCGACGGCCGCGGCGGCCTCCTTGACCCCGCGCGCCTGCAGCTGAGCGCCAGTGCTTCGAGCGGTGGCCAGGATCACGGCGATCCGCAAGCCAGGCTTGAAGGGCGGCGCCGGCGTCGAGGGACGGACGTCGGCGAACGTCGGCGGCTTCATGGACGCCCTGACCAGCTCCTGCGCCTTCTTCAAGTAATCTGGGGAAGGCTCCTGCGCCTCGCCGCTCCACGCAGTGGCGGCGAGGCCAAGGGCACCAAGCAGGATGGCGAGTCTCCGCGCGGACAAGGTCATCTGTGACTCCTCATGACAGGCCGTGCCACTTCGCGATATAGAGACCGGTGTTCTTCTCGGTGAAGTAGACGACTCCGCGAGCATCCACCAGAACGTCCTCGACCTGTGTCACCAGGGTGCGCGGCAATGGTCCGATTCGCGACGGCGGGTCCTTCGGAATCATGTAGGCGACCTCGGCGACATGGTGGGGATCGCGGAGGTCGAACACCCGAAGGCCGGCGTTGAAATAGGTCAGGAAGCAGAGGGTCTCGTCCTGGAAGAGATGCGGGTTGCCGGTCCCGATGTGCTGGTTGTGGGGACCGAAGCGTCCCCCTCTGGCGCAGAACGAATCGTACGAGGCGCCGCGCGGAGGTCGCGGGGTGGGAAAGAGGCTGATCATCCGGGGCGCCGTCGGGTCGGTGACGTCGATGAGTCCGGCGTAGTTGACCGGCTCGTCGCAGCCTTCCGCCAGCGCCTCCGAGTTCAGCACGACGAGATTTCGCCCGGGAAGCGGCACGGCCGAGTGGGCGGCGATCCGAGTTCCGAGCGGAGGGCGAACCTTGAGTTGACCGACGAGCGTCGGCCGCTCCGGAGTTGCCACGTCGACGATGACCAGCCCATGGCCCCCGTACGGGAGGTAGGCGAGACTCCCCACCCGTATGGAGGGTCCGTGCACCCCGAAGGGAGGATCGCCGGCGGGGTGCCGTCCCGGTGCCTGATCGGGCATGCTGAAGCGCCCGATCTCGCGCGGAGCCGTCGGCTCACTCACATCCACGAGCACGAGGATGAGTCCCACCTGTCCTGCCACGCGCGCGCTCAGGTGGAGGATCCCGAGATCGTCGAAGCCGTTGCGGTGCGTCCCGTGGTGCCCTGTCTTGAAATGACTCAGCCGTCTGGGATTCGACGGATCCGCGATGTCCCAGATGAATACGCCCTCGCTGAACGGCGCCTTGGACTCGCCGCCCCAGTCGGGCGGGATGGGTTCCAGCGACGTCGCCAGCAGGTCGCCTCTGAGGGTGACCTGGAGCGTCCACGTGCTGGGAGGCCCGGGAATGAAGCCAACGCGCTCTGGCGAGCCAGGGTCGGTGACATCGAGGATCGACCAGCCGCTGTGCCAGAGATGACTCACGTAGAGGAAGTGTCGGTCGGCCTTGACCGTCAGCGCGAGCTTGAACCCGGGCCGCCCGTCGAGGCCATGGTAGGAAATAGCCTCGAGCGGTCCCTCGGCAGCAGCGACCCACTCCCTGGTGGCCATCATTCTCCTCTGCCTCCTCGGCACTCTCCTGGCGCTGCTCGATGCCCGCCGACTCAGATCTTGAGGAGCTTTGCCGCAGTGTCCCCCAGCATCGCCGCGCGGTCGGCGTCGGTGAGGCCGGGCGTGCCGAGGATGTGGTCGACTGACGTCTTCGTCCACGGATACGGATAGTCGGTGCCCATGAGGATTTGCCCGGGCCCGATCTCGGTCGCCAGGTGGCGCAGCGCTTCCGGCGTGAACACGATCGAATCGACGTAGAGGTGACGCAGGTACTCGGTCGGCCTCTTCTTGAGCTGCCCGGTCAGTCGGTGGGGAAAGGTCGTGCAGATGGCGTCGGAACGCGCCGCGTACGACGGCAGATATCCTCCGCCGTGGGCCGCGCAGATCTTCAGGCCGGGAAACCGGTCGAGCGTGCCCTCGAAGATCAGGTGCGAGAGCGCGATGGTCGTTTCCAGGGGATTGCCGATGGTGTTGGTCAGCACGCCGTTGCCGTTCAACCGGCCGCTCTGCTCCAGCTCTGCCGTCCCCTGCGGGTGCACGAAGACGAGCACATCCAGTTCCTCGACCTTGGCCCAGAACGGGTGGAACTTGGGGTCGGCCAGCTCCACGCCCTCCACGCTGCCGCCCGTCGAGACCCCGCGCAGGCCGAATTTCTTGATCCCGTCCTGCAGCTGCTCCACGGCCAGATCCGGATGCTGGAGGGCCACCGTGGCGAAGGCGACGAAACGATCGGGCATGGCCGCGCAGATCTCGGCCAGCTTCTCGTTCTGAACGGCGATGAGCCTGCGGGCGACGTCGCGATCCGCCGTGTACCAGAACGGATTGATGCTCAGCGCTTCGACGTCGATGCCCTGCTCGTCCATCGCGCGGAGCCGGTCCACGGGCTGGGACATGCGCAGCGCGGGCTCGATCTCCTTGCCGACCAGGGCCATGGCCTCGGGCACCGCGCAGTGCGCGTGGATGTCGACAGTCCGCACGCGGCGGCCGCTGACGACGACTTCGCGACGCCGCCCCCGGGGCGCCACCGCCGGCGCTGCCTGCTGCTCGCACCCGACAAACACGACGCCGGCCTTCTCCTGATCAGTACTCATCGTCTCCCCTCCCGTCGGCTTATCCGCTCCCCACCGCCCACGGAGACTACCACCACGCGAACCGACGACTCAATCGCCCTCAAGGCGCAGATCAGTCAGCGCTAGAACAGCCATCGCCGATGACTCATAATGGAACCGCAGGACGGGTTCGATCATCCTTCCTGAAAGAGAGCGGAGAGCGACTTCCGAGATGGCCTTCACGGCGCCGCGGCATGCCGACTGAGCAACGGGCGATCGGCCGGCATCGGGATGCGGAGGCGCTCGATGTGTTGGCGGACGTGCTGGTGATCGGTGGCGGCCCTGCCGGTGCCTGGGCGGCAGTCGCGGCGACCGAAGCGGGCGCCCGCGTCGTCCTGGTCGACAAGGGCTATCTGGGTACCAGCGGCGCCACCGCGCCCTCCAACACCGGAACCTGGTTCGTGCCGCCGGGCGAGGGCCGCCGTGTGGCCATCGAGCAGCGGCAGCCGCGCACCGGTGGTCTCGCCGATCCACGCTGGGTGGAGCGCACGCTCGATACGGCATGGGAGAAGCTCCACTGCCT
>JBKPAK010000266.1:0-5378 GCA_046726415.1 Candidatus Methylomirabilota bacterium
GGGGTTGGTCGGCCAGCTCGGCTGGGCGTACCAAGCCCTGGGGCGCGCCTGCCTGCTGCTCGGCCGGCTCGACGAGGCGCACCGCCTGGGCGACCGCGCGATCGAATTCTCTCCGTGTCACCCCGGGTTCGCGGCCCACGCCCAGCATCTCCTTGGCGACATCGCAACCCATCCCGACCGCTTCGACGACGAGGGCTGCGAGGTCCACTACCACCAGGCGCTCGCCCTCGCAGAGCCGCGCGGCATGCGCCCGCTCGTCGCCCACTGCCACCTCGGCCTCGGAAAGCTCTATCGGCGTACAGGCAAGCGCCAGGAGGCGGAAGAGCACCTCACCACCGCCACGACGATGTACCGCGAGATGGACATGCGGTTCTATCTGGAGCAGGCGGAGGGGGCAATGGTTTCAGACAGGCCGATAGCGGGTGAGACGTATGGCCCGTGAAGGGCCGCCCGGTGAGGATCCACTGGAGAAAGCCACCTACCGGCCGGGAGACTATGGCCGAATGATTCGGCCAGACGGCACCGAGCAGTGGTGGGTGCGCTCGCCGCAAGGAACATGGGTCGCTCTCCGGCATCAGCGGATCATGCCGAACGACGACGGCAGCATCACGCTGCTGCTATTGGAGAGATGAACTGCCTTACACCGCCAAGGCGCTCGGGCTGACCATCCCGCGCTCGCTGCTGCTGCGGGCCAATCAGGTGATTTAGTGGATCAATGATGATCTATCCGGAGGAGAGGCCATGGATGACAAGGGCCCGAGATGTCCCGTCTGTGGCAGCGACGACGTTGCCATTCGGGGGAGTGCGGGAACTATTCCCTCTCCACTTCAGGTGTGGGAGTGCAGGTCGTGTCACATCAGCTTCGCCTACAGGCCAGGCGAGCAATCCCAACGATGACTGGACATGACCTCCTCGTCGGCGCCCTCCTTCCCCAGGCCGTGTCCGAGGCCCGGATGCTTCGTGCCTGGCTCGACTCCTGGGCGGGCGTCGGTCACGTGGTGGAGTCCATGCGCGCCATCGGCCACAACGTGCGCCTCACTCGGTCTCCCTTCGTCTGGTGGGCCGAGTTCTGCCGGGACGAAGTCAACCCCCTCCCGAGGTGGCTCGGGGTGGCGGCCGACGGTGCCCCGTGCCGTGCGTTCCCGCGGGCCGCCCTCGAGACGCTCCGGCAAGACGCCACGCCGTGAAGAAGCCAGCGAGCGCCCGGAGCACCGATCACGCGGAGCTGCTGTTTCCGGTCAGGAAAGGCACCCGCTCGTCCGAGGAGGTCGCCCGCGCGGCCGTCGCTCGCATGCCCATGACGGTCTCAGGCCATCGCGTGAAGGTCGCGCTGACCCTCTTCCTCCTCCACGAGGTGGCCGAGTATGTCGTCGCCCGCGCGATTCGCGAAGGGAAGAACACGCCCGGCGTAATCGCCGACATCCTTGGCGCCGAAAGTCGGCGGAAGTGAACGCGCCCGGCTTCGTCACCCTCGCCGGTCTCCCCACCGGCCCCGACGCGCACGGGGCCTGGATCAATCTCGACCTCCTCACCGCCGCGTGGTCGGTCGGCGGATGGAGGAGGGCCCGACCTTCGAGACGAACGAGGCGCTCGACGCACTGCGAGTCCTGCGGCGGTGGACGGCGAGACGGCTGGTGAACTAGGCTGACGACGCAGACGCTTACGCCGCACCCGTCCGGGCGCGGCGCGGTGCCCCAGCCGCCTTTCGCTTCCGCCAGTACGCTCTCATCCGCTTTGCCGCGGCTCGCCGTGCAGCCGGGCTCATGCCTCGGTGCCGGCGCCGCTTCTCGGCGGTCGCATCGTTGGCTGTTGGGTTGGTCCGTTCGCCAGACGCTACGGGCGCCTTCGCCCCTTTGTGCATCACGCTCATGTGCCGCCCCAGGTGAAGCGGCAGGGCGAACGTCCGGCCACATTCTGGGCAGGTGCGTGCCGCGGGGCCTGGCGAGACCGTCCGACGGCGAGCGGGCGCCGTACCACTCGTGGGCGGAACACCATCGGCGCCAACTGGCTCCAGTCGATACCCGAGTCCGCCGAGGATGTCCCGCAGATCGGCGATCAGCTTCGCTTCGCGCTTTCGGAGCGCCTCCCGCTGGGTGGAGAGGGCGTCGATCACTCCGAGAAATTTCGCTGGCACTGGGAGGCTCCATCCTGGTCTAGAAGGTCGATCCACCTAGCCTACCGGGTCCGGCGTCAGTTACTGCAAAAATTCACGACCAGCAACTGGTCGCGCGCTGCCTCCTACTGGGTGGTGGTTGTCGGGGGTTGACCACCGCCTACGCACTGGGGTCCTGCACGAGCCGTCCGACAACGCCTTGATTTATCGCCAGACCCGCTCGGGCAGCAAAATTGCGTAGGCGTATGTTGCGGTCGCGACGAAGGCGACTCGCAAATGGAGGAACGCCATGATCCTCAAGATCGCGATGGTGGCGGCGGTGGTGCTCAGTTCTGCGGTGGTTGCGGAAGCGCAGAGCTGGCAAATCTGTAACCGGCTCACCGAGGACCGCGTGGTGAGCATCGCGTACGTGAACCCCGGAAGTAGCGGCGGATTCATCTCGGAAGGATGGTGGACAGTCAAGGCATGTGGGGGCTGCGCGAAGGTGCTGCTTCGCAAGGAGACCTCCGACCCGCACAACGTGTTCCTTCGCGCCAAGGACAGCCGGGGGAACGTCGTGATGGATGGTGGCAGTCGGATGTGCTCCGCGAGCTTCAAGCACACCATCGTCGGCAACGACAGCTGCAAGCGTCGCGGCTTTGAGGACGCGATGTATCGGCATGTCACCGTGGATCTGAACAAGAACTACACCACCAATCTGACCGGGGAGCCGCGTTGTCGAACGATTGATTGACCGGGACCCGCTTCATGTGACGAGGGGACAAGGACCCCCTGGCGAATGCCCGGCCGGCCATTGGAACGGCCGTGCCAACCGCCACGGTCCTTGTCGCCGTCAGCCCCACGGCGCTACAGTCTCCCGACCGCCTTCGTGGAGGGTGCCATGTGCGACGGACAGCCCATCGTGAGCATCGACCATCGCTCGACTGTCGCGGCCAGTCGCGTGGTGAGGCGCCTCGTGGCGACGGTCGTCATCGTCCTGCTCGGGACAGCCGATGCCTCGGCTTGGAGTAGCCCTGCCCATCAGGCCATCGGTGAGGCTGCCCAAAGCCGCCTGACGCCCCAGGCCCGCGCCGCCCTCGCCCGGATTCTCCAGGACACCGAATACGCTGTCACCGGGTGCCCTCGCCGGCGTGGCGACCTGGGCTGACGACGTGCGGGCGCGCGCCCGGCATCAGACGGTCGCTGACGGCTGGGGGCCGGCCGACATCGACGAAGCCGACCAATTCAATGCCGACAACCCAGGCAACGCGCTATGGCACTTCGTCGATCTGACGCTCGGGGCTACCGCCTACCCCGCCACCGACCCACCGACCGGCGACCCCCTCAAACCCTTCGTCACGTCGGACGACATCGTACATGCGTTGGGGCGCTGCATCGCCATCCTGGAGGCGCCGACTGCCGATCCGAAATTCTCGAAGCGTCAGGCCGTCCGCTGGATTGTCCACCTGGTGGGGGATCTCCATCAGCCGATGCATGTACGAGTGGCTACTACAAGACGACCCTCGCGACTTTCCCGACCAAGCCGGTAAGGATCGACGATCCCGTCCAGGCTGCCAAACCGGGCGTCCTTGGCGATCGCGGGGCTAATGGTCTTCTCTTCTCTTCGAACGAGTCGAACACCTTGCATTCGACCTGGGACCGGTGCCTCGCCGGCATGGTCTCCGGCGCGACGTGTAGCGGAGCCCTGGCGTTCACGCCCCTCGCCGTCAAGCTCAAGAGTCTGATCACACCGGGCGCGATCGCTGACGCCACCACGCCGGGCAATCACCGTGACTGGCCGGCGGCGTGGGCGACCGACACCCTCCGCCAGGCCGTCGCCAAGCAAGTCTATCCGTCCAATCTCAAGGCGGGCCGAATCAAGCCCGACGCCCACGGCGACGAGGACTCCGTCCAGGCCATCATCGTTGCGCCGGTGAAGTCAGCATACGTTACGAACCATGTGGCGACGGCGCAGGCGCAGCTCGTGAAGGCGGCCATCCGGCTGGCGGCCCTGTTTAATGCGATCCAGTGGCAGTGAGCCTGCGGCCGGTGTCCGCGGCTGACCTCCCGCGCGGGCCCGACGCGGTGGCGGCCTGGATCAGGCTCGACATGCTCACCCGCCGCGTGATCGGCCGGAGGGTGGAGCACGGCGCGACGCCGGAGACCGATGAGGCGCTGGACAAGCTGATGGTCCTGCGCGCGCGGCGGTTGGTGAACTGAGGGGCTGAGCTGACATGGCGCCATGGCGTCGGTAAGAAAGTGGCGTCACCGCGCGATGAGTCCGGACGTGGAGGTGAGCGTTCCGTAGCAAAGTCGCAGCAAAACTGGGCCGCTGCGACAACATCAAGCGCGCTGGGGCGAACTGCTTTGTTTGCTCGACCCTTCCTTGACTGCCGAACGAGAGAAGTCCTAGAGTTGCGGCGTCACCGTTGTCGCTGGGCATCGCCGGCTGTCCGTTTAGCAGACCAGAAAGGAGATGCGTCATGGACACGTTGAAAATTCTTGGGGTCGCGATGACGTTTGCAGCTCTTGTCCTTCTAGACGGACCCGCCAATAGCGTGGTCCAAGGAGCCCCGCCTTCACCTCCGGCGCCTTTTGCGCCGCAGCGCTTCGAGGCTTCGACTACCACCTTGTCCAACGCGGGCAATCCAAGCGGCTTTGGCCTGACGCTCGAGACCGTCCCGCTGGGCCAACGCTTGACGATCGAGTTCGTGACGGCGAGCTGCTCCGGCAGCGCCGGCATCGAGCCACAAGTCCTCCGGATTACGGCCCAGCGCGACTACTTCATGAAGATGGACCCGATAGACCCAACTCTCTTCTGCAACGTTTCGGTCTCGGGCTTCCTGGAACCTCAATGAGTCACATCTGCCTCTCGCCTGAATCCGAATGGTAGGAGCCAAGAAGATGTCCCGGGCCGAGGCGGATGACCGCCACCGAACTTCTGCGGACTGAAGACCCAGCGACGACACGATTGATGACGACTCCGGGCGTGGACGGCGCGGCGGCTGGTGAACTGAACTGACTGGATATCCGGACGTCAGTAGCCTGGCGAATTCGTCGCGAACCCGCGGAACACAGGAGCACGTAGGACGCCGGCCGGTGTCACGTTACCGTACGTCACCTCGGCCACCAGACGCGGGTCGAGCCATATCACCTCACGCACCGGAATGTGGTCCGAGAAAGGCGAAGTTGAGCGCACCAGCTCCTTGCTCGCGAACGCGTCCGCGAGCCGACGGCCTACCCCAAAATGGACAAGACCGCGAGAGCTGAGGCCGTCGTTCTGGAT
>JBKPAK010000267.1:0-7816 GCA_046726415.1 Candidatus Methylomirabilota bacterium
GCACTCATCCGCGAGCGCTTCCCGGACTGCTATGTCTCACTCTCGTCCGACGTCTCGCCCGAGTTCCGCGAGTACGAACGGCTGTCGACGACGGTTCTCAACGCCTATCTCGGACCGATCATCAGCCGGTACATCCAGCGCTTCGACGACGAGGTGCGTCGCCTCGGGGTGCCGAGCGCCCCCTACATCAATCAGTCCAACGGCGGCATCATTTCCGTCGCCGACGCGGTCCAGCACCCGGTGCGCACCTTGCTCTCCGGACCGGCGGCCGGAGTGATGGGCGCGGCCTGGGTGGCCAGCCAGGCCGGACTGGGCTCGATCCTCACCTTCGATATGGGCGGCACCTCCACCGACGTCGCCCGCGTCGACCGGGGCCAGCCCGTCACCGCGAACGAGCGCACAATCGACGGGTATCCGGTGCGCATCCCATCGCTGGAGATCGAGAGCGCCGGCGCCGGCGGAGGCAGTCTTGCGTGGGTCGACTCGGGTGGAGCGCTCAAGGTCGGCCCGCAGAGCGCGGGCGCCTCACCAGGACCGGCGTGCTATGGCCGCGGCGGCCTCCAGCCCACCGTGACCGACGCCAACGTCGTGCTGGGACGGCTGAGCGGATCGCACCTGCTGGACGGGCAGATGGCGCTGCGCTCGGAGCTGGCCTCGCGGGCCATCGCCGCGCTCGCCGCCCACCTCGGGCTCCCGCCAGTGGATGCGGCTCGCGGTGTTCTGTCGGTGGTCCAGGCCAACATGCTGGCCGCGATTCGCCTCGTCTCGGTGCGCAAGGGCTACGACCCACGCCGCGACACCCTGGTGGCGTTCGGCGGGGCCGGCCCGCTCCACGCGGCGGCCCTGGCGCGCGATCTCGGGATTCGACAGGTTCTGGTGCCGCCGGCCCCCGGGATCCTCTGCGCGTTGGGACTCCTGGTCGAACCGCTGCGTCTGGACGTCGTGCGCACGCGCGTGGAGGCACTCGATGCGCTCACGGTCACCGATCTGGCCCGACGTTTCGAACACATCGAGGCGGAGGCCCAGCGCTGGCTCGACCGCGAGTCGGTGCCGCGCGCCCGACGCCGACTCTTGCGCGCCGTCGACATGCGCTATCTGGGCCAGAACTTCGAGCTGACCGTTCCGGTCCCCCCCGCGCTCTGGACCGGCGATCTCGGCGCACTGAAGCATGCCTTTCTGACCGAACACGAGCGCGTCTACGGGTATGCCACCGAGGACGAAGCCATCCAGATCGTGAACATCCGCCTCACGGCGCTTGGCGAACCCGAGCCCCTGGATCTGCCGGTCCTCCCGCGCGCGGCCGGGCCCGATGCCGGTGCGGCCCGAACCACCGAGCGGAATGTCTATTTCCAGGAGGCCGGGGGGTTCGTACCAACGCCGGTCTATCGCCGCGAGCGCCTGCGCAGCGGACACCACATCGCCGGACCGGCCATTGTGGAGCAGATGGACTGCACCACGGTCATCCTGCCAGGCCAGCGGGCCGTGGTCGACGACCGCGCGAACCTCCTCATCGATACGGGAGACGATTGATGGATCGCATCGCCCTGGAGGTGATTGGCAGTGCCCTCGTCTCCATCGCCGAGGAGATGGGGCATGCGCTCATCAAGTCGTCCTACTCCTCGAACATCAAGGAGCGCCAGGACTGCTCCACCGCGATCTTCAACGTGCGCGGCGAAGTCATCGCCCAGGCCGAGCACATCCCGATGCATCTCGGCTCGCTGATCATGATCGTGCGGGAGATCCTCACGCGATACCCGGTGAGCGCCCTGCGCGACGGCGACACGTTTATCGGCAACGACCCCTATACCGGCGGCAGCACGCACCTGCCCGACATCACGGTGGCCTCGCCCCTCTTCTGCGATGGAGACCTGGTGGGGTTCGTCGCCAATATTGCCCATCACGCCGACGGCTCCGGCGGCCCAACGCGCACGATCTACGACGAAGGTCTCCGCATCCCGCCCATTCGCATCGTCGAAGCCGGCGCCCTTCGCGCTGACCTCATGGAGCTGCTGCTCCTGAACTTCCGCCTTCCCCGGGAGCGCCGCGGCGACTTCCGCGCGCAGTTTGCCGCCAACCGCATCGGCGCCCAGCGCGTGGGCGAGCTGCTCGCCCGCTACGGCCGTCAGACCTGCGAGGCGGCGATGGAGGAACTACTCGCCTACGGGGAGCGAAAAATCCGGGCCGCCCTCAGGAACATTCCCGGCGGCGTCTACGCGTCCGAAGACTGGATGGACGACGATGGCGCCGGCGGGCCGCCGGTACCGATCAAGGTTGCCATCATGGTCGCGGACGATCAGATCGCGTTGGACTGGACAGGCACCGGGCCACAGGTGCGGGGGGATATCAACGTCGTCTATCTCGCGCTGCTGGCCACGGTGTATTACGCCCTCAAAGCGCTGCTGGATCCCACCATTCCCGCCAACGGCGGCTTCTATCGGGCGATCCGGGTCGAGGCGCCTCGGGGATCCATCGTGAACGCCACGCCTCCCGCGCCGGTGGCCTGGCGGACGCAGACGTGCCAGCGCATCGCCGACGTGGTCTTCGGCGCCCTCGCCCCCGCCCTTCCCGATCGCGTCATCGGCGCCACCAACGGCGCGAATTCGGCGTGGGTGTTCAGCGGCCTCCATCCGCATACCGGCCAGTACTACGTCTACTTGGAGACGCTGGCCGGGGGCTCCGGGGCGCGGGCGAGCAAAGACGGCCTCGACGCCGTGCAGGTCCACATCACCAACACCTCGAACCTGCCCGTCGAGTGCCTGGAGATGGAATATCCGCTCCTGGTCGAGGAGTACGCCGTCGTTCCGGACTCCGGCGGCCCCGGACGCCACCGCGGTGGACTCGGTTTACGGCGGACGATTCGCGTGCGCGGCGGCGAGGCGACGTTCCTGGGCACGCTCGACCGGGCGCGCTTTGCCCCGTGGGGAATCTTTGGCGGGCGCGAGGGTGGCACGGCGTCTTTGGTCCTCAATCAGGGCACGCCGGCAGCGCGCCTCCTTCCGCCCAAGCTCGCGGGCATGCGCCTGGTCGACGGCGACTCGGTGACCATCGTCACGCCGGGAGCGGGCGGCTATGGGCGGCCGTCCGAGCGCGACGGGACACGGGTGACTCGAGATCTGGCCGAAGGCAGGATCTCGACGGCCATCGCGCGCGAGGTGTACGGAGGCCACGAGGGCGGTCGATAGCGCGGCGCGAGTCGGCGGCGATCGCTAGCAGCAGCCTCCACCCGATCCGGGCGCGGTGAGCAGGATCCGGTCGGGCTCCCAGCCCCAGGGGCGCGGACCCCAATCCGGCGTGAAGATCTGGCCCCGCTTCATCGTGACGAACGGGACGACGGCTTGCGCGACCCGCAGACTGGCGCCGAGCACGTCGTAGACGACCCACTCACCCTCGCGGATCTCGAGAACCGAGATGTCCGCCTGCCGGCCGATGGCCAGGCTGCCCAATCGCTGGGCCGCGCCAATGGCCTTGGCCGGGTTCGCGGTACACATCGTGACCACCTGAGCCAGGGTGAAGCCCAGTCCGAGGAAGCGGGTCATCATCTCGGTCATGCTGTGGACGGTCCGGAGGCGACCGGGAACCGTGAGATCCGTGCTGATGCAGTGGGGCAGCAGGCCCTGATCGATGATCCGACGCCCGACGTCGAAGCTGAAATTCATGCGGCCGTGCGCGGTATCGAACCAGACGCCCCGATCGGCGGCTTCGCGCGCCTCGGGGACGAGCTTGCCGTTGCCGTCGAGCACACCCCCGGGGTTGGCGGTGAAGTAGTGCGTGAGAATGTCCCCCTGGTCGAGGAGGGGGAGCAGCGCGTGGATGACCTTCGGATCATAGCGCTTCTCGGTGTCCCCGATGTGGACCATCAGCCTGGTGCCACTCTCGCGCGCGGCCCGCTTGGCCAGCCGCGGCATCTCCATGCCCAGGATCTCCAGGGCTGGAGAGACCATGCGGGCTTTGATCCCACAGATGAGACCCTTGTGCTGGTTGACGACGCCGAGCGTGTCCTCCAGGTCGATGCTGCTCTCCGCGATGATGTCAGGGCGGGTGGCCAGACCGGTCTGGCAGATGTGCAGGAAGGGAATGATCTCGGTGTGACAGTGGGGGATGATGTGCCGCGGAAATGCCCCGAAGGTGGCCGCCCCCGAGCTCCCCGCGTCGACGATCGTGGTGACCCCGGCGTACACGCCGCCTAAATCGGGATTGACTCCGGTGCGATTGACGCCCTCGAAGACGTGGGCGTGGAGGTCGATCAGCCCGGGCGCGACGATCTTGCCGGCGACCTCGAGGACCCGGCTCGCCTCAGCGGCGGGAATGTCCGGCGCGATGCGGGCAATGACACCGTCCTGAACCGCAATGTCGCGCACGCCGTCGAGGCCACCCGACGGATCCACCACCGTCCCACCTCTCAGCAAGAGATCGAACATACCGGCCCCCCTCGGCGACCATGTGTCAAAATGCGATTTGTCCCCCTCACATCGCGGTCTGGCCGCCGTCCACGAAGAGGCAGGTGCCCGTGACGTAGGATGCCTCCTCCGAGGCGAGGAAGAGGATGCCGGCGGCGACTTCGCGCGGCGTTCCCGGCCGCTTCAGCATCGTGCCGCGGCTAAACTCGGCCTTGAACTCCTCGAAGGCTTTGCCCGCCGCCGTGGCGCGGCGCTCGTGGAAGCGCGTAAAGATCGGCCCCGGGCACACGGCGTTGACCCGGATGCCCTCGCCGGCGTGGTCGAGGGCCATCGCCCGCGTGAGTCCGGCGACCGCAGCCTTGGTCGTGTCGTACTGCGCGGTATTGCCCCCCGTCACCACCGCGCGGACGGAGGCGACGTTCACGATGCTGCCGCCTCCTCTCGCGCGCATCTCCGGGATGGCCGCCTTCGCGCAGAACGCGTAACCCTTGAGGTTCACCCCGAGAATCGCGTCCCAACTCTCCTCGCTCGCGTCGACAACGGTCTGATACAGCCGCATGCCCGCGTTGTTGACCAGGACGTCGAGTGCCCCGAACTCGTCGCGGGCGCGCCGGATGAAGCTGATGGCTTCGCGTTCCCGCTCGGTGTGTGTCTCGGCAAAGAGCACCGCCGCCCCCTTCGCCCGGATGTCGTCCATGACGCGGCGGCCCCGGTCCGCGTCGAGATCCGCGATCGCGACCTGCGCTCCTTCCTCCGCGAAGAGCCGCGCCGTCGCCTCGCCGATGCCCGAGGCTCCCCCCGTGACCGCCACCACCTTCCCGCTGAACCGTCCCATCGGCGCCCTCCCACCTCACGAATACTGCCGGACGTACTTGTCCACCCGCTCTCGCGCCCCGAGCGCGAGGTAGATGTCGCCGTGAGCATCGACCCAGCTCCCGTGCGCCGACAGGGAATCCCATCGCGCCACCACGCCGCCGTGCTTGTCCATCAGGCTGATCCGGGGCGACAATCCGCTGACTCCCCCTTCGCTGATGTAGAAGATCCCGTCGCGGCCCAGGGAAATGTCCAGGGGCCGGCGCAGATCGGTCCACATCGCCAGGAATCGGCCATCGGGCTCGAAAACCTGGATGCGGTTGTTCTCCCGGTCGCAGACGTAGATCCGGCCGTCCCGATCCGCCACGAGGCTGTGCGGGAGGTGGAAATGATTCGGCTCGGTCTTCCCCCCTTGGCCCCACGAGGTGATCAGCTGGCCCGCGGCGGAAAAGCGGTGGACCCGTGCGTTGCGGTAGCCATCGGTCACGTAGAGGTCGCCGGACGGAGCCGGCACGATCTCCGTCGGATAGTTGAAGGGCCCCGCCGCGCGGGGAACGAGCTCCCCAGGGCGTTCACACCCCGTGTCCGAATGCGCACCGCGCTTGCCCAAGACCTGAAGCGGCTTGCCGTCCAGGGTATAGGTGAGGCACACGGAATCCTCCCGGTCCGTCAGGTATACGACGTCATCGGCGATGTAGATGCCGTGCGGATTGGCGAAGGCGCCGATGCCCCAGCCTCGTACGTAGGTGCCGTCCCGTTGGAAGACCAGCACCGGCGGGTCCTTGCGCTGGAACACGTAGACCCGGTCGTGGGAATCAGTGGCGACCGCGCTGACGTTGCCGAACGTCTGTCCGGTGGGCAGCTTCGCCCAGTGCTCGATGAGCTGGTATCGATGTTCTCCCGTACCCACGATCGCCATCGTCCGCGTTCCTCCTCGACGTCCTGGGGGGCGTCCACGCCTGGCCACTCTGGCGGCCCACGATGCCTGGGCCACCGCCGCGATCCTGCGCGGGCGGCGCGGCCACTGTCAAGTGACCGGGGCCGACGACGCGATCCCCGGCCCTGTGCGACTCATCCGGTCGGACGGTTTCGCCAGTGATGTATGATTCCCGGGGCGACCGGGGCAGTCCTACAAGGAGCGGGCCATGACGGTCTCCTCGCCCACACGACCCAGGCCGAATTCGTCTACGTCCATACATGGCGGGCCGGCGATCTGGTGATGTGGGACAACCGGTGCCTGTTGCACCGCGCCATGCGGAACTATGAGATGACCAGGCACCGGCGCATCCTGCAGCGGACGGTGGTCAAGGGCACGGTGCCGTTCTAGTGAGAGGGGGCCTCGCCAGGGCCCCCAAGCCGGCCGACGTCCCGGCGCAGCCGTGGCGCCCTCGATATCGCGCGGCGCTTTGGAATGCGCTCCATGCCCGCCGGGCTATCCGCGCGGCGCCACGGTCTTGAGCCCCTTCAGGAAGGCCTCCTTGTTCGGCTCGTTGAACACCAGCCGGATCTCGTGCACGCCCGCCGCGAAGAACGCCTCCATCTGATCGCGGCACTGCCTCGGCGTGCCGATGATCGTCATGGCATCGACCATCTCGTCGGTGACGAGCCGCGCGGCCCGCTCGCGGTCGCGGGCCTGGAACGCCTCGCGGACTCGGTCGGCCTCGGCCCCGAATCCGATGCGATGCATGTACTGGTGGTAGAACACCCCCATGCCCCCGACGTAGAACGCGATGTGCGGGCGCTCGCGGTCGCGCGCCGAGGCGATATCAGCGGTGACGTAGATCGAGACTTGCGGCGCGATGGCGATGTCGGCGAACGAGCGGCCGGCCGCCTCGGCCCCGGCCTTCAGATCGGCCACCGCCGCCCCCATCCGGGACGGAACCAGGAAGATCGGCAACCAGCCGTCGGCCAGCTCGCCGGTGAGGCGCAGGCTCGCTGGGCTCAGCGCGGCGATGTAGATCGGCAGGCTGGGCCGATAGGGGGCGATCCGGAGCTGGAAGCGCCGGGTGTGGAAGAACTCCCCGTCGTGGTCGAGGCGCTCACCGCGCGTGGCCTTGCGAATGATGTCGACGTACTCGCGCAAGCGGGTCAGCGGCTTCCTGAATGCCTCGCCGTGCAGGTCCTCGATTACCAGGCGGCCGCTGGTCCCCAGCCCGAGGAAGAAGCGTCCCTCCGACATGCGGTCCATGTTGAGCGCGGTCATGGCGAGATTGGCCGGCGATCGCGCGAAGACCGGCACGATGCTGGTGCCGATGCGGATCCGCGAGGTCACCGCCGCCAGCTGGGCCAGCGACGTCAGCGCGTCCTCACCCCATGACTCGCCCATGCTGAGGCAGCTGTAACCCAATTCCTCGGCGAGGACGGCCGCCTCGCGCATCTCGCGCCATGACATGCCCGGCACGTGCATGCCCATGAGCCCCACGTCACCCATCGCGATCCTCCGATGCACTTCTCGAAATTCGCTTCGTCGCGCGTCCGGTCGGGCGCGCAGCCCAAGGATACTGCCGGCCCGCTCGCGAGGAGCGCCACGGCTTCGCCGGGGCGCGACGAACGCTGGGGGGGAAGAGGCGCCATATCAGGCCTCCCCAGCGCCGCCCGCTCGCGAG